>CAZGRM010000001.1:0-68596 GCA_964528295.1 uncultured Lachnospiraceae bacterium
ACTGGTCCGTCCTGCAAAAGGAGCGCCGGGGCGACTACGGCGGCGGCACGGTTCAGGTCATCCCCCACATCACCAATGAGATAAAGAGCCGGTTTTACCGGAATTACACCGCCAAGGACACGCACATCGCCATCATAGAGGTGGGAGGCACGGTGGGAGACATTGAGAGCCAGCCCTTCCTGGAGGCGATCCGCCAGTTTCAGCACGATATCGGCCATGAGAACGCCATTTTGATCCACGTGACCCTGATTCCTTATCTGAAGGCCTCCGGGGAGATGAAGACGAAGCCCACCCAGGCCAGCGTCAAGGAGCTCCAGGGCATGGGGATCTGGCCGGATATCATTGTCTGCCGGTCCGAGCATCCCCTGGACAAGCAGATCAAGGATAAAATTGCCCTCTTCTGCAATGTGCCCAGCTCCCGGGTGCTCCAGAATCTGGACGTGGAGTACCTGTACGAGGCGCCCCTGGCCATGGAGCGGGAAAATCTGGCCCAGGTGGCCTGTGAATGTCTCCACCTGGACTGCCCCGAGCCGGACCTGGAGGACTGGAGGTCCATGGTGAACGCTCTGCGCTCCCCGGTGCGGGACGTAAACATCGCCCTGGTGGGCAAATACATTTCTCTCCACGACGCCTACATCAGTGTGGTGGAGGCCCTGAAGCACGGCGGTATCGCCAGCCACGCCACCGTCAATATCCGATGGATCAACTCCGAGGATGTGACGGAGGCCAACGCGGAGGAGCTGCTGGGCGACGCGGACGGTATCCTGGTGCCCGGGGGCTTCGGGGACCGGGGCGTGGAGGGCAAGATTGAGGCCATCCGCTACGCCCGCACCCACAATATCCCCTTCCTGGGCCTGTGCCTCGGCATGCAGCTTGCCATCGTGGAGTATGCCCGCCACGTGGCGGGGCTGGAGGACGCCCACAGCATCGAGCTGAATCCTCAGACCTCCCACCCGGTCATCGCTCTTCTCCCGGATCAAAACGGGGTGGAGGACATCGGCGGCACCCTCCGTCTCGGCGCCTACCCCTGCGTCCTGGACAAGACCACAAAGGCCTACCAGCTGTACGGCACGGAGGAAATCCAGGAGCGGCACCGGCACCGCTACGAGGTCAACAATGATTACCGGAAGATCCTGGAGGAGAACGGAATGACCCTGTCCGGTCTGTCGCCGGACGGACGAATCGTGGAGATGATCGAGCTGAAAAGCCACCCCTTCTTCATCGGCACCCAGGGCCACCCGGAGCTAAAGTCCAGGCCAAACCGGCCCCATCCTCTGTTCCGGGGCTTTGTGGAGGCGGCTGTGGGACAGCACGAGAAGGAGTAAAAAAGCAACGGCATTCGCGTTTTACCGCGGATGCCGTTTTGTGTTGACGCCTTTTATCTATAAATTGGTAATCATCCTCTTCCCGGGGCGCCGCCAAAAAATCACGCTTCCGCCCAGGCGGTGAGGATTTCCACCAGCACACCGTACAGATCCTTCTCCAGCTCCATGGCGTTCAGCTCAGAGATCAGAGCGGGGATGCTCCCGGCCCTCTTCACTCGGGAGTAGATCTGATCCTTCAGCACGAAGCTGATCTCCGCCTGATTCAGGAAATCGAAGCAGCGCTGAACCACCTGGTTGTCCCGGGCGTATCCGGGCCGGGGCAGACGAAGCTCAATGGCTTTTTCTGTCTCTGTCTCGGGTATGGTGACGATCAGGGACTGGGTCTTGCCGCTGTAGGAGAGACCCGCCCTCAAAGCCCCGTCAGGCCAAGAGGCCTCGCCGGATCCCTGCCCGCGCTCCAGCTCTCTGCCATCCACAAATACCCGCACCGGCTGCTCCGGCAGATATCCGGTCAGCTCCACGGTGTAGGCGCGTTTTGAAGGAATCAGGCTCAGATCGCCCCTGGCCGGATGGATGGTGAAGACGGAGGCGTCCTCCTCCTCTCTGTATTCCATCACAGTCTCGGCGCAAATGCCCTTCTCGTAATCGCAGGTCTCATTGTCGTCCTCGTACAGCGTAAAGCTTCCGTCCGCCCCGGCGAATACCCGAATCCGCAGGGACTTGGGATTGGACTCTGCCTCCACTCCGCTGATCTCATCGGTCAAGGGCAGGATGCCTCCGGCCTTCGCCAGCACCGGGATGGACTCCAGACCGCGGTACAGATCCAGAGATCTTCCGCCGCTGTATTTCAGTCCCGTGTAAATATCGTACCAGGTGCCCTCCGGCAGCCACGCCTTCACCTTCGCCACGTTTAGCCCCGCAATTCTGGGGGAGGTGACGGGCGCCACCATCAGCTCCGTGCCGAAGAGATACTGATTCGGCACACCGTAAGCCTCCCGGGCCCCGGGATACTCATAGTACATGGGGAGGACGATGGGCAGATCCTCCGCATAACTTCTGTGGTTCATGGTATACAGGTAGGGGATCATCCTGTGCCGGGCCCGGAGAGCTTCCCCCATACTCAGCTCCGTCTCCTTCTTGAACCGCCAGGGCTCCTTTCCGTTGAATTCACTGCTGGTGCTGTGAAGCCTCATAATGGGGGAGTACACACCCAGCTGCACCCAGCGGGCCACCAGCTCATCATTTTTGTAGCCCAGCATATGGCCGCCGATGTCGTGGCTCCACCAGCCGTAGCCGATATTGGAGGCGGTGGCGGTGAAATAGGGCTGGAAATCCAGAGACTCCCAGGTGGTCACAGTATCGCCGGAAAATCCCACCGGATAGCGGTGACTGCCGGGACCGCCGTAGCGGGAGAAGGTCATGGGGCGCCTGCCCTCCCGGCCGCTGTCCAGGAAATGGAAATGGTTCAGAATCCACAGCGGGTCCAGTCCCTCGATTTTGCTGTTGCTGCCCTGCTGCCAGTCGATCCACCAGAAGTCCACCCCTTCCTCCTCCATGGGATGGTGAAGGTAGGTAAAGTAGGCTTTCATAAATTTGGGGTCCGCCACATCGCAGGCCACCGGCTCCTCATGCTCGTAATCCACCCCCATGGCCTTTGCCATGTCCAGATACCGCTCCTCATAGGCCCGGACGCCCTCCGCCGGATGGACATTCAGCGTCGTCCTCATTCCCCGGTCATGGAGCTTTTTCAAAAAGCCCGCCGGATCCGGAAACAGCTCCCGGTTCCAGGTGTAGCCGGTCCATCCGCTGCCGTACTTCGGATCAATATTCACCAGATGCCAGTCCATGTCGATGACCGCCACGGTAAAGGGCAGATTTTCCTCCTCGAACCGGTCCATCAAGGCCAGGTAGGATTCCTCCGAATATTTGTAATAGCGGCTCCACCAGTTTCCCAGCGCGAACCGGGGAAGCATGGGGGTATGACCGCAAAGATAATAAAAGTCCTTCAGCGCCTCCTTGTAGTCCATTCCGTATCCAAAGAAATACAGGTCCTGGATTCCCTTCCTTCTGGGCTCGATCCAGCCGTCCGGCAGCAGCACCTGGGACCGGCTGTCATCCAAAAGGGAGAAGCCAAATCTGGAGGCCACACCGTGATCCAGCTCCAGCTTTTCATTGTCCAGCGTCGTGGAACCATTCACACAGTCCAGCGTCCTGGCCGTACCTCCCAGATCCCGGATCTCCTCCCCGTAGTGCCAAATGCTGTGGTACGCGCTGATATTCCCCTTTACCTGGATGCTCAGACCGAAGCCGCTGAACTCCTTCTCATTGTAGGTGAGATGAAGCCTGGAGGTGTGAATCTCCATCACATCCTCCTTCCGAGTTACCCGGTAGTCCACTGCCGGAAAGTCTCTGTAAAACACCATCTGGGTGGCCCGGTCCTCAAATACTCCGTCCTCGCTGTACTCCAGCCGCACAAGCCCTTCTGTCAATACGGTAATTCTGTATTTTTCTCCCGCCACAATATTTTCATCCCTCGGGACCGGTCGGGTCTCTACCCGGTAAATTTCTTTCATGGCTGTTCCTCCTTGTTGTCTGCGTTAATTCCGATTTTGCGCCCTCTGTCAAGCTCGAAAGAGTTTATCGCTAAACTTATTATCAAATTACCACCAGATTGCGGATTCGTCAAGAGATTTCTGGCCTATTCTACATTATTTATTTTACCATTTTGGGTTGTTTTTTCTTCTTTGACACATTATAATGAGGTTTATAAACCTTCGTTTTTGCCATGGAAGGAGATGAGGACGCAGTGACGTTGAAGGATATCGCGGACAGGGCGGGGGTCAGTACCATGACCGTGTCCAATGTAATTAACGGAAAGCATGGCCGGGTGTCGGCCAAAACCATTGAGAGGGTGAACCGCATCATTGAGGAATGCGGCTATGTGCCGAATCTCAGCGCCCGGAGCCTGACCAACAAAGCCTCCCGTATTGTCGGCATCATCATCACCGCCGAAGATACGTCCGGGCATTCTGCCGACCGCTTCCTGGAGGACCCCTACATCAGCACCATGCTCAGCGCCATTGAGCGGAGGCTGCGGCACAGCGGCTACTATACCATGATCCGCTCCATCACAAATATGACGGACCTCACCGCCCTGATGAAAAACTGGAATCTGGACGGCATTCTCTTCCTCTATCCGCCTTCCGGGGAGTTTCTCGCCTCTCTGACAGAGAGCACTCCCTGCCCGGTGGCTGTCTTTGACAGCGCCGCCGACCTGCCGGATTTGATCAATGTCTGCTCCGATGACCAAAAGGGGCTGTATCTCTCCACAAAATACATGATCAACCTGGGACATACGAATATTGCCTTTGTGGCGGACTATGAGGGGAGTCCTCTGCTGACCGCCCGCTTCCGGGGATATCTGCGGGCGCTGAGGGAGTGCGGGCTTCCCTTCCGGCCGGAGTATGTGTTCGCGGAACCGCCCACCTACCAGGGAGGCATCCAGGCCGGGAAAAAGATCGCTTCCCGCCGCAGCGGCATCTCCGCGGCGGTCACCACCGCGGATATCTGCGCCGTCGGGATCATGGAGGGCGCAAGGCTGGGGGGATACCGGGTACCGGTGAATCTGTCTGTGATCGGGTATGACAATCTGAGCCTGTGCCAGTACACCTCCCCAAAGCTGACCTCCATCTCCCAGAATGTGGAGGAGAAGGCGCTGCGGGCTACGGATATGCTGCTGGAGCGGATTCAGACCGGAAAGCCGACGAAGGAGTCCAGGATTGTCATGGATGTGGAGCTGGTGGAGAGGCAGTCGGCGATTGGATTATTTTAAGAAACCTGACCATGATTTGATATGAAACACCGGTGAAATGCCCGGAGCGCGCTGGAACCTTGCTTTCCGCAGGATTTTTGCGGGAAGGAATGTTCCAAGGCGCTCGCAGGCATTCACCGGTGTTTTCAGCAGTGAAACAGAGTCTAATCGGTATTAATGGTGGAACAGCCGGATACCGGTGAAGGCCATGGCGATTCCGTATTTGTCACAGGCGGCGATCACATCCGCGTCCCGGACAGAGCCGCCGGGCTGGGCGATATAGGCCACGCCGGATTTGTGGGCGCGCTCGATGTTGTCGCTGAAGGGGAAGAAGGCATCGGAGCCCAGGGTCACACCCTCCAGCTGGTCAAGCCAGGCTCTCTTCTCCTCCTCGGTAAAGACCTCCGGCTTCTCAGTGAAGACCTTCTGCCAGGCCCCCTCAGACAGCACATCCATATACTCGGCCCCAATGTAAACATCAATGGCATTGTCCCGCTCCGCCCTCGTGATCTTGTCCGAGAAGGGAAGATTCAGCACCTTGGGGCACTGACGCAGAAACCAGTTGTCCGCCTTCTGGCCCGCCAGTCTGGTACAGTGAACCCGGGACTGCTGCCCTGCTCCGATGCCGATGGCCTGTCCGCCCTTCACGTAGCAGACCGAGTTGGACTGGGTGTACTTCAAGGTGATTAAGGCGATCTTCATGTCCATTTTTGCCTCTTCCGGAATTTCCTTTTTCTCAGTGACAAAATTGGAGATCAGCTCGTCGTTGATGGGAAGCTCCTGCCGGCCCTGCTCAAAGGTGACGCCGTATACCTGCTTGTGCTCTAAGGGCGCCGGGCGGTAATTCTCATCGATCCGGATCACATTGTAGTTCCCCTTCTTTTTCTGGCGGAGAATCTCCAGCGCCTCCTCCGTGTAGCCCGGAGCAATCACACCGTCGGATACCTCCCGCTTAATCAGCATGGCCGTATCCCGGTCGCAGACATCGGACAGGGCGATAAAATCACCGAAGGAGGACATGCGGTCCGCGCCTCTGGCCCTGGCATAGGCACAGGCCAGGGGAGACAGCTCTCCCTGATCCTCCACCCAGTAGATTCTGGCCAGGGTCTCGGAAAGGGGCAGACCCACGGCGGCTCCCGCCGGAGACACATGCTTGAAGGATGTGGCCGCGGGAAGACCGGTGGCCTGCTTCAGCTCCCGCACCAGCTGCCAGCCGTTGAAGGCGTCCAGGAAGTTGATGTAGCCGGGACGGCCGGAGAGCACCTGGATGGGAAGGGCGCTTCCGTCGGCCATAAAGATCCGGGAGGGCTTCTGGTTCGGGTTGCATCCATATTTTAACTGTAATTCATTCATGATTGGGCTCCTTTCATTCTTCGTTCGTCTCTTCTTCCGCAAAGGCAGCGGAATCACTGGTTCTTATTTACGATTCTGGTTTTGTATGTTCCCGAGGCAATGTCAATGTAGCGGACAAACAGCGACACCTTATTGTCCTCGTTCAGGCTGCTCCAAAGAAGCTCCGTGAAAGCGTCCATATCATCGGGAATGGCCACCAGCTTCGGTTCCCCCTCAAAGCTGGGAAGCGGATTGCCGTCGCACTTGTAGGTATGAATGAAATGGCCCTCCCCCGCCGCGCAGTTCTCATACGCGAAGGTATAGCGGTTGCAGGCTTCCGGATTGCCGTTATTGCTCTTCAGGATGGACATGGCATAGTTGTATCCGCCGTTTTCGATGTGCAGGATACCGGATATTCTGGGGGTATAGTTCGGGCCGTCCGGCTCAAACTCCCGGCACCTGAGACTCTGCTCGAAGGTCAGCTGATGATCCATTCCGTCGTAGATGGTATCGGTCTGGTCACCGTTGGTCACAATGGTTTTGTTGCCAAGCACACGCACCGGAGCGTAGATGATCAGGCTGGGATCCTGAAGCTTTGCCGGGTCAAAGGCCTGGGTGCGGATTCCCTCGCCGTCCTCCACAAAGATCCGGTTCCGGCTGTTCTCACTCCGTCCCATGATGAAGTACGCCGCCACCGCCTTTGTTCCGTCCGCGGATCTTCCGATCACAATTCCCCGTCCCGGATAGCTGTTCTCCCGCAGTTCCTTCTCCAAAGAAATCATTTCCATGTCTGTTCTCCTTTACTCATTTTTCCTGGAAAAAAATATAAGACCGCACCTCTGCCACATTCCTGTGCCCAGACGGTCGGCCTCCTCAAACACCCATACTCCCTGTGGTCAATCCCACTTCCGTCAGTCATATGAGCATCTACACCATACCATCATTCTCAAAAAAAATCAACCTTATTTTCCCATATTTCTCACCGTATTATTTTTACCATATTCTTTTCCATTATGCCTCCTCTGTTTTCCGGGAGATAAATTTCATAAAAAAGGGATTGACTTATCTATTCTTTTGTGATATTATTTTTATAATTTATTACATATTCTATCAAAAAGTTGCTATACATTCTTATCATACCTTCAAAATAACTCTGTCATACCCCTGTAAAATATGATAAAATAAAGGAGAATAAAATGGCTAAAATCGAAAGCATGATACCATTAAAGGAACTGAACCTTACAAACCGCTTTCTTTTTGACGAGGTGATGGAGGATCCCGGCACACATCAGGATGTACTGAGTATCATTCTGGACCGGGAGATTCCTCTCATACGGGAAAATGAGACGGAAAAAGAGCTGCGCAGATCGCCGTCGGTCCGCTCCGTCCGAATGGATGTTTTCGCCATGGATGAGGACCAGACCGTGTACAACACAGAAATGCAGGCGCAAAAGAAAATGGATCTGGCAAGACGGAGCCGCTATTATCAGTCGATGATCGACGCCACGCTTCTGCCCCCGGGCATACCGGACTACAGCCGCCTCAATGCGTCCTACATCATTATCATCATGTCATTTGACCTCTTCGGCCGCGGAAAATACCGCTACACCTTCGGCGCCTCCTGCCTGGAGGTACCGGAATGCCGTCTCCAGGACGGTACCTGCCGTATTTTTCTGAATACAAAGGGCAGAAATGAAGATGAGGTGTCAAAGGAGCTGGTGGAATTTCTTCACTATGTAGAACATACCACCGACGAGGCCGCCGCCGGGTCTGAAAGCATCCGTCTGAAAAGAATCCACGACCGGGTATGTCAGGTCCGGGCCAGTGAGGAGATAGGAGTGAAATATATGCAGGCATGGGAAGAAAAATATTTCGATAAACAGGAAGGGATCGAACAGGGGATCAAGCAGGGAATACAGCAGGGAAAACTTCAAAAGCTGAAAGAACTGATCCAGATCAAACTGGCAAAGGGAAGGTCCGTAGAAGAGATCGCTGACGCGTTGGAGGAGGATGCCGGTACCATCCGGGAATTGGTGGAGGAGCTGAGTTTAGACCGGGAAGAAGGCGGCAAATAGCCGCCTCCCCCATTTGGGACAAATCACCAAGCCCCTCTTGCGGCATCTAGAGAAAATACTGCCGAAAAATTTCTTCCACCGCGGCCTTTGAGTTTCCGGCGAGGAAGGGGCTGTCCCGGTCATAGGGCAGGGGCCTGCCGTCCAGGCCGCGGATATCGCCGCCCGCCTCCCTCAGGATCAGTCTCGCCCCGTTATGATCCCAGGGTGAGGATTTGATCGCGATACAGAGATCGGCCCTGCCGCTGGCCACCTGGCAGAGCTCCAGCGCCACCGATCCCAGGCTTCTCACTCCCCGCACATCCCGGGCCAGCCGAGCAAAGGCTTCCTTCTTCTCATGGTCCCCCAGAAAAAGGTCCGTGACGCAGGGGCAGGTGAGCAGCATATTTCTGCTTTCTTTCACACAGGACGCGCGCAGTCTGCTCCCGTTCATCCAGGCGCCCCGGCCGCTTTGGGCGGAATAGCATCTGTCCCCCTCCACATCCAGAACGATCCCGAAACTCATCTGGCCATTCACGGCGCAGCCCACGGATATGGCATAATTGCGGCGCTGATTCACAAAATTCGTGGTCCCGTCGATGGGGTCCAGATACCAGACCGCCTCCGCTTTATGCTCCGGCAGCTCCGTTTCGCGGCCTCCCCGGCGCTTTGCGGTTTTCTCCTCGGAGTCCCCTTCACGCCCCGCGGCCCTCCCCTCGAAGTCTTCTCCCTGCTTCGCGGCTCCCTCCCTGCGGTCTATGGAAAATTCCTCCCCCACGATCCTGTCATTGGGGAAGGCCTCCAGTATTTTCTTTCTCAGATACCGCTCTATTTCCCGGTCGCATTTTGTCACGATATCCTGATGGCCGCTTTTCTCAGCAATTTCCAGTGGTTCTTCCCGCATGGAAAGCAGCCTGTCCTTCGCCCTGCTCACCCATTCCATCGCACGTTCATACCGACTCATTCCACACCACACTCACTTTCTGCTGATTTTCTTTCACCATCTTACCATAAATTTGTAATTGTGGCCAGATGAAAGGGGGCTGTGCGCTCTGATATATCTGGCGATCAGCTCCGGCATTTCCTCGGAGCCCCTCCACAGTACCCGGCACCGGCCAAGGCTTTCGTATCCTCCGGTCCCCGTGGCCCGGTAATTGCTGGTGACCAGACGGTACTTCTGATCTGTCAGGGGCGAGCCGTCCAGCTTCCGCAGCCGCGTCACCCGGTCCCCCACCGGCCTTCTCAGGTCAAACTCATAATCAAGGCCCGCGTAAAAATCATAATTATAATGCTCTACCTTCGGCTTTAGAAATTCCTCCGACACCGCGGGGCTTCCCTCCTCCAGGGTAAAGTAGGAGGCGCACCGCTCCAGCGACGCCTTCAGCACCTCCCGGTCCACCTCCAGCACCACAAGGGTATTGGCAAAGAGGTAGGCCCCGCAGATGTTCCGCATGGTGACGCGCCTCCTCAGACCCACCGGGCTGTTTCCCAGGCTGATGCAGGAAAAATCCGCCCCCGTCTCACTGAGCTGCACCTCATTAAAAAGCGCCGCCACCTGGCTTCCTCCCAGAGCGGCCGCCAGCTTTTCCTCCGGCAAAATTTCCCGGCACAGGGCCCCCACCGGCTCATCCAGCCATCGCTGAGTGTCCTCCTCCACCGGAAGCAGCTGCCGGTAGAGCCAGGGAGCGTGATTATCCCGGACCCTTTCCATGGAGGAGGTCACAGACAACGCTCTATCCTCCTCCCACTCTGCCCGCAGCCTCACATAGTGGGTCGCGTTTGCCGGAGGCTGCGCCGCATAGGTGCCATTGAGTTCCACTCCCTCCACCATCATATGCTGATGGCCCGTGAGCAAAATATCAAAATCCAGCTCTCTGGCGATCCTGCATGCCACATTCTCCCCGCTGTCCGACAGAAGCTGTCCGCTGTCCAGATCCTCCTCAAAGCCCCCGTGGTAGATACAGATCTGAATGTCCGAACAGATCCGCAGCCGCTCACAGGCCTCCCTCGCCGCCTCAAAGGCGTCCGTCACCTGAAGCCATCTGAGATTCTGGGGCTGCTCCCAAATCATGACATAGTCCGTGACGATCCCTGTGATTCCCACCCGCAAGCCGTTCTCCATGACGCGCACCGTCCATTTTTTCAGCGGAAGCTCCCCCTTCTTGTCCACCAGATTGGCGCACAGGCACTCTCCCTCCATCGCTTCCAGATATTCCTTTATCACCTGGTAGCCAAAGTTAAAATCATGATTTCCCAGGGTAAAATAATCACAGCCCAGGGCGTTGAAGGCCTGTGCCATGGGGTGGAAGGGATAGTCGCCGCTGTGGGCGATATAATATTGGGACAGGGGGGTGCCCTGGAGGGTGTCGCCTCCGTCCAGAATCAGAGTGTTTTCCTCCCTCCTGATCTGGCCGGCCATGTTCAGAAGTCCCGAATGCTCCTCCCTGGCCCCGGGGTAATCCACGGGAAACACATGCCCGTGAGTATCCGATGTATAAAACAGATTCAATACCTTTTTTGCCATTTCCTCTAACCTCTCGCCAGCTTTACCCGGATCCTTGTGGAGATCCATTCCACGATAAGCACCAGCACAATCAATCCCACCAGAATGGCCCCCGCCTCATTCCACCGGTAGCTGTTCATCGCAAAAATCAGCGGGGCTCCGATACCTCCCGCCCCCACCAGGCCCAGCACCGTGGTGTCTCTCAGATTGATGTCGAACCGGTAGATGGCCGTGGAGGCAAAGTTCGGCATGAGCTGGGGCAGAATACCGCAGCGGATCTTCTGCCAGGTGTCGCATCCCGCCGCGTCCAAGGACTCCAGCACCTTGGTGTCCAGATCCTCGATGGCTTCAATATACATCTTGCTCACCATGCCCACGGAGCACAGGGACATGGTCAAAAGGCCCGCAAAGGCTCCCGGCCCCGTCACCCGGATAAACATCAGCCCGTAGACAAAGGCCGGCACGGTCCGCACCGCCATGATGATCACTCTCCCTGCGAAGGCCACCGGCCTGGGAGTAAGGTTGGAGGCGGACAGAAAGGCCAGCGGCACCGAGATCACAGCTCCCACCACCGTGCCGAGAAAGGCAATGCAAATCGTCTCCAGCAAAAGATAGGGCACCCCCTGAACCGTCAGGTTAAACAAAAGGGCCGTGTCCGGGTGAAAAATTCCCGACAGGATATTCGCCGCGATTTTGCCTCCGTTTTGTGTGGTGCCGCTGGTCTCCACTCCGGAGCCGCTCCACACCAGCAAAGCGATGGCCACCAGAGCCACCGCCAGCTCAAACACCCATTTCCTCGGCCGTTCCTCATACGCCTTTTCTATTCTCTTATTCATCCCAATCCCTCCGCTAAACCAGCCGCTTCCGGGCCGCTCTGCTGATACTCTCAATCAAGAATACCGTCACAAACAGGGCAATCAAAATCATTCCCACGCTGTCATACTCTCTCCAGCCGATCTTCTCGTTTAAAATGAGGCCGAGACCGCCGGCTCCCACATAGCCCAGAATGGAGGCGTACCGCACATTTCCCTCAAAGCAAAACAGGCAGTTTGACAGGTAGGAGGGCAGCACCTGGGGAACGATGGCGCTGATAAAGGCCTGCGCCTTCGTGGCTCCCATGGCCTCCATGGCCTCAAAGGCTCCCATATCCACCGTCTCGATCTCCTCATACAGAATTTTTCCGATGTAGGCAAAGGTAAACACCGCGATGGCCGTGGTTCCGGCCAGCGTCCCCAGACCGAATATGTAGGTGGCGATCAGGGCCGTCACCAGCGTGGGCAGCGTGCGGACAATGCTGAGAAAAAGTCTCATGACACTCACCACGGCCCGGCTGTGTATCACATTTGTGGAGGCCAGCATGGCGAAGGGCACCACCAAAACGGAGCCCAGCACAGAACCCAGCAGGGACATTTTTATAGTGTCAAAAAGCGGCTTCCATATCTGAGGCATATAGCTCCACTTCGGCGGAAACATCTGCCCCAGAATCACAAAGAATTGGCCGATTCTGCTCACCAGCACCGTCATGCTGAACCCCGTAATCTTCACGGAGAGCGCCGCGATGGCCAGCAAAACCGCCGCGATGAGGGGTTTTCTGGAGCGGTACTGCCTTACCGTCTTGCCGCTGGGAAGGGCAATCGTCCTGGGAGGGAACAATTTATCATAAATACTCATACGGCTTCCCCCTGTTCTCCCTGATAAATCTCATCCAGCACTCTCTGGTCCACATCCTCCGCCGCCCCGTCATAGACGATCCGTCCCTCCCGGATCCCGATCACTCTGGAGGCGTACCGAAGGGCCAGATCCACATGGTGAATGTTGATCAGCACCGTGATATTGGTCTCCCTGTTGATCCGCAGGAAATCGTCCATCACCTGCTTCGCCGTCACCGGATCCAGAGCCGCCACCGGCTCGTCCGCCAGGATGATCCTGGGATTTTGGGCCAGTGTCCTGGCCAGGGCCACTCTCTGCTGCTGTCCGCCGGAAAGCTGATCCGCCCGGACAAAGGCCTTGTCCAGGATTCCCACCTTATCCAGAGCCTCCAGGGCGGCGATCTTTTCCTCCTTCGTAAATATGCCAAAGGCGGCCCTCCACCAGGGCAGATCCGGCACAAAGGCGGTCAGCACATTTTTTATCACGGTGGTCCTGGTGATCAGATTAAAGGACTGAAAGATCATACCGATTTTTCTGCGGAAGCTTCTCAGGCTCTTTCCCTGCAGTGTCATCACGTCGGTGCCATCCACCGTCAGAGTGCCGGCGGTGATATCGTGCATTCTGTTGATGGTACGGATCAGGGTGGATTTTCCGGCGCCGGAAAGGCCGATAATCGCCACAAATTCTCCCTGGTCAATGGTCAGATTCACATCCTTGAGTCCCTCGAAGCCATTGGGGTACTTTTTCCCCACATTTTTAAATTCTATCATCTCTTACCTCTTCTTCCGCCGCAAAAGGACCGCCGCAAAATGTCCCTTCCGAAGCTTTTACATTTTACGGCGGCCCTGTTTTTCATCTGCCTGTTTTACTTATGACGCGCTGTTCAGCTCCCGGATCATATCCTGAGCGGCCCGCTCAGAGTCATAATCCGAAGACTGCGCCAGCTGATAACCATTGTGCCCGTAAATAGCAATAACCTCTTTTCCCTCATCCGTGTTTCCGATATTGATGAACGCGTCCGCCAGGGCGGCTTTGAACTCATCGTCCATAATCGGGGAGGTCTTGCTTACACTGATGGTATCGTTATAAATCGCCGGGGTGACTCCCACCACCGCGGTGTCTTCCCAGATACTGTTTTCCATCGCGTATTCACTGTTCCATTTCTCCTCATAATCCCGGCGGGCATCGGCATAGGTGCACAGTACATCCACCTGACCGGAGGCCAGACGAGCGAAAGCGCTTCCGTAGGAATCCGACTGAACCGCGTGGGAAAGCTGTGTAATGTTCGTCCCGTAATTCTCCTGCAGCCAGAGAGAAGGATAAATATATCCGGCCGGAGAGGAGGAGCCCATCACGCTCCAGTTCGCGCTGTCAACATCTTCCCAGGTCAGCTCTTCCCCCGCGTTCACCTTCGCCGCCAGCTCCTGTCCCTTTTCCGAGGGGCCGGCAATCATCAGAGCCCGATAGCTGGTGGCCTGATTTTCGCTGGGCTGGGTAGGCGCCTGATCATTCCAGTCCTTTGCGCTGTCAGAGTCGATGGAAAGTCCGTCTCTCGTGGCTGTCAGCAGCACATCACAGCCGTCATCATAGAGCACATAGGTGCCTCCCGGGATCAGTCCCACATCTGCGGTACCCGCCGACAGGGCCTCACCTACCGCCTCATAGCTGGTGCCCACTGTGATATCCACCTCCGCCACGTCATAGCCCAGGGTTGCCAGCTCACTGGTGAGCATGTCCTTCAGGGGCTCCGTAGCCGTGATGATCTCCTCCGGTTCCCGGGACGGTACAAAGGAGATCGTCAGCTTGCTGATCTGCTGATTCTCCTCCGCGCAGGCCGGAACCGCAATTTCCACACACATTGCCGCCGCCACCAACACTGAAATTGCTTTTTTCATCATTCTTCCTCCTGTTTTTTGTTTGTGGTCTTCCGCTACACGTTTTCTATCGCGTTTTTATATTGAAGGGATTTTGCCGTTCAACCCGTCACGCGGTGTCCCCGATCCTGATATGGGTCGGCACCAGCACAGTGACCGCCTGGGTTCTCTTTTTCTCGATGCGCCCGATCAGCATCTCCAGCGCGTTTTCCCAGACGTAATCCGGGAACATTTCAATGCGGGTGCCGGTGGGCCACTTACTCTCCAAGGTCTGGATATCCTGATAGATGATCACCGCCACATCCTTGGGAATCCGCAGTCCCAGCTCGCTGAAGGCCTCCAGCGCTCCCTCGGCCACCTCGTCGCTGCCCAGCAGCATGGCCTCGGCCAGAGCGCCATTTTCCGCGGCCGCTTTGGCCAGGGCATAGCCGCTCTCCCGGCTGATTTCCCCCACATGGAAATATCTTTCCTCATACTGATTTCTCTTTTTCAAAATGTTTGCCAGTCCGTTCAGACGGTGGCCGCCGATTCTCACATTCCCCTCCTCATAGAGGCCTCCGATATAGCCGACGCTGGCATACCGTTTCCTGTCCAGGAGATACCTTACCATCTCCTCCAGCCCCAGATCAAAGTCCAGCTGCACCTGATCATTCTCATAATCCTTCTGATTGGAATTTACAAACACCACCGCAAAGGACAGGGACCGCAGAAACAGAATCTCCTCCTCGCTGAACAGCCCGAAGGCGATGATGCCGTCCACCGGCTGGGGCTCCCCAAAGGTGAGCCGCTGAAAGGCCACCTCGTACTGAGGCGTCATGAGCTCCAGCATACAGGCCAGTGAGGACAGCCTCACATTGGGCCGGTCCGGCCGGATAATCCTCCAGTCCGCCACCCCAATGACCAGCTTCTGCCTTCCGCTGGCCTCCCTGCGCTGCCTGGGCGGCATATAATTCAGCTGATGCGCGGCATGAAAGATCCGCATTTTCACCTCGTTCGTCACAGATAAGGTTTCATCCCGGTTCAATACCCGGGACACTGTGGTCAATGACACCCCCGCAAGGCTCGCCACTTCTTTAATCGTCGCCAATTCCTTTCCTCCCTGCCTTTCCCTGTAATTTCATTATATCGGTAAATAGAAAAAACGCAATAGTTTTCGATAAAATTTTACTAAATTTTTACTCATGTGTGGAATTGTATAAAAATACGGCAGGAGGGATGCTCCTGCCGCATTCACATCACGGTAATTCCGTTTACAGTCCCCGGTATCTCTGGATGCAGGCCAGAATTTCCTGGACCCGGACCTTGGCGGAAGGGCCGGCGCCGTAGTTCCTGGGGGTGACGGAGAGGATGCCCTCCCGCTCGATTTTCTCCGCCGCCTCCCTGGCCAGCTCGTCAGACCGCTTTTTGCCGTTGGCCATGGTGGTGAAGACGTACTGAAGGATATAGCCCAGGGCGGCGGTCTGGCTCTCGTCCACGATCTGCTCCATGTAGCGCAGGTCGATCTCGGATTTGTCCAGGCTCAGGGTATCCCAGCCGTGCACCCGGACCTTTTCCACGGACGCGCGGGCCACGCTCTTGCGGACCCACTGGGCGGGAGCCGCCTGCTCCTCGGTCAGGGTCTGAGCCAGAGCTCTGGCCTTCTCCGTCACATCCAGCGCCCGGTAGCAGTCCATCTGCAGTACGGTGTCGGCCACGGAGAGATAGTCGCCGGAGCTTCCCGCCACCAGCACGGTGGAGACGCCCAGATCGGTGTAGAGGCTTCGGATCTTCCGAATGAAGGGGGTGATGGGCTCCTTCTCGTCGGAGACCAGCTGAGCCATCCGCATATCCCGCACCATGAAATTGGTGGCGGAGGTGTCCTCATCGATGAGCAGCACCCGGCTGCCCACCGCCAGAGCCTCCACCGTGTTGGCCGCCTGGGAGGTGCTGCCGCTGGCGTTCTCTGTGGAGAAATTCTTTGTGTTGGCCCGGGTGGGAAGGTTGCTGATAAACATAGAGATGTCCACCCCGTGGATGCTCCTGCCCTCCTCCGCCCGCAGCTTGAAGGCGGTCTCATCGGTGATGACGTACTCCCGGCCGTCCCCGGCGATGTGATTGTAGACGCCCCGCTCCAGCGCCTTCAAAAGGGTGGATTTGCCGTGGAAGCCGCCTCCCGCAATCACCGTGATGCCCCGGCGGATCCCCATTCCCCGCAGCTTCCCGTGATGGGGAAGCTCCAGCGTCACAGCCAGGCTCTCGGGGCTCTCAAAGGCCACCGCGTCCTCCATCCTTCTCTGAGAGATCCCGCTCTCCCGGGGCAGGACAGAGCCGTCGGCCACGAAGGCCGCCAGCCCCAGCCGCTCCAGCTCCTGCCGGATAAAGAGCTGGTCATCCGCCAGATACACCGCGGTCTCCAGCTCCCTTCTGAGCTGGGGCTGCATCCGAAAGGCCCGGTCCGCCACCTGGGGAAGCACCTCAAAAAGGATCTCCTCCAGCTCCCCCGCGGCTATGGTTCTGCCGTAGGCCGGGAAGCCCACCTCGATCCTGGCCTCGATGGCTGCCGGGGTGATACGCATGGCGGAGGTCTCCAGCACCTCCTGACCCGGGCGGCAGGCGGTCACCAGGCCGCTCTTGCCGGAGCCCCTGCGGCCGCCGCTGTTCACGGCCCGGAGGGTACGGTGAAAGCGGCGCAGCAGGTAGTCCTCGGCGGCGGTGCGGCGGTGGCCGCCCTCAAAGAGCTCCGCCGGGATATTTCTCTGGTTCTTATACACAATCCTGACCCGGGAGGGTGTGGCGAAGGGATCCCCCTGCACATGGTCGATACAGAGCCGGTAGGCGCCGAACTCGTACTCTCCCTCCAGGACCTTGTAGGCCTTATATCCCTTGTGATCGATTTGCTTTAACTGTCTTCTCAACTCTTCACTGGTTTTCATTTCTTCATGCTCCTTCTGTCTCATTCCATTGCTTTTTTATGTCATCCATCAAACGCATGACCCTCAGTGTGTGGGCGTGGGGCATCTCCTCACACTCCAGCCGCCCCTGCTCCAGGGCCCGCTTGCAGGCCAGCACCTCGTACTCGTAGCCGGAGATCTGATGGGGCCGCTCTATGGTCTCCACCAGCTCATATCGATTGTTATAGATATGGAAGGCCTCATAATTGTTGATATTGTCTACCACAATATAGCCCTCCGTGCCGTAAATCTGTCCCTTCCGGTCTGTGGTGGCCTCCATGGTATTGAAAAGGCCGGCCATCGTGCCGTCAGGGTACACCAGATTGACAAACTCCTGCTTGTCCACGCCGGTATCATGCTTCACCATGGAGGTGGTAAAGCTTTCGATCTCATCTCCCAATACCCAGGTGGCAAAATTCAGCGTGTACACACCGAGATCCAGCAGCGCTCCCCCTGCCAGCTCCGGGCGCACCAGACGCTCCACGCGCGTCAGAGAATAGCCCAGGTTGGCAGTGAGCCCTGTCACCCGGCCGATTCTCCCGGAGGCGATGATTTCCTTCAGCATAACGGACATGGGCATATACCGCACCCACATGGCCTCCGTGATAAATACCTTCTTCTCCTCGGCCAAAGCGATCAGCTCCTCAGCCTGGGCCCCGTTCCAGGTAAAGGCTTTCTCGCACAGCACCGGACGGCCATGCCGGACGCAGAGCTTCGCGTGCTCAAAATGATGGGAGTGGGGTGTGGCAATATACACCAGATCCACCTGATCGTCCTCCAGCATTTCCTCATAGCTGCCGTAGCACCGCTTTGCCCCGAATTTTTCTCCAAACCGCCGCGCCCGCTCCTGATCCCGGGAGGCCACGGCGTACAGATTGACCTCCTCCATCTCCCGCACGGTGGCTGCCATAGTGGAGGCGATCCCTCCCGCCCCCAAAATCGCCAGATTCAGCTTGTCCATTTCGTTCTCCTTTCTATTGATGACGTTTCCCCCGTGATATATCCTATTTTTGTACGCTGACAGTATAACACAAAGTTTCCGGTTTTGCGACTGGAAGTAGGGAAGAAAATAAGTCACTGTCCGGGCGGCCGCGACAGCTTTCCCCTTGACGATCGTTCCAATCTATTGTAAACCTGTCCCATACGCATTTATTTCAGTCAATGCAAGAAAGATAAGAGGAAAGGAAAAAAGTATGCATAACCTGATTACGATTCTGCTGTTTCTGCTGGGGATTGTTCTCATCGTGAAGGGCGGGGATATCTTTGTGGATTCGGCCACCTGGATCGCGGAGATATCCGGGATTCCCAAGTTTATTATAGGGGCCACCATCGTAAGCTTCGCCACCACCTTGCCGGAGCTGCTGGTCTCCCTGATCGCCTCGGCCCAGGGCAAGACCGACATGGCCATCGGAAACGCCATCGGCTCCGTCACCGCCAATGTGGGGCTGATTATGGCGATCTCGATCGTCTGTATTCCCGGCGTCATGCGCCGGTCAAAGCTGGCCTTCCAGGCAGTGCTGCTGCTGATTATCGTAGGTCTGCTCTGTATCTTTTCGGCCAACGGGGCCGTGACCGTGGCGGAGGGCCTGGTGCTGCTGGTGCTGTTCGCGGTATTTATCTGGAGAAATATCGGGGACGCCAAGAAGTCCATGAAGGAGGAGAAGGAGGCCAAGGTCCTCCCGGAAAAGAAGGCCGTAATTCGAAATGTGGCGGGATTTTTCCTTGGCGCCGCCGGGATCGTGGCCGGAGCCCAGCTGCTGGTGGACAACGGCAGTGAGCTGGCCCGGATGATCGGGGTGCCGGAGAGCATCATTGGCGTGACGCTGATTGCGGTGGGTACCTCCCTGCCGGAGCTGGTGACCACCGTGACAGCCATCGCGAAGAAGCAGTCCTCTCTGTCGGTGGGAAATATTGTGGGAGCGAATATTATTGATTCCTCGATTATCCTGCCGCTGTGCGCCATGGTTTCCCGGGGAAGCCTGCCGGTGGCCAGGCAGTCCATGATTTTGGATATGCCCTTCTGTCTGGTGATCCTGGCCATCGGGCTGATCCCCACCATGATCCGGGAAAAGTTTTCCCGAATCCAGGGAATTGTGCTGCTGGCGGTCTATGTAATTTACCTGATCCTGGTCTGCACGGGAGCGGCCGGATAACCTCCTTGCAAAAAGCCTGGACAACAAAAACACTCCCGTTCTGATCCGGCCCCGGCGGCTTCGGATCGGAACGGGAGTGTTTTTGCTGTCTCCGGCTCACTTTCCCCAGCGCATGTAGAAGTATGCCAGGCTGCCCAGGGTCTTGCCCACAGCCAGGGTAATCACGATCCAGCTCGTCCCCTTGGTGATGCCCAGGCGCCGGCAATAAACGGGGAAGACGTTGACGATCTCCGCCAGAGCCATGATCCATCCTCCCACAAAGATCCCCATAAACACGCCGGACACCGCCGGCACCCAGGCGCCGATGGGAAGCTGAACCTGGAAGGTGGTGAGGACGGTGCCGATAACGGCTCCCAGCAAAATCGCGTCCTCATAGCCCGCAATGTGGGCCGCCGTCTTTGAGATTCCGATGAAGCGGGTGATGATACCCAGGCCCACCATCAGGGCCACCACGCCGCCCGCCACGATAAACCCGCCGGAAAATCCTATTAACGCAACCAAAAACTGTCCCATTCCTTTCCCTCCTATGTTTTCTTTCTTCCGGTAACTGGCGCGGCCGCCTTACTGACTCTTTTCCTTCCGGTTTCCCGACTCAATCAGCGTGGTGTCGATCTCATCCTCGTAGGTCCGCATCTCCACCTCCAGAGGAGTGGGATCGGTTCCTCCCTTTTTCTTCGCAAAATGGTGGAAAAAGATCAAAATTCCCAGACCCACTCCCACGGAGTAAGAGATCTCCAGCAGGGTAAAGCCGTTGGAGGTCTGTCCCGTAAAGGTCTCATAGAGCTGTCCGAAAAGCTTTGTGATGTCGATATCGTTGTTGAAGGACATGATGGAAAATGCCGCCCCGAAAAAAGCGAGTACACAGACCAGCGCGGTCTTTCCCCAGCTCAGGGCATCCGAGAGCTTATTTTCCTTTTCCACCGTAATGATGAAGTCCGCCTCCCCCAGATTGTTGATCTCCAGGGTGGGATATTCCTTTTGGATGGCTCTGATCACATCCAGCACGGAAAAGACGTACCGCCCCGGCCCCTTGATGACCTCGGTGGGCAGCCGCAGTGTCTTTACTTTATTCTCAATAGCCTTTGTGCCGCAGTTGATCTCAGCGATATCCCCAAGATGTACCTGGCCATTCCGGGCCTGGACGTTTTTGTCAATTTTCAGATACAGGGTGTCACTCATAATTCCACGCCTCCTCCGCCAGCCCGGAGATCCCATGCCGGATATTATCCTCCGCTTCCTCCCATGTGCCTCTCCCTTTTTCCAAGTACGCCAGCACCGCATTTCCCTCCGGCCTTCCGTTCCTGCCGGCCATATACCATACCGCCCCGGCGCAGATCGCCAGTAAAGCCAGGAGGATCACATACTTTCTTATCCCTTTACGATTCACTTCTCCCGCATCCTTTCCGCCCGGCCGGATTTCCTTACTTTTTCGGGCACAAAAAAACCGGGCTCTTCACCCGGTTATTATGCCCTGATTGCCAGGGGTTATGCTCTATTTTTTACAACCCTGCTGTCCGTCCGCCGTGAAAATTTCGCGAACTGCTCTTCTGAAAAATATTTTCGTCTCAGATACCGGAGCAGGCTGATTTCTCCCGCAAATTCCAGGTCCTTTTCCTCCTGGGGCCATACGGCGGTGCCCTGCCAGCCGGCCCGCATTCTGGTCTCTACCAGGATGTCAAAGTAGTCCAAACGTCCGGTCTGCTCCCGGATCACCTCGGTGAGGCGGTCCGTTTGATTTATCAGGGGAAGACTGGCAAGCCCGGTCTTTTCTGTCTTTTCCCGGAAGCTTCTCTTCTCATTAAACGCCTGGGGATAGTCCTCCTCGTCAAACATCCGGTCCGCCCACAGCAGCAGCTCCCCGCAGTTTTTAAACTCCACGCAGCCTCCGGCAATTCTGCTGTAGATTCTCCCCTGAAGATCCCGGTCGCAGCCATCGATACACACCCGAATCCCGTTCAGCGGATACATTTTATCCTTCCACACATTGTGATACATGATCCTTCTCTCTCCTTTTCCTTCTCCGGGAAATGTCAGTTTCCCGCCTCCTTCAGCTCATAGCAAAGCTCCAGATGCTTCCTGCCGATCCGTCCCCGGAACTCCCTTCGCAGCCGCTCCACCACGGTCACACAGCCCTCCTGGGAGCACATGGACAGCAGAAGAAGAAACTGGACCTGTCCATACCGGGCGGCCACATCCCCCTTCCGCAGATGCCATCGGAGCACATCCTCCAGAATGTCCATCTCCCCGGCAAGCTCCTCCTTCTCCGGCGTTTTTCCCCGGGCCCGCCCCGTCCGGCGAAGCGTCAGCAGCACCAGGTAGGCGGAGATCCCCGCCCGAGGCAGACGACGCGTTTCCAGATGGTAGATCTGGCAGAACATCTGATAGCTGCAAAGAAAGGCTCCGTCCGGGACAGGCTGGTCATTGATCTTTTTCAGCACGGAGTTGATATTATCCCTGGTTCTCTCCGCCTCCGGCATCAGACCTTCGTACACATGCTTCAGCTTTTCCGGATAAAAGATCCCCATGGAATCATAAAAGAGCTGGTTGACCTTCTCATAGTACAGCGGCACCATATCATATTTTTCCCGCCGGTAGAGGCTGATCAGCATCCAGCAGTGGAGCTCCTCATCCATCGGGTTTTCATCCAGTCCCTTCCGGCACAGGGCGCCCAGCTCCTCCCAGTTTTTCTCCTGCTCACAGCAGGCGCACAGCCGCTTTAACGCATCAATATACGCGGACTGATACCAGGTGACCTTGGGCAGAATCCAGGGCTCCCCCGCCAGCTTAGCAGTGATATTCCCCTGATAACAGGAGATCAGCTCCCGGCATAGTCCCTTCTGCTCCAAGAGCCGCCTGCCCGGCCCCCGCAGAGCCGCCGCCAGCTCCTCAAACACCTCATAATCCGTCTCCACCGGGATCTCCGGGTTCCACTGATAGGCCTCGGGAAAGGTGCGGATAAACTGCTCCTCCCCAAAAAGCTTCAGCGCCGACCTCAGCCGGAACATCAGATTTCTCAGTGCGATCTCCGGATTTTTCTTCGAATCATCCTCCCAGAACAGTTCAATGAGCTTCCGGTGGGTCTGGGGAGCGTCCCGATAGATCAACAGATACGCCAGCACCCGCAGAATCTTGTTTGACCGGAGATTCTTTTCCTCCAGCACATGAAGCCCATCGCTCAAAGCAAAATTTCCGAACAGGCGCAGCTTCAGTTTTTCCATAGTTCCACACTGTTCCCCGGGTCCGCTTCTGTTTCCGGCATCGCAGACTCCAGCAGCGCCAGCAGCTCCATCACGCTGCGGAAGCTTTGCCGCTGTTTCCCCTGAATCCATTCCAGGCTTCCCTGCCAGTCCTGATTCTGGTCCCCGATAATTTCAAGCACAAAGGTTTGTTTCTTCATAATCTCCCTCCCTCTCACCGTTATGTTATTTCCATTTTTTTGAATTATACAAAAGCCTCGTTAGATTCTCGTTATATCTTCATAATAAAATAAGATTTTTTGTCAAAAATTTAAAAAACCACCGCAAAACGGACTCTTTCCTGCCCGTTTTGCGGCGGTTTTCTCTTTCTTATCTTCTTTATTTATCCTTGCGGCTCTCCAGATAGGAAGCCTTTCCTGTCTCGTAAAGATTGTTTCCCTCGCTGTCGATGATGACCACCAGGGGCATTTCCTCCACGTAAAGCTTCCGCAGGGCCTCCGCGCCCAGATCCTCGTAGGCGATCAGCTCCGCCTTCTTGATACATTTCGCCAGCAGAGCGCCCGCGCCTCCGATGGCGCCGAAGTAGACGCCGCTGTACTTCTTCATGGCCTCAATGACCTCCGGGAGTCTGGCCCCCTTTCCGATCATGCCTCTGGCGCCCACCGACATCATGGTGGGGGCGTAGGCGTCCATACGGCCACTGGTGGTGGGGCCCGCACTGCCGATGACCTGGCCCGGCTTGGCCGGGGTGGGGCCTACATAGTAGATGGTGGCGTCCGCGGGGTCAAAGGGAAGCTCCTCGCCTCTGACCAGCGCCTCACACATCCTTTTGTGTCCCGCGTCTCTGGAGGTATAAATCGTCCCGGTCAGGTAAACCGTATCCCCCGCGTGGAGCGTCCTTGCCAGCTCCTCGGTCAATGGTAATGTAATGTGCTTTTCCATCTCAGATCACCTCCGTCTTGTGGCGTGTCACGTGGCAGTTAATATTGATGGCGCAGGGCATTCCCGCAATGTGGGTGGGCATGGTCTCGATATTCAGACCGATGGCCGTTGTCCTGCCGCCGAAGCCCTGGGGTCCGATGCCCAGCTGGTTCACCTTCTCCAGCATCTCCTTTTCCAGGTCCGCGTAGAAGGGGTCCGGGTTCTCGGAATCAATGGGACGCATCAGCGCCTTCTTTGCCAGCAGCGCCGCCTTGTCAAAGGTGCCGCCGATCCCCACTCCCACCACCATGGGGGGACATGGATTGGGGCCCGCCGTCTCAACGGTCTCCAGGATGAAATCCTTGATGCCCTGAAGTCCCGCGGAGGGCTTGAACATACGGATGGCGCTCATATTTTCGCTGCCGAAGCCCTTGGGGCCCACCGTTACCTTGATCTGCTCTCCCGGCACGATCTCCGTGTACAGCATGGCCGGAGTGTTGTCCCCCGTGTTGCCCCGGCGCACCGGGTCCCTCACCACGGACTTGCGCAGATAGCCCTTGTCGTATCCTCTGCGCACACCCTCGTTCACCGCCTCTGTCAGATCGCCGCCCGCGATATGCACGTCCTGGCCGATCTCCAGAAATACGCAGGCCATTCCTGTGTCCTGACAGATGGGCACGCACTGTCCGTCAGCGATCTCAAAATTGTCAATGATCTTGTCCAGCACATCCTGGGCGATGGGCCAGTCCTCCCGGGCCCGGCAGCTCTTGATGGCACATTTCACGTCCTCCGGCAGATGCTCATTTGCCGCGATACACAGCCGCTCCACCACGTCGGTGATGGCGCTTGCCTGAATTTCTCTCATGGGAATCCCTCCTTTTTTATTATCCGGCAGCCCGGAAGGCTCGTTTTAGACCCTTTCCGGGCATACTCTCACAGTAATAATCGCTTATTTATGACGCTTTGCGGTATAATCCGGAAGCAGCATGGGTGACACGAGGTCGGTATGCAGATCCGCGGCCTCCAGCTCCCGGGCGTACTCCGCCACATGCTTCAGGGTCATCTCGCCCAGCTCCACCTCAGCGGCCTTCCTTGCCGCCGCTTTTCCCGCGTTTCTTCCAAATACAATAATATCAAGAAGTGAATTGCCCATCAAGCGGTTTCTTCCGTGGATTCCTCCCACGGCCTCTCCCGCCACCAGCAGATTGTCGATGACCTTTGTGAAGCCGTCGCCGCCGATCTCCAGACCGCCGTTCTGGTAGTGGAGGGTGGGGTAAATCAGGATGGGCACCTTTCTCATATCGATGCCGTAGTTCAGGTACATCCGCAGCATGGCCGGAATCCGCTTCTCGATGGTCCCCTCGCCGTGGATCAACTCGATCATGGGCGTATCCAGCCAGATGCCCCAGCCGTCCGGGGTGGGCACGCCCTTGCCCCGCTCCCTGCACTCCCGGATAATGGAGGCCGCGGACACGTCCCGGGTCTCCAGGGGATGCATGAAGGCCACGCCGTCCACGTTCACCAGCATGGCGCCCAGGGAGCGAACCTTCTCCGTCACCAGCGCTCCGAAAATCTGCGCCGGGTAAGCCACTCCTGTGGGATGGTACTGGATCGTATCCTGATACAGGAGAGGCGCTCCCGCGCGGTAGCCCAGGATCAGTCCGTCCGCCGTGGCTCCGTAATGGTTGGAGGTGGGGAAGCCCTGGTAATGCAGTCTTCCCGCTCCGCCTGTGGCGATGATCACCGTCTTTGCCCGGGCGATCTGGTACTCGTTCGTCTCCATGTTCAGCAGAACGGCTCCCGCCGCCTGGCCCTTGTCATCCTTAATCAATTCCACCGCGGAGGTGAACTCCACCACCGGGATCTTCCGGTTCAGCACCTCGTCCCGCAGAGTACGCATGATCTCCGCGCCGGAGTAATCCTTGCAGGCATGCATTCTCTTTCTGGAGGTTCCGCCGCCGTGGGTGGTCACCATGGTGCCCTCCGCATCCTTATCAAACATCACGCCCAGCTCATTCAGCCAGCGGATGGCATCCGGGGCTTCCATCACCAGACGGCGCAGCAGCTCCGGCCTGGCCGCAAAGTGTCCGCCGCCGAAGGCGTCCAGGTAATGCTGTACCGGAGAGTCGTTCTCCTTGTCCGCCGCCTGGATGCCGCCCTCCGCCATCATGGTGTTCGCATCGCCGATGCGAAGCTTCGTCACCATCATCACGTTGGCTCCCGCCTCATGGGCCTCGATGGCCGCGGAGGCTCCTGCCCCGCCGCCGCCGATTACCAGCACGTCCACATCGTAGTCCACCTTTGTGAAGCGGATTTCCGCATCGCCGTACATGGGGCGCTTCTCCTCGTCCCCGCTCTTTGCGCCCAGATCAAAGCTGGCGTTCAGCAGACGGCTGTTAGAGTGAAGCAGGTTTACCAGCTCCGCCGGAGCCTTCTCTCCCTTGTTGGGTCCGATTTTAATCTCGGCGAATCCCTCGGAGCTGTAGTCCGGGTGGAATTTTTTCAGCAGCTCGTCCTTCTCCTTGGCCGTCATTCTGCGAGGCTCCATGCCCAGACGCTCCGCTCTGGTTGCCTCTACCTTCTTTATGGATTCCAGCATCTCTGTAGTCAACATGGCCGCCCCTCCTTATTTCTCAATCTCTCTTGTGTTATACAGCTCCTGCATCTCCTCTATGGGCTTCTGCATGATCTGCTGGATCAGGTCATCGTACTCTCCGTGGTTGATTTCCTCCACCCGTTTTTTCAGATGCTCCGTCTCCGGCGCAATGTATTTTCCGGTGAGGCGTCTTGCCAGCAGGCCCACCATGGGATGGGAGATGCCGGCCGGACATCGGGAGGAGCACACGCCGCAGCTTACGCAGTCGAAGGACTCCTCGGCACATTTCTCAAATTCTCCCCGCTGGGCGTAGGCGATGTACTGCATCACATTCAGGCTCTGGGTACAGGCCTTGGTACAGGCGTTGCAGCCGATGCAGCTATAGATTTCCGGGTACAGCTCCATCATGATCTGCTCTGTGGGACGGATGTCTTTGATGTCGTAGGTCCGCTTGTCGGTGGGGAAGAAGGGCAGGCTGGCTACGTACATTCCTTCCTCCACCTGGGTCTGACAGGCCAGACAGGTCTTCAGCTCGTTGTTTCCTTTGATTCTGTATATGGTGGCGCAGGCGCCGCAGAAGCCGTGGCGGCAGCCGCAGCCCCGCACCAGCTTGTATCCGGCGTACTCCATCGCGTTCATGATTGTAAGATCCGCCGGCACCTGATACCGCTTCCCATAGAAATAAACATTCACTAATTTTTCCATGAATTTCACCGCATATCCTTTCCTATTTTTTTCTCCGGACGTTCGTCGCGGCAGGCCACAGACCCGCCGGCTTCGCCGGCTATCCGCCGCTTCGCGGCTCCTGTCTGTGGCTTGATGGGCATTCTGCCCATCCCAAAGAAGAAATACAGCCCTTAGCAAGCAAGCTTGCACGGTCTGTCTTTCTTCTTTGCTGCCGCGCTGAACTGTTGATCAATATTCATTCGGAAGCTCGTCGATTTCGTCGCAGCGGAAGACCGGGCCGTCTTTGCAGACGTACTTGGATCCGATGTTGCAGCGGCCGCATTTGCCCACTCCGCACTTCATTCGAAGCTCCAGGGTGGTGTAGACCTGCTCCTTGGAGAAGCCCAGCTCCTGCAGACCTGCCAGAACGAATTTGATCATGATCGGCGGCCCGCAGATCAGGGCGACCTTATTTACATCCAGTCCCAGCTCCTTCACATAGTTGGGGACGAAGCCTACGTGGCCGTCCCAGCCCTCCTGGGGCCGGTCGATGGTCAGGTGGACGTTGACTCCCTCCGTCTTCATCCAGACCTCCTGGATCTCCTTCAGCTGCACCAGGTCGTCCGCGGACCGGGAACCGTAAACGATATCCACGGTGCCGTAGTCGGAACGGTTGTCCAGCACATAGTTAATCACGGAGCGCAGCGGAGCCAGTCCGATGCCTCCGGCGATGAACAGAAGGTTTTTCCCCTTCAGCTCCGTCTCCACCGGGAAGTGATTGCCGTAGGGCCCCCGGACCATGATCTCATCCCCCACCTCCATGCTGTGGAGATAGTTGGTGAGCACACCGCAGCTCTTGATGCTGAACTCCTGATACTCCTTATTCGTGGGGGAGGAGGTGATGGAAAACATGCCCTCGCTGACCCCCGGCACACAGACCATGGCGCACTGGCCCGGCATATGCTCAAACAGCTTGCCGCCCTCCGGCGCGTTTACCCGGAAGGTCTTCACATCCGGCGTCTCCTGCCGGATATCCGTGATCACCCCCACCATAGGGATCAAGGTGTCACGCATAAAACCAGGGTGACAAACGCAGCCATCCGCCGCTTTGTTCCCATCAAAAACCACCCCGCTCTTCTTCTCCAAATCCATACCGCTCTTTTCCGTCATGCCTGCTCACCTCCCGCCTTTTTCTCCGCCGAAGCGGCAAAGCTCTTAATGACCTTCACGATATTCAACGACGCCGGGCACTTGCTCACGCACCGTCCGCAGCCCACGCAGGAATACATTCCATCGTTGTTGGCCGGGAAGTACACCAGCTTGTGCATAAACCGCTGACGGAACCGCTGAAGCTGGCTGGTGCGGTTGTTGCCGTGGGCCATCATGGTAAAGTCAGAATACATACAGGAATCCCAGCAGCGGTAACGCTTCACGCCCTTTCCCGTGTCATAATCCTTAATGTCGTAGCACTGGCAGGTGGGGCACACAAAGGTGCAGGTGCCGCAGGCCAGACAGGGCTTGTAAAGCTCCTCCCAGTTGGGAGCGTTGAATTTCTCCTCGGTGGCGCTGCCATCCCAGCCCTCCAGGGAAAGATTGGAATAGGGAAGCTGCTTCACGATACCTCGGATCTTTGCCTTTTCCCCATCAAGCTCCGCCTCCCGCGCGTCCTGAAGCTCCGCCGGGCCGCCCTCCAAAAGCTGGGCCGTAAGCCCCTCGCCCTTCTCCGTCATGGGCTTCCAGTACAGGTCCTCCTCCGTCATCCAGGCCGCCACGTCCGCCGCCGGATCGGCGCAGTCGATGCCGAATACCTTACAGAAGCAGGTCTCCTCCGGCTCCTGGCAGGCCAGGGCCACGATGGTGCCGTGGGCCCGTCTGGCCGCATAAAAGCTGTCCACCGGCTCCGCCAAAAATACCCGGTCCAGCACCTCGATTCCCTTCACGTCACACGCCTTCATGCCGAAGACCACAAACCGCCGGTTTTTCAGCTCCTCCGGTTCCACGGAAAGCTTTTTGCCCTCCCGGTAGCAGGAGTACAGCGTCTCGCTCTGGGGAAAGAAGGCATCCTTGGGGGACTTGGCGGACTTCAGCGTCATGAGGTCCACCTGAGCCTCCTCCGACCACACCTTAAAATTCACCTGCCCCGATTCCCTCACCGGGACAATCAGCTCCTGCTTCGCCGCTATGGCCTTAAGCAGGGATGGAATCCTATCTTTTTTTACCTTGTAAATCTTCCCGCGGTTTTCTCCCGCGGTCTCACCGTTCATGCAAACCGTATCTTTGCTCATACTTCCATCCCCCTCTCTACAGCGTACCCGGCTCCGCGTCACCGAAGGTGAAGTCCGTCAGCGGCGTCTCGCCCTCTGCCGAGGCCCCGGCCTGGTACTCCCCGTACAGCGTGTCGATGTCCTTGATAAATTTCCGGTTGAAGAGATGAAGAGGAATCCCCTGGGGGCATACCCGGCTGCACTCGCCGCAGTCCGTACACCGTCCGGCCACATGGAAGGCCCGGATGATGTGGAACATCTGCTCCTCAAAGGTATCCGCGTTGGCCTTCTGGGCCGAATCAAATTTGTTGCTGTCGAATACGCACTTCCGGCAGCTGCACGCGGGACAGACGTTCCGGCAGGCGTTGCACCGGATGCACCGGGACAGCTCATTCTGGAAAAAGGCAAACCGCTCCTCCGGGCTCATGGCCTCGATCCGCTCCACCTCGGCAAACCGCTCCTCGTCCTTCGTATCCAGGGAATCGCCCATCAGCTCGTCGTAAACCTTGTGCTCCTTACCCTTGCACACGTGGCAGCGGCCCAGCAGCGCCTCGCCGCGGCCGCACTCCTTCTCCCCGTAGATGGTGTCAAACAGCAGCTTCCCTGCTTCCAGGTTTTCCTCCCTCACCGCCTTGACGCCCTTGATTCCCTTTTCATTTATCTTATTGATATCCAGCTTTCCGCGGCAGCCCACGCCGATGATGTAGGCCTTCTCCCGGACCACCCGGTGCTCCATCAGAAGCTGGTTGAAGCTGTAGGTATCGCAGGGCTTCAAAAACACCAGGGTCCGTCCCTCCTGCCTGGAAGCTTCGATCATATATTTGCTGAGGTTGGCTCCGCAGAATCCGTCATAGACGAACTCCCCAAGCTCCTCCTCCTTCTCAAAATAGCCCGGCTCCGGATTGTAGCCCAGGTCGCCCTTCTTCCAGCCCAGTACCCGCCGCACCTGGCCCGCCGCCAGCAGCTCTTTCGCCCGGGACACCAGCGCCTGCTCCAGCTCTTTTCCGCTCAGACCGGCCGTCTCCTTTCCTTCTTCCGCCGCGAAGGACTCTGCCTCTGCGGAAACCTTTACTGTCTCTTGCATCTCAAGTCCTCCAATCTCACATTTTCTCCCAGGGAGTGGATCTTCTCCACAAACTCATTCATCGTCTGGGAAAATTTCACGCCCTCCGCCGCCGATACCCATTCCACACGGGTTCTTCCGTCCTCGATGCCCAGGAAGTGGAGCATGGAAAACAGCAGCGTCATTCTTCTCCTGGCGTAGTAGTTTCCGGTGCTGTAATGGCAGTCTCCCGGATGGCAGCCGCAGAGGATCACTCCGTCCGCTCCCTTCTGGAAGGCCCGCAGGATAAACATGGGGTTTACCCGGCAGGAACAGGGCACCCGGATGATCTTCACGTCCGCCGGGTAGCTCAGACGGCTGCTTCCCGCCAGGTCCGCCCCGGCATAGCTGCACCAGTTGCAGCAGAACGCCACGATTTTCGGTCTGAATTCCTTATTTTCTATCGACATATCGCATCTACCTCCGCTAAAATCTGCCTGTTGGAGAAGCCCTGCAGGTCCATGGCTCCCGACGGACACGTCACGGTACAAGCGCCGCAGCCCTGACACAGAGCGCTGTTCACCACTGCGATACGGCGTGTCTCGCGGATTCCGTGGTCGTTCACTTCCTTCTCCTCATAGCTGATCGCGCCGTAGGGGCATACCCGGGCGCAGTTGGAGCAGCCGTTGCACAGCAGCTCGTCGGAGCGGGCCGTGCAGGGGTTGGTGGTCAGCTTATCCTTGGCCAGAAGCCCAATGGCCTTCACAGCCGCCGCTCCCGCCTGGGCCACCGTCTCCGGGATATCCTTCGGTCCCTGGCAGACGCCGGAGAGGAAGACTCCCGCTGTGGGTGACTCCACAGGACGAAGCTTCGGATGGGCCTCGGTGAGGAAGTTGTTGGTGTCGATGCTGGCGGTCAGCATGGTGGCCAGATTCCGCACGGAGGGGTCCGGCTCAATGGCGGCGGCCAGCACTACCATATCGGTCTTCATCAATATTTGACGGTTGTCGATCAGATCGGAGGCCTGCACCAGCAGTCCGCCCTCCACCTCGGCCACCTTGCCCACCTGGCCTTTGATGTAGTGGACGCCGTACTCCTCCACGGCCCGGCGGTAAAATTCATCGAAATTCTTGCCCGGCGTACGCACGTCAATGTAAAACACCGTCACATCCACATCCGGGTATTTGTCCCGGATCAGCATGGCGTGCTTCGCCGTGTACATGCAGCAGATCTTGGAGCAGTAGCTCTTGTCCCGGCAGGTCTGACCCCGGGAGCCCACGCACTGGATAAATACCATGGACTTGGGCGGCTTGTGGTCGGACATTTTCTCCAGATGGCCCTTGGTGGGGCCCGCCGCGTTCATGATCCGCTCCAGCTCCAGGGACGTGATCACGTCCGGGCTCTGGCTGTAGGAATACTCATCAAACTTGTCCAGCTTGATCATATCGAAGCCCGTCGCCGCGACGATCGCTCCGTATTTCTCTGTGATGATCTCGTCCTTCTGGTCATAATCAATGGCTCCGGCCTGGCAGACCTTGGAGCAGACGCCGCATTTTCCGGTCTTAAACTTGATGCAGTGCTCCCTGTCGATCACCGGCACATTGGGGATGGCCTGGGCGAAGGGGGTGTAGATGGCGCTTCTCGTATTCAGTCCCCGGTTGAACTCGTTGGGGGCCTTCTTGGAGGGGCATTTCTCCTGACAGACGCCGCAGCCGGTGCACTTGCTCATGTCCACGCTTCTGGCCTTCTTGCGGATGTCCACGGTGAAATCTCCCACGAAGCCGCTGATTTTTTCCACTTCGCTGTATGTATAGATCGTAATATTCTCATGGGCCGCCGCCTCCACCATCTTCGGGGTCAGGATACAGGCGGAGCAGTCCAGGGTGGGGAAGGTCTTGTCCAGCTGAGACATCCTTCCTCCGATGCTGGGGGTCTTTTCCACGATATCCACCGGGTAGCCCGCCTCGGCAATGTCGAGAGCCGTCTGGATTCCGGCGATCCCTCCGCCGATCACCAGCGCCCGCTTCGTTACCCGGCTCTCCCCCGGCTTCAGCGGCGCGTTCAGATTCACCTTGGCGATGGCCGCTCTTGCCAGAATGACCGCCTTCTCCGTGGCCTCCTGCATGTCCTTGTGAATCCAGGAGCAGTGCTCGCGGATGTTGGCGATCTCCACCATGTAGGGGTTGATCCCGGCCCGCTCCGCGGCCTTCCGAAAGGTGGCCTCGTGCATACGGGGCGAACAGGAACAGACAACCACGGCGGTCAATGATTTTTCCCGGATAGCGGCGGCGATCTTCGCCTGGCCCGCCTCGGAACACATATATTGATAATCCTCCGCATGAACCACACCCGGCTCCAGCCTTGCCATCTCCACCACCCTGGTCACATCGACGGTGGCGGCAATGTTGCTGCCGCAGTGGCATACAAAAACACCTATTCTTTGCAATGTAGTTTCCTCCATTTATTTCGTATATTTCCGAAACGCGCTGACTAATAACTGCTGGGGAAGCTCCGGGTCCAAACGCTCCGGGATCTCATCCGGTGTCAGATAATTCTGTCCCTTCTCCCGGATCACGGTCAGGCGCACCGCCTCAATCAGCTTTCCGGGCTTCACATCCCTGGGACAGCGCTGCACGCAGGCAAAGCAGGAGAGGCATTTCCACAGGGAATTGGTTTTCTGGAGGGCCTCAATATCTCCCCGGTCCACGTAGGATACGAACTGGTGGGGCTTGATCTCCATCTCCCCCGCCACCGGACAGGAGGCCGTACATTTTCCGCATTTCATGCATTTCCTGGGATCCACTCCGCTGATCCGCTCGATCTGTTCCTTCAAAAGCTTTGCTGAACTGCTCATCTGACCTCACCTCCTGCCTTCAAAAGCTCCCGGTCAGCCTCCTCCTTCACTCCCAGGGCCTCCGCAAGAAGCTCCGTAAAGTAGTAAACAGGAAGCTCCGGCTCTCCCTCGCCGTCCGCCGCCCCGCAGCTATGGGCTCCGCCGCCGTTGATCAGGTTGTAGCGGCACAGGGGACAGGCTGTGATCAGCGCCTGGGCTCCCTTGTAAACCGCCGATTCCCGGATCCGGTCCACCATGGCGCCGGACAGCTCCTTGTCCTTCAGGGAGATGTAGCCGCCGCAGCACTCGTTTCGGTAGGGGTAAACCACCGGCTCCGCTCCCAGAGCCCGGATTAGGTCCTCCATAGTCCTGGGATTCTCCGGATCGTCAAACTCCAGGATGCTGTTGGGGCGAAGCAGCAGGCAGCCGTAGTAGGCGCCGATTTTTCTGCCGGTCAGAGGCTTCACCACCTTTTTCTTCAGCTCATCGAAGCCGATCACGTCCCGCAAAAGCTCGATGAAATGGATCACCCTCGCCTCCCCGTGATACTCCTGGCCCTCGCCCTGGTAGTTGTTGGCCTTGAAGGCAATCTCAGGCACGTTTTTCATGTCGTCATTGACCCGCTTCAGTACGTGATGACAGGCCGAACAGACAGTGACCACATCCTGCCCCTTTGCCGCCGCCTGGCGCAGCGTCCGCACAGAGGAGAGCTTTGTGGCAATCTCGTCGCTGCCCAGGGGGTACACCCCGCCGCAGCACTGCCAGTTTTCAATCTCTTCCAGCTCCACTCCCAAAGCCCTGGCGGAAGCCCTCGCGTACGCGTCAAGCTGCTTCGCCTTTGTCTTCAGGGTACAGCCGGGGTAATAGCTGTAAACCATACTCTCTTTTTCCTTTCTTAATATTTCCGCATTTTTTTCCGCCCGCTCTCGTCCAAGGAAAAATTTCCCGGACACCTCCATTTTATGTAAGACAAAGCAGGACTCTCTTCCCAACTCTCATGCTGTCCGGGAGATCCTCCTGCTTGCTTGCCTTCGCTGTATTGATCTGGTTATAGGTTAATCTGAGCGATCACATCCTTCAGGACGTTTGCGCTGTACTGCAATTTTTCCTTCTCTTCGTCGGTCAGCTCAACCTCCAGCTTTGCCTTTACTCCCTCCGGTCCTACCAGAGTCAGTGTACTGATACACACATCCTCAATCCCATATTCGCCGTGCATCATGGAGGACACAGTCGCCACCGAATCGCTGGATGCCATCAAAGTGGAGCAAAGCTTGCACACGGATGCCGACACTGCGTAAAAAGTAGCGCCCTTTCTGGCGATAATCTGCCCGCCGGATTTGTGCACATACTCCGTCATGGCGTCCTTATCCAGGGGCTCAAACTCCATCTTGCCCTTCATCAGCTCCTGGTAGGTATCCAGCTTCGCTCCTGACACATCGGCGCAGGACCAGGGCACAAAGGAGCTGTCGCCATGCTCGCCGAACACGTAGGCATGGATATTCTTCTGGGCAATCTGATAGTGCTGAGACAGACCATAGCGCAGTCTGGCCGTATCCAGCACGGTACCGGAACCGATGATATGGTTCTCCGGGATCCCGGAAATCTTGGTGAACACGTAGGTCATCACGTCCACCGGATTGCTCACGATCACATAGAGAGCATTGGGGGCCGCCGCCGTGATCTGCGGTGTGATCTCTTTCAAAATATTTACATTTGTCTGAGTCAGCTCAATTCTGGTCTGGCCGGGTTTCCGGGCAATGCCGGATGTGATAATTACAATATCAGAATCCTTCGCGTCCGCGTAATCTCCCGCTATGATAGAAACCGGATCCCGGAAAAAGGTACCCTGGGCAATGTCCATTACCTCTCCTGCCACTTTTTCCTTGTTGATGTCAATCAATACGATTTCTGACGCGCCGTTGTTATCCATCGCCAATGTGTACGCGATGGTGGAACCAACACTGCCAGCCCCAATAATTGTAATTTTTGCGCTCATGTGATCCTCCTTATAATATGGATTTGTTATTTTTTTATCAATTTCGTTATTATTTTAACAATAATGTCGTTCTATTGTCAAGTTCTATTCTATGGAAAATCCCGCTTATAATACATTTTTTTTCATCAAAAATGCCGGAACACCCTGAAAAAATGGAAAAAAACAGGCCGCCAGTCAATTTGGAGGTCTGTTTTTCCCCTATTTTTGTCATTTTATCCAATTATTCTCCGGGAAGCTCCGCCTATCTGCTGTCCCCGCTCCCCTCTCTCAGCTTCCGCAAAATCCGCTTTTCCGCCCGGGATACCTGCACCTGGGTCATGGAAAGGCGCTGTGCCACCTGTACCTGAGTCAGGTCCTCAAAGTATCTCAGCTCAATGATCTGCCGCTCCCCCGGCTCCAGAAGGGACAGAAGCTCCCGAAGCAGCATCCGGTTCAGCAGCTCCTCATTCCGGTCCTGACGGTCCGGGAGCCTGTCCCCCAGCAGCACCGGCTGGCCGTCGCCGCTGTAGATGGTCTGGCTTAAGGACTCCACATCGGAGACGGCCTCCATGGCCAGCACCAGCTCCTCGGGGCTGATCCCCGTCTCCCTGGAAATTTCCTCCACGGTGGGCTCGGCGCCCCGGCGCCGCTCCAAAAGCTCTCTGGCCCGGAAGGCCCGGGCCGCCGACTCCTTCAGCATCCGGCTCACCTTGATCATGCCGTCATCCCTCAGGAAGCGCTGAATCTCCCCGGTGATCATGGGCACGGCGTAGGTGGAGAATTTCACCTCAAAGGTCAGGTCAAATTTGTCCACCGCCTTCATCAGGCCGATGCTTCCGATCTGGACCAGGTCCTCCCACTCGCAGCCCCGGCCCTGAAAGCGGCGGACCACGGTGAAGACCAGGCCCATATTTTCCTCTATCAGTTGTTCTCTGGCAGCTTTATCCCCCTGGTGTACCCGCTGAATCAGCGCAAGGGTATCCTCCATCCGCCAGTCCCTACCTTTCTGCCGGGCATCTGCTCCCCGGTCCCGGCGCCGTCTTTCCTTCGGTGGAAACACCTGTCTTTTCCCTGTCTCCGTCCGCTTCCTCCTCCGGGTTCCGGTTCCATCCCCCTGGCTGCCCGGTGTTTTCCTCCTGCTTTTTCCGGTAGCCTCCCGGTCCCTCCGGGGCGGGGCGGCCTATGCGCTTGGTCATCCGCACCCGGGTGCCCCGGCCCAAAGCGGAGTCCACCTCCAGGGAATCCATAAAGGCCTCCATGAAGGCGAACCCCATGCCCGCCCGGTCACACTCCGCCTTGGTGGTAAACAGGGGCTCCATGGCCAGCTTCACATCGGCGATCCCCCGGCCCTCGTCCATCACCTCCACCCACAGCTCCTCCCCCCGGATCCGGCAGAGAATGGTGATTTTCTCCACCCTCCCCTCGTAGCCGTGGATGATGGCGTTGGTCACCGCCTCCGACACCGCCGTCTTCACATCCGCCACCTCCTCCAGTGTGGGATTGAGCTGCGTCATAAAAGCGGCCACCGCCACCCGGGCAAACCCTTCATTGCAGGAGCGGCTGTCAAACTCCAGTTTCATTTCGTTTTGCTGCATTTTTTTCTCCCCCTTATAACAGTTTCGATTGCCTCGGCGTTCCCTCGTAGATATCGATGACCTTGTATATCCCGGAAAGCATCAGGATCCGGCGCATCCTCTCCCCCACGTTGATGGCGGCCACGGTGCCTCCCATGAAGCGCATGGTCTTGTACCTCCCGATGAGCATCCCGATTCCTGAGCTGTCCATAAAATCCGTGTCCGAGAAATCAAACAGTACCCGGCGGATGTTTCTCTGCCGGATCAGGCGGTCCGCCTCCAGACGGATCTTTTCTGAGATGTGGTGGTCGATCTCCCCGGGAAGGTGTATGGTGAGTGTCGTGCCTGTGATTGTAAACAAATGCTCCATTTTCTGCCTCCTTCATCTATTTTTAGACAAAAAGCGGCACACAGAAGAGCTCAGACCTCTCCCGGCCTGTTTCTCCTGTGTGCCGCTCTATGTATCGCTCCGTCCCGGCTTCCCCGGTCAATAGCTCCCACTTCCTCTCCCGAGTGGACCGCTCTTTGATCACTGCTGGCCCGGCAGCAGATTGCCGTTCACATCGTATTTCAGTCCCGTGTTGGGGTCCACCCACGCCACGTCCGCCTCGGAAAAGCTCTGATCACCGGTGGTATTGCCCCCGTTTCCGCCCTGCCCCGTGGCCGCGTCACCGAGACCGCTCAGATCCGCCGCGTTCGCGTCACCGCCGGATGTGACGGGATCTCCGGTAATATACTGTTTCGCCAGCGCCGCGTTATCCGTGCCCGGATAATACTCTACCACCTGACTCAGCACCTCGTTGGCCTTGCTCTGATCTCCCAGATTGTAATAGGAAATGCCAAGACACAGCAGAGCCTGAGAGTAATCGCCGCTGGTCCTCTGGGGATCCGCGTCTACCGCCTTCTGGAGCTGCTCCGCCGCCGTGGTGTAATTCTGGGCCAGATAAGCCGTGGCCCCCGCATTGTAATACTGGCTGAACAGACTGGTGGACACCGCTCCGGCCATGGCGTCGTACAGGGCCTTGGCGTTGTCCTCATAGGCTTCCCCGTCCAGGGCCGCCACAGAGTTGGCCGCCGAGGCGGCGTCGCCGCTGACGTACAGGCTGGCCACCGCCAGCAGATCGTCGTAGCTCTCCACCTTTGCCAGGGCGTCGTCCCGCTCCTGCTGGGCCTCCTCCACCTGCCGCGTGTAGCCGTCTATCTCCTCCTCCAGCTCCTGGACCCGCACCGACTCGGTGGCCAGCTTTGTGTTGGCGTCCGTCACCTTTTTGTTGGCGTCATCGTTGACGGACTGGCGGTTGGCAGGCACCACCAGAAACCAGACGATGGCTCCTCCCAGCAAGATGCCGAGAATAATATTGATAAAGGTGGCTATGGTGGAGCTGTCCCGGAAGGTGGTGGGCTGGATCACCATCTCGGTGCCGCTCATGTACCTCAGTGTCCCGGACACGCTCTCCTCCGGCTTTTCCTTTTCGTATTTCTTGTGCTTCCGGTTCAGGCTGGTGCTCTTGCCCGTCACATCCTCGATCTCCTGGAGATAGCGAAGGGTGGTGGTATTTGTGGTGTCGATGTGGGCCGCTTTTTTCAGAAGCTTTCTGGCCCTCTCATACTCCTGGCGCTTCATGTACAGAAGGGCCAGCAGCTGGTAAGCCTTCACCAGCTTGGGGTTCTGGCTGATCACCTTTTTCAGCTGGATGATCGCCATGTCCTCGTTGTCCTCCCGGCAGTACATCACAGACTGGTTGTACTTGCGGATGGTCTGGTTGATGGTGTCCAGCCGGTTTTTGTTGGACTGGAGCTGGTCAATGTAAGAATCCGCCAGATTATTCTCCCCCCGCATATTTTTGCTGATGACCCACTCGCAGAGGGCGGACACCGCCTCCCCCGTCTCGTAGTAGCAGAGGCCCAAAAGATTTCTGGCGTCAATGTTCTCTTTGTTGAATTTCAGGCTGCGCTTCAGGCACTTGATGGCGCCCTCCATGTCCCGGACCAGCGCCTTCTCCAGCCCCTCGTTGTACAGTAGATTGGATATTCTGACAATGCGCTTCTGAAGAGTCACATCAGCTCCGCATCCCGGACAGTAATCAATCGAGGCAAGAGGAGCGTTACAGTAAATACATCTCATGGATTCCCCTGCCTTCTGTTTTTCTTTTCTTCCTTCATCATTTCCTTCAGAATATCCGTCACATCCGTCAAGTCACGGCTGTAGATGGCGTCCTCCGCCTCGTTTACATCCATGCTGGGATGGTACTTTTTCAGTTCCTCTTCGTAATTAATCATCTGTACTCTCCTTACCCTTTCCGTCAAAGCCCCCGCAGAACCGCCTTAATCTCCCCCACCAGGTAAAGGGATCCGGCGCAGAACAGCATTCCGTCTCCCTTTTTCTCCAGGGCCAGCCTAAAAGCCCGCTCCACATCCGGCTCAGGAATCACCTGGGCCTCTGTGTATCTTCGGAATACCTCCGCCAGCGTCTCTGCCGGAACCACCCTGGCGCCGTCGATCTGAGTCACAACGATGGAGGTGGGATGGACCTCCTCACAGATTTCCCGGATCATTTTCTCGTACTCTTTTTCCACCACCGCCGAGAACAGCAGGGACACGCTCCCTCGCTCCTGCGCGCTCACCACGGTGCGGATGAATTCCCGGATGCCGTCCGCGTTGTGGGCGCCGTCCAGCACCACGCCGGGCAGTACCGTCTCCATCCGTCCCTGCCACCTGGTATCCCGAATCCCCTGCCGGATCGTCTCCTTTGAAATCTCCCGCCCCGGATCTATGGCCCGGACCGTCAGAACCGCCAGGGAGCTATTGGTGATCTGGTACTCCGCCAGATAGGGCACCGTGATCTTCATCCTTTCTGTTTTATCATACCTGTTCTCCAGAATAAAATCAATGCTTTTGTCCGTTTTATCCAGGATTTCACACATGGAACCGTCGTACCGGTAGGCGGGGGCCCCCTTCGCGGCCGCTGTCTCCAGGATCACCTGCTCCGATTCGGGATTCCGGCCATCGTAGATCACCGGGACGCCCTCCTTGATGATCCCCGCCTTCTCCCGGGCGATCTTGGCCACGGTATCCCCCAGATACTCCATATGGTCCAGGCTGATGGTGGTCAGCACTGTGGCGATGGGGCGCTCCACCAGGTTTGTGGCGTCCAGCCGCCCTCCCAGGCCCGTCTCCAGCACCAGATACTCCACCTGCTCCCGCTGAAACATCAGAAGGCCCGCCGCGAACAGTAGTTCAAAGTAGGCCGGGTGGGCGAAGCCGTCCTCCACCATCCGGTCCACCACCTCCTTCACCTGGCAGAAGGCCCAGGTAAACAGTTCCCGGGATACCTCCCGGCCGTCCACCTGGAACCGCTCGGTGATATCTACCAAATGGGGGGAGGTGAAGAGTCCTGTCCGCTTTCCCGCATGTATTAATATGGAAGAAAGAAAGGCGCAGACAGAGCCCTTTCCGTTGGTGCCCGCCACGTGGATCACCTTCATCTCCCGCTCCGGATGCCCCAGCCTGCGGATCAGCTCCAGGGTGTTTTCCGGTTTATTCTTTTTCGTAAATTTAGGGATATTTTCTATGTATTCTACCGCTTCCTCATAATTCATGATTGTTTCCTCCAGACGCGCGTTCGCAAAGATTTCCTAAAAGATTTCCTATTATCTTATGCCTGACGGCATTATACCACAGCCCCCCTATTATTCAAGAATTTTTTTTCGCAAAAAGAGGCGGCTCTTACTTATTTTTCCTGGATTTTTGCGGTTTTTCGGTCTTCCTTTAATTTTTCCTTAAAAATTCCCCGCTGCCATTTTCTTTCTCTTGCCACCCCCAATAAATGGTGCTATAATCAACCCAGTTGCAGGATGGCATCGCCCGATGTTATCAATATTTTAACCAGAAAGGAATTTGGGATTATGAAGAAGAATTTATTATTTGGCCTGGCAGTATTAGGGACCGCTTCCATGCTTTGCGGTTTCGACAGCGCTCAGACGGCTGACGACGTGCTGAATAACATGCAGCAGGCGGAAACGGATATGCAAAGCATGAGCATGGACATGTCCATGGATGTGGATGTGGCTGTGAATGTGGGAGACGGTACCACCACCTCCACCATCGCTGTCGCGGCAGGCGGAGATTTCAGCATAGACTATATTCTGGATCCGATGGCTATGAGCATGGAGGGCAGTATGTCTCTTTCCACCTTCGGTCAGAATGAGGATATTACCATGAAGATGTACGCCGTGACCAATGAAAACGGCGATTTCGAGACCTATACATACACTGCCGATTCCACCTCCGGAGAAGAGGGATGGGTGTATGAGGAGTCTGAGGGCATGGACATGAGCCAGCTTATGGAGCTGTCCAAATCCTTCACCGCCGACACCTACAAGGAATGGGGGATCACCTTTGAGCTGGCTCCCGAGGCGGCCGACGTGAACGGCACCGAGTGCTATGTGCTCACCACCTCTTTGGATTCCGACACCATCAGCACTATACTGAACAAGGTAACGGAGCTGGCCGGTGAAGCGGCGGTTTCTCAGGATGATCTGGATCTGGCGACGAGCTATATGACTTATCTGAACGGCCTGAAGATGAACCTGGAATACTACGTTGACGCTGCCACCTACGTGCCGGTAAGCATGCACATCGATATGAACGGCAGCGATCTTTCCGCTCTGAACTCTCTCCTTGGCCTGGCCATGGGAGGCTCTGAGGGTACCTCCGTGGAGCTTCAGCTGAATGTCTTCTCCATCGACTGCACCATGTCCTATGATGACGTGACTGAGATCACCGTACCTCAGGAGGCGTTGGACGCGGTGGCATCCGGGGAGGCTACTTCCGTGAATGATATCGTTTCTGAGCTGGAAGACGCCGCAGAGGCCGAGTAAGCCTGACTTCTTTCAGGACTGACGCCAAATCTGTTTCCGCCGGCATCGGCGGGGCGGTTTGGCGCCGGTCCTGTTTTTTATTTCCGCTCGAAATGGAGCATGACCGCATCAGGCCGCGATTTTTGAATTCTGGAGGTGTACCATGGGCGCCGTATTACTGTCCCCTCTCTATGTTTTGCTGAATGTCTATCTGGTGAGCCGGATGCTGCTGTGGTTTCGCTCCCTTCACTCCGGCTTGGGAAGCCTCTGGTTTGTGATACCCTTTCTCACCTTTTACATCCTGATGGCTCTGTCTCCTCTGACAGCGGCCTTCGGGCAGGGGCGCATTAAGACCGCCTCCCGCAAAATCAACAATTACTGGATGGGCATTCTAATGTATCTGCTGCTCTTTTTCCTGCTGGCCGACCTGGGCCGGGTCCTGCTCTGCCTGGCAGAGCGCCGCTCTGTCTTTTCCCCCCTTGGCGAAGCCTCCTACCGCTTCACCGGCGGAATAATCCTCCTTGCTGTGACGGCGCTCTCCGCCTACGGGATACTCCACGGGGCCCATCTGAAAAAGAAACGATATGGCGCGGCCGTCCAAAAGGACTGCGGCATCCCCTCTCTGACCATCGCCCTGGCTGCGGACCTTCATTTGGGAGGGGCCATGGGACTGACCCAGGTCAGACAGATGAGCCGGATCATCCGAAAAATGAAGCCGGACCTCATCGTTTTTGCGGGAGATATCTTTGACAACGATTTCGACGCCATCCGGCATCCCGAAGAAATCGCCGCCCTCCTCCGCGAGATGAACAGCACCTATGGCTCCTACGCCTGCTGGGGAAATCACGACATCAGTGAGGTGATCCTGGCCGGTTTCACCTTCAGCAATGGAAAGCGCCGGGTCTCCAGCGATCCCAGGATGGACCAGTTTTTGAAGGATGCCGGGATCCATCTGCTGGCCGACGAGACAGTGCTGATCGATGATTCCTTTTACCTCTGCGGCCGCCTGGACGCCTCCTGCCGGATCAAAAGCGGCCGGGACCGGGCCAATGCCCGGGAGCTTTTGGCTCCCCTCGACCACCGAAAGCCCATTCTGGTCATGGATCACCAGCCGGGGGAGCTGGAGGAGCTGGCCCAGGCCGGAGCCGATCTGACACTCTCCGGCCACACCCACAACGGACAGATCTTCCCCGGCAACCTGACGCTGCGCCTGGCCTGGAAAAATCCCTGCGGGAAGCTGATTGTGGGAAATATGACCAGCATCGTCACCTCCGGCGCCGGGATCTGGGGACCCGCCATGCGGGTGGGTACGGACAGCGAGGTGGCGGAGGTGAAGGTGCGGTTCTCCAAACCTTGATTTGTGATTTTGTCACGGAAGTCCGGCTGATCCTCTGATATACTGATGCCATAAAATCAAACGAAGGAGGATAAAGCCATGAGTGCTATTCATATAACAAGGGATAATTTTCAGGAAGAGGTCATGGGAAGTGATAAGCCCGTTTTGCTGGATTTCTGGGCGGGCTGGTGCGGCCCCTGCCGCATGGTTTCTCCCATCATCGATGAGATCGCCCGGGAACACCCGGAGCTGAAGGTGGGGAAGGTGAACGTGGATGAGCAGGAGGAGCTGGCGGCCCGGTTCGGCGTGATGAGCATCCCCTCCCTTTTCGTCATAAAGGACGGGGAGGTCACCAACCGCTCTGTGGGAACCCAGCCGAAGCAGCAGATTTTAGCTATGGTGTGATCACAACAGGAATAAAAGAAGAGGGAGCGCGGGCCTGCTTCCTCTTTATTTTTCGTCCAGCGCCTCCAGCTTTCCGCGGTCGAGGATCCCGATGGCTCCCCGGGTCAGCCTTACCATCCCCTCCGACTGGAAGTATTTCAGCATTCTGGTCACCACCTCCCGGGCCGTTCCCAGATGAGCCGCAATTTTTTCATGGGTGATTTTCAGCGTGTCCGTCTCCTCCAGATCACTCTCCTCCAGCAGGAAGCGGGCCAGGCGCTTATCAAAGCTTTTCCACATGATCTGCTCCATGAGCCACATCACGTCCGTGAACCGGGTGGCCATGATCGCGTTGGCATAGTTGGCCATCACGGCGGAGCGCTCCACCATCCGCTTGTATACGCCGGGAGGGATCACCCAGAATTCCGTTTCCTTTTCCGCGGAAATAAAGAGCTCAAACTGGATGCCGCTCATGACACAGGAAGCGGAAAACAGGCAGACGTCCCGCTCAAACAGGCGGTAAACGGTGATCTCCCGCCCCTCATCGGAGGAAATATAGGCCCGGAGCTGGCCGGAACGGATGACCAGGAGTCCGATACAGTCCCCGGAGCCGTTATGTACCAGAGTGCCCCGGGGAACGGTCCTCCTCACCGCGGTCCGGGAAAGGATTTCCTGATCCGCCGGGGACAATTTATCGTAAATAGGAAAATACTGGGATAGTTCCATAGCTCTCCACCTCCTTTTGCCCTTACAATTATAGTCCCCTTTTTCCGCCTCGTCAATTGCGCCCTGGTGGGTGAGATTTTGTGGGCGCGTGACTCATCCTCCGCAAAAAACGGCAGGCGTGAAAGCGCCTGCCGCTCTTGTATCTCTCTCATTGATTCCGCTGGTTTCACGGGGCTATCAATCCTGAACCTCGCCCAGCATATTGTTCCACTTTTCAAGCAGATCTGCCTTGGCCTCTGTCAGCTCCGCTACGGGACGGCTTACCCAGGTCATATCGCTGGACGCCATCAGCCACGCGTTCTCCGGAATCTCATAGTTCGCGTTGGTAAAGCGGAGAGTACCTTCCATGTACTCAGCCATAGCGGACTGTCCCTCAGCAGAGCAGGTGAAGTTCACAAATGCCTTCGCCGCCGCCATATGAGGAGCATTCTTCACAACTGCCATTCCGGCTGCCATAGCGGATACGCCCTCGGTGGGATAGCGGACCTCTGTGGTCGTTGAACCATTCTGATTCAGCTTGATCGCTCCGTCCTCGTAGGTCAGGCCAACCACATACTCACCGTCATATACGGAGTTGAAGCATACGGAGGAGGACTCAACCACCACCAGGTTTTCTGCCAGTTTTCCAAGATAATCCCAGGCTTCATCGGTATCTACACCGTAGATGGAGAAGATATTGCAGAGATTGTTCCAGGCCGCGGAGGAGCTGTTGGGGTTAGAAAGAACCACCTTGCCCTTCAGCGCCGGATCAAGCAGATCCTCGTAGGACCGGATATCAAGACCAAGCTCAGCCTCCAGCTCCGTATTTACACAGAAGCAAACGGTGGAAAGATGATCCATGCTGTAGAATCCATTTGCCGTGGAGTAGCCCTCCAGGGTCTCACCATCGTAATCTGTTACCCACTCCTCAAACAGGTCCGCGTAGGTGTCACCGTCTGAGTCGCACAGGCCGCCCCAGGTAACGTCCGCCTGGGGGTTATCCGCCTCCGCCGCTATTCTGGAGGTAAACTCTCCCACGCTGCCGGATACCACTTCCACCTCAATGTCCGGATATACCTCGTTGAAGCAGGTGATCAACGCGTCAAGGTCAAACTCCGTCATAGAGGAATAGAGTACGAGCGTATCTCCCAGATCCTCCTCAGCCATAACACTGCCGCCGGCCACTGCCGCCAGCCCCATGGAGAGCACAAGTCCAAGTGCCGCTAATTTACGTTTCTTCATTTTTATTGCCTCCCATATTTTATTATTCTTACTGGCGCCGTCATCCGGCGTCAGATAAGTTCAAAGGAATTGTTTAAAGCCTCCCCTGCCCACGCTACAGCCGGATGTCCTCGGATTTGCTGACAGCCATATAGATAAACAGAGAGATCGCCGTCACCACCGTCAGTATGGCCGCAAAGGCGGCAGCCGTACCGTACTCTCCCCGGCCGATGTATATGTAGGCCTGCATGGTCAGAGTGGTGGTCTTGTTGCTATAAAGGATAACCGAGCTGGACAGCTCCGTCACAATGGATACCCAGCTCAGAATGGCTCCGGAAAGAATTCCGCTCCCCATCATCGGCACGGTCACCTTCACAAAGGTTTTAAACTTAGAAGCTCCGAGACTGATGGCAGCCTCCTCGATGGAAATCGGAATCTGCTGCAATGTGGCCGTCGCCGACCGGATCGTGTAGGGCATCCTTCGAATGACAAAGGCGATAATCATCACGGTCATGGTACCTGTCAGCGCCACCGGCTTTGCGCCGTAGGCGATCAGCAGCGCGATACCGATTACCGCCCCCGGCATGATGTAAGGCAGCATGGCGATCGTATCCAGGGTATGATTCAGTACATTCCCCCGGCGCACCACCAGATACGCGAGAATCACCGCGATAATAACGATAATCAGCAGCGCCAGCACGCCCATCACCACCGTATTCTGGCAGGCAAGCACCAGCTTCTTTTTGAGCGCGTTCTGATAGCTGACCAGAGAAAAGCCCGGGCTGAACACGGCGCCCTTACAGTTGCGGAAGGACAGATAAATGATGTACAGCTGCGGCAGAATCGCCACTCCGCAGAGCACATAGCAGTACAGATGCATCAAAAAGCCGGCAATTCCCTTCGCCTCCTTCTTTTCCACCGGATGCAGGGCATTGATGGAAAAGCCGAAGCGCGCGCTGGCCCATTTCTGGAAGAAGAATACCACCGCCGTAATCAAAATCGCGATGATCGCGAGGGCCGCCGCAAAGTGGTAATCACTGCCGTTCTCTCCCAGGTACTGCTGATAGAGAAGCACCGGCAGCGTATTGTAGCCCTCTCCCAAAACTGTGGCGGTACCGAAATCCGCGAATGTCCTCATGAAAACCATCAGGGCCGCCGCCAAAATCGTGGGCATGGTCAGCTGGAGCACCACCTTAAACAGACGCTTCACTCCCACACAGCCCATATTGGCGGAGGCCTCCATAAGCGTATTGTCAATGTTTTTAAAGGCGCCGTTCATATAGATGAATACCAGCGGGAAAAATTTCAGCGTCTGAGACAGCACAATTCCTCCCAGCCCGTAAATGCTGGGCAGGGTTATGTGGAATGTCTCCTTCACAAACTTAGTGATCACGCCGGAACGTCCCAGCAGCATCACCCAGGAGTAGGCGCCAAGGAAGGGAGCGGACATACAGCACAGGATGCTGACCACAAACAGGATCTTGGCCCCCTTCAGCCTATAAAACGCGTAAAAATACGCGAAAGGAATACCGATGACCAGCGTAAACACAGTCACAATAATGGTACTCTCAAAGCTGTTGAAGATCGTCTTATAATAGTAGCTGCTCTGGAAGAACTTCTGGAACTGCTCCAGACTGAGGCTGCCGTCCTCCATGACAAAGGCTTCCCTGATAATGCCAAACAGCGGATAGATCAACACCACGGCAAATAAGAAAAGCATCAGCAGAGAAACAGCCTTCCACCCGTCAGCACGTTTTTTCGCTGCCATCACAACACCCCCATTCAGCCTTCCGCACAGTCGTTATGTACGCCGGTAAGGATATTCTTACTGCCGTCGGCTGTGAACAGATTGATCTTTTCGGTATTGAGGGTAAGTCTGATCTCAGTCCCCGGAGCGAGAATATTTTCGATCGAAGATTCCTGAATGATCTCCGCTTCCTCCCCGGAAGAAAGATGCACAAAATAGTGGGTATTCAGCCCAAGGAACACACAGTCATCCACCACAGCCGCGATGCCCTCCTTCGCCGTGCGGTCCAGCAAAAGCTCTTCCGGCCGCACAGAGAAAATGACATCCTGGCTCTTGAAATGCTCCGGCGCCACATTCTTCATCTCCGCCTTGTAGCCGCATCCGGTCACCGCGTAGGCCCGTCCGTTCTCCACCACCAGCTTTCCCTTCAGGACATTGGAGCGCCCGATAAAGGTGGCGACGAACAGGTTCGCGGGTCTCTGATAAATGTCCTTCGGCTTTCCTATATGCTGAATCACGCCCTCGCTCATCACCGCGATGCGGTCGGAGACGGCCATGGCCTCCTCCTGGTCGTGTGTCACGTATACCGTTGTAATATGTACGTCGTGCTGAATATTTTTGATCACGGTACGGGTCTCTACCCGCAGCTTCGCGTCGAGATTTGACAGCGGCTCATCCATCAAAAGAACATCCGGCTCGATACAAAGGGCCCGGGCCAGCGCGACTCGCTGCTGCTGTCCTCCGGAGAGGCGGTCCGGCATACGGTCCGCAAACTGTTCAATCTGCATGAGCTTCATAAATTTTTCTGCCTGACTTGCCATCTGGCTCTTTGGATATTTTTTGTTTTTCAGGCCAAACTCCACATTTTTGCGTACGGTAAGATGGGGGAAAATCGCGTAATTCTGAAAAACCATACCGATGTTGCGCTTCGAAGGGTCGAGATCATTGATCCGCACGTCGCCGAAATAGAAATCGCCGCCTTCAATGCTGTTGAATCCGGCGATCATACGCAGCAGCGTGGTCTTTCCACAGCCAGACGGTCCCAGCAGGGTGAAAAATTCTCCTTCTTTGATTTCCACACTCAAATCCGGAATGACGGTGTTCTGGCCATAACGTTTTACCGCGTGTTTGATTGATATATTATTACTCATCCTTTGCTCCTTATCTGTCTTTATCTTTTCGTGCTGAATTCTGTCCGGTTCTCGGAGCTTTTGTGCTCTACTAATAATAGCATTGCACAAAATATCTGTCAATAATAATTTGATATTTATCACAAATTAACGTATAAACTTTGGCATCTCTTAGTATTTTTCCACAATAGGTCCCTCCTACAGCTAACAAATTATGATCAAATGTACGAAATCGGTTTTTACCGCGGAAAAAGCGGATCGGGGTGAAAAACCGCGCCGAATCCGTTTTTTTGTGTCTTTCTTTTATGGGTACTTTCACCTCAAATGGAAGCCAAGGAGAAAGAAGAGGGATAACAGATCGCAGAGCAGGGACTGAAGCATACTCCACAGGGCGGAGAGCTGCCGCTCTCCCTGGGCGGTCTCCATCAGCAGCAGAAGGTTCTGGCGCTGCTCCTTCCACCAGCTGGTCCAGAAGGAAAAATCAGACCACTTGGTGGGAATCATGTCGGCGGGAATCTCCAGGCGGCTCAACAGCAGCCACAGGACGGCCCCCGCAAGAAGGAGGGCCAGAAGGCCCCGAAGCGCCGCGAACCGGAGATTTTCCAATACAGGGGCGGCCTGTCCCGGGGTATGGAAATCCGCCGGTACCGGAAGTTCCCTGCCAGATGGGTGATTTTCGAATATCCGCTTTCCGGGTATCAGAATAGAAATCAAGCGGAAGGCCAGGATCAGCGGCGGCAGTAAAAGCAGGTCCCGCAGCAGCGCGTTCAGGAAGATGAAATTCATCTGTTTTCCGGAAAGCCCATTTCTCAGCAGAAATTGCTCCGCGCCGCTTTTGCGGTTGCCCTCCCGGGGGCGGCACAGGGACACCCCGGTCAAAGCCTGGCCGTCCTCCGCTCCGGCGGTGCGGATCATAATCTGCCGCAGGCTTTCGAAGGTGCCGCAGACGGTGTAAGCGTGACCGCTCCACCAGACAAGCTGCCCTGCCGCTTCCGTTGTGCCGAAGAGCTCACTGGCCGTCTCCGTATCGATATAGCAGCCCTTTTCCTGCCAAACCATCGCCTCCGTGCCCGGCACCACCAGCTCCGGATTTCCCCGGGTCAGCACCATGGTCACCCGGGCGCTGTCCCCCGTCTCCCGGCAGGAAAGCTCCGCCTCCCTCACCTCTCCCCAGAAGCAGACGTACTGGGAATCCTCCTGCTCCGCCTCCGTCCGGCAGATCGCCTCCGCCTCCTCCCCGCTCAGCCCGCCGGACTCCAGCAGGACCGTAATGATCTCCGCCGACCGCTGTACCTGGAGGCTGCCGCTTAGGGCAAGGCTGAAGAAAAGCAGGGCCAGCAGCAGCTTTATACTATTCACGATTTTCCCCATTCCTGTCCCCTCCCCGAAGCTCTTATGTTTTTCGTCGTATCAAGCGTGTCCGGATATGGCCGGTTCCCGGCCGCAAACCTCCTTCGCCTCAGCTCATCCGAAGGATATTTTCGGCTCATCGCCGTATTTTTGCTCATTCACTGGAAATACGCACCCGGCTGCCATCGTCCACCGTCTTGTCTGAGCTGGTAATGACAGAATCCTTGCCGGAAATGGCGCCGTCGGCCAGAGCCGCATAGGATTCATTCTTTTCCAGCACCGTGACGCTGGTCTTCCTGGCCTTGATCTCCGTACCCATGATGGAATCATACTCCTCCGGCACCAGCACGTAGGTCTGGTTTTTGTCGTCCAGGTGAAGGGCCGACAGGGGAACACAGGTGGTATAGGTCTGGGACTTCTTCACAAACTCCAGGCTCACCGTCATCCCGATGTCAAAGGCATCGTCCGGCACCTGGACGGTGACGTGATAGATTTCCTCATTCGTCTCGTCCGCCGATACGGATTCCACCTCCTGGTCCTCCAGCTCCTTTTTGTTGCTGCCGGTGAGGGTCACCAGATCTCCGGTGCCGATGTATTTTTCCTGCTCCTTGGTGATCTCCGCCGTAAACCGGTAGCCCTTGGATAAGTCCGCCATGAGGATGGCCGTGGTATCCGTGGTCTTCTCCCCGGTGGTGATGTTGATCTTCGTCACCAGGCCGGCGGCGGGAGCGTAGATTTTTCCCTCCGCCTCCTTCAGCGCCTCCAGCTTTTTCAATTGCAGCTCCATCTGATCGTAAGTGAGCTGGTACATTTCGTCGGAGCTGTTGGAGGCGTTGGGGATCGCGGCGGAGGCGATGGATCTGCCCCCGGTCACCGCCGCCTCATTGGCGGCAATGGCGGCGTCCTCATAGTTGTTCTGAGCAGTCTTTACATTATTAATCAGCTGCTGCTCCGTCTGGGCGTCCGCGCTGCCGCTGGCGGCCAGGCGTTCCTGCTGGTATTGTGTCAGGGCCGCCTCCGCCTCCTCCTGGGCCGCCTTTGCCGCGGCCACCGCCTCCTGGGCCGCTTTCAGCTCCTGGCTGTAGCTGTCTCGGACAGACTGTTCGATCTGATCCAGCTCGGCCTGGGTGACCGGGGAGGCGGAACTGGAGGCAGCGGCGTCAGCGCCCGAGATACTGGTGTCGCCGCCGGAAATGCTGGTGCCGCCGCCGGAAATGCTGGTGTCGCTGCCGGTGATACTGGTGCCGCCGTCAGCAGCAGCGCCGGGGTCCTGGGTCAGCCCATCATTTTCCTGGCCAGAAACGCCAGAATCCTGAATAATCGCATCAAGCTCCAAATCAACGCCATTGGACCCCTGGGCGCCGGCCCCGTCCGCCGCCGAAACGGATGTCGATACTCCGGCGCTATCATCCGGCAAATCGGAGATCGATATGCCGGTGCCGTCACCTGCCGTATCAGAAGAAGGCGCGCCAAAGCCTCCGTCCGCCGCACCAGAGGAGGGCATCCCGGTACTTGCGTCAAGCTCCAAATCAACACCATTAGACCCCTGAGTACCGGCCCCGTCCGCCGCCGAAACGGATGGGGACACTCCGGCGCTATCATCCGGCAAATCGGAAATCGATATGCCGGTGCCGTCACCTGTCATATCAGAAGAAGGCGCGCCAAAGTCTCCATCCGCCGCGCCGGAAGAAGGCATCCCGGCACTTCCTTCTGTCGCGTCAGAAGGGGATATTCCGACGCCATCCTCTATCATATCGGAAGAGGACACACCGAAATTTCCATCTGCCGTGCCAGAGGTGGATATTCCGATACCTTCATCCGCCATAGCAGAGAAGGACTCGCCGAAATTTCCATCCGCCGTGCCAGAGGTGGATACTACAGCTCCTTCCTCTGCCATACCAAAGGAGACCACTTCGGTGCCGCCCCCTGCCGTCCCGGTAACCTCCTCGATACCTACTATCAGATCCTCATTCCCCGTGCTCTGACCTCCCCCGGACTCCGAAAGTCCGCTGATCTCCCCCCGGGACGCCAGCGCGCCTGCTCCCTCCGGCAGCGGCCATTCCTCCTCCAAAATTTCCGCCGCGTCCTCCGACGCCTGCCTCAGCACCGTATCCTCCGCCGTCAGAGTGGCGCCGCTCTTCGCCTTCCGCAGCGCGTTATTCACATCATTCTCAATCTGCCACTGAAGCGTCACCAGCTTCTGCTCCGCCTCAATATAATCCTGAGATTTCTCCTCATACGCCTGCTCCAGGGCCTCCTCCACAGAGCTGTCGCCCTCCCCCGCGCCCTGACCGTTCTTTCGGAACTTTGCCAGCGCCTCCTTCGCCGCCGCCAGCTCCTGCTTCGCCCGGGCGAGCTGGACGCTGGCCCGGTTCACGGACAGGGAATAGCTCTCGGAGGCCTGAGCCTGCTCATTGGACTTCTGCTGTTCGCTCACATCCTTCTGGCTCTTCGCGTCCTTCACCGTCAGCTCCTGCTTCCGCATCTCCTGCTTTTGGTTCAGGATCTTTTCCTCCAAGAGGTCCAGGTCAATCTCAAAAAGCAGATCCCCCGCCTCCACCCGCTGGCCCTCGCTCACCGCGATGGAGGTCACCCGCTGGTCGGACTCCGTGGTCACGGCCAGCTCCTGGTTCTGAACAATCTTTCCCGTGGCGGACACCCGGTGGGAGATCATCATGTTTTCCGGCTTCTTCACAGAGACTACGGCGATGGAGGCCTGATCCGCCGCCCGGGACAGCAGAGTAAAGCACAGTATAAATGCAAAAAATAAAGCGGTAAACCGCAGCAGTTTACTCCTGTTCATATCGTCACTCCTTCCTGTTCTTCTCTATTCCTTCAGCGCCGCGGCGGCCACTCCCTGCTCCAGGTACTCCTGCCCGGAAAGAAACAGGAGCAGGGCCGGAATCAGCATCATGATGGCGGCGGTAAATCCCATCCCCGCCTCCTCCAGGCCGATTTCCGGCAGAAAGAGGGCGATGGGCCAGAGGGATTTCGTTTTTAAAAAGGTCATGGGCTGCTCTATCATATTCCAGGACTCCAGAAATCCCAAAATGCCGGAGGATACAATCCCGGCGGAGCCCAGCGGAATCCCGATCCTCAGAAAAATCTGAAGGTTCCCGGCCCCGTCGATCCTGGCCGCCTCCAGAATGGCCTCGGGGATTCCGCAAAAGAACCGGTACATGATAAAAATGGGAAAGGTGGAAAAGACCGCGGGCAGAATCACCGCCCAATGGGTATCCAGCATCCCCAGCCGGTTCAGCACCAGATACTCCGGCAGCATCAGAACCTGAAAGGGCATCAGCATCAACACAACGCAGAGCATCAGCGCCGCCTTCTTCCCCGGGAAATGAAACCGGGCCAGCCCCCAGGCCGCCGGAACGCCAAACGCCGTCTGTCCCGCCAGAATACAAAGAGACAGCTTCATGGAATTCCAAAACATCACAAAAAACTGGGGCGTATCCAACAGAAGCTCTACCAGCGGCTCCAGAGTGGGACTTCTCGGAAGCAGGGACCAGTCCGCCATTCCCTCCCCGCCGCCCAGCACCGGAGCCAGATACTCCTTCAGCTCCCACTGCCGCATAAACACACCGGATATGGCAAAGGCCACCGGAAAGCAAATCACCGCCGCCAGAAGAAACAAGGGCAGGTACACCAGCCCCCTTTTCAAATATTTGCTCAGCTCCATCCAATCACTCCTCCTGATTTCCTCCCACCCACTCTTCCCGATCCGCTTCCACCACATTCCTCCGCCCGCCCCTCCCGATCCGCTCCCATCACATTCCTCCGCCCACTCTTCCCGATCCGCTCCCATCACATTCCTCCGCCCGCGTCAATTTCTCAATCCATCTACACCTCGCTGTCCCAGGCCTTCCTCAGCATCAGAATCAACACCAGCACCACCGTCCCGTTCAGCACCGCCGCCGCGGCGATTTTGTCAAAGGACAGCTCCCGGAACCAGTTATTGTAGAGGTGCTGAAGCAGATACATACTCTGGTGGGGATAATCTCCCGCCACCAGCCAGGCCTCCCGGAAAACCTTGAAGGAATTTAAAAAAGAAAGCACCGTGATCGTGTACAGGGAAGGCAAAAGATTCGGTATCGTGATTTTTATAAAACATTTCCATTCCCCCGCCCCGTCCACCCGGGCCGCCTCGTAGATCTCGATGGGAATCCCGGCCAGCCCCGCCATCCACAGGATCATATCGTAGCCCAGATTCTTCCACAGATAGCTGATGACCAGCACCCAGAACGCGGCGTCCGTCGTCATCCATCCCACCTTTTCTCCGCCAGACCGCAGAATCAGACCATTGATCAGGCCGTTGGAGTGAAATAACACCTTCCACACCAGCACCACCGAGGCGGCCGGCACCGCCATCGGCACCAGAAAAACGCTTTTCAGAAAATTTTTAAACCACTTGATCCGCCCCACCACCACCGCCAGCGCCAGGGATAACGCGACCAGCAGCGGAATGCAGATGACAGTAAAGCGCAGCGTGTTGGAGGCGGCCAGCCGAAAGGCCGTGTTTCCCAGCACCTCTCTGTAATTTTTCAGCCCCACCCACTGGGCGGTCACCGCGCTCTGAAAGGACCGCCTCACCACATCCAGCGAGGGAATCAATGTGAAGTAAAGCACTCCGCTAAAGCCCGGCAGCAGAAAAAGAAGTCCCGGCAGGTTTTTTCGAAGCTCCCTGCGGGAATCCTTCCTTTTCCGCTTTTTTCTTCCGTCTTTTCCGTAACGCCCTCTCACGGTCCGCATCGCTCCTTTCTCCACCGAGTGTACCATCCCTCTCTCTAAATAATCTCTAACCAATCTCTATTTTTTCTCTAATCAGCGGGCAGCCTCTTCCTTTTGCGCAGGCGCGCGTCCCCCGGAGGGCTTTGTGCTATATCACAAAGCCCTGGCCTCCCGTTTCCGGGATTCCAGGGCTCTCCTGCTTAAAAACTGTTTATTTTAGCCCGGGACCTGTGACGATGATCCCGCTACTCGGCCAGATACAGATTAATTTTCTGCATAATGGAGTTCACTGTCTCATCCACACTGAGCTCTCCGCTCATGCAGCGTCTCACCTCCTCCAGAACCACATCGCTCTGAACGCTTCCATTGTCGGCGCATACGGTCAGATTTTCCACCTGAGCTTCCAGCCACTCCAGCTCCTCCTGAGCAGGCCACTCGTATTCCAGGCTATAGTACTCGCCGGTCTGATTATTCCCTGAAGAGACAGAATATCCGGCTCCCTCCTCCCACATAGGCTGATACAGGGTATCGGTAAAGGCCGCCCGGTTCACCGGGAATCCATGGTAATCGCTCAGAGTCTGGGCCTCCAAGGACAAGGCAAAGCTCACAAAATCCAGCGCCGCCTCCTGATTTTCGGAGGTGCTCAGCACTCCCAGCGTGCTCATCGGCTCGAATACGCCGGCCTGCTGCATCTCCAAAAGCGCAACGCCGCAGTCCCCCGTCACTCGATTTACAGAGCTCGCTCCGGAGTAAGCCATTATACTGCTCAAGGATCCAAGAAGCACCTTGGCCTCGCCGGAAACCAGATCCAGAAGCCCTCCGTTCACCTCCCCCATCTCCGCATAATATCCGGTAAAATTGGTGAAGAAATCATTTCGCATGACCTGCTCCTCCATCACCGCTATCCATTCCAGCTGCTCCTGGGACGCACTGCCGCGATAATTATCATACACATCCCGCACCGCCTTCACGTACTCCTGAAGCTTCTCCTGGTCGATGGTGTTATCCTCCTTTTTCCAGCTTCCGGCACATACGGGATAGAGAAGCTCCGGCAGCATATAGACATCGGACATGCTCAGCACATCCTGCTCCCCCGCCAGCTCCACCAGAGACGCCAGGCCCTCCACGGCGCTGATCTTCTCCTTTTCTCCCACCGCCACGGGGATGGCGAATTTGGCCGGAACCGCCGGTATCCCTTCCTCCGTCCGGTATACGCAGGCGATATTTTCCAGCAGGCCGTCCTCCGCCTTTACCTGATCCAGCACCTCGGTCAGATCCGCCAGCAGCCCCTGCTTTACATAAGTGTCTACGGATATGCCGTCCAGCACCAGGATATCCGGCCCGTTCCCCGCCAGAATGTCGGTGTTCAGGGTGCGCAGCGCGTCAGATACCGTGACCCCGTCCGTGCCGGACATCCCCACCTCATAGTTCACATAGGAATTGGGATTTTTCTTCTGATACTGGGTCACCATCTGGCGGACATCGCTGTCCTCATAGAGAGAGTATACGTTAATCTCATTTTCCGGCACCGTGGGAGTATCCTCCGAAAACTCATATTTCGCCAGCCCATTGGATCCGCCTTCACCGCTGTGCACCAGATAAAAGCACTGGCCGCACACTGCCAGAGACACGATGCCAAAGCTGGGATCCTGGAGAGAGCTGAGGGAACCGTCCACCACCTGCTCCACCACGCCGCCGTCGGGGGCGCAGGCGAAAATTCCTCTTTCGGTGGCGTAATACAGCCGTCCCTCCTCGTCCGTGGCGAAGGCCGCCGGCACACTGTTGCTGTTGGTAATCCAGTAGCTGGCCCCGTCCGCGAACATGGCGTCCGTCAAAACCTCCCACCTTCCCAAAGGCTCTCCCGTGCTCCCGTCATACCGCTGCACATCGGAGCCGGTGATCAGCAGGGCCTCGCTTCCGCAGCCCGCCGCCAGGGCGGGCTCCTCACTTGTCAGCGTATACTTTGCCTCCCCGGTATCCCGGTCCAGAATAGCCGCTCCGACACCGGAGCCTACGGCGATCAATTCATTGGCATCCGTGAATTCCAGCATCGTATAGTTCATCCCGTTCATGGCCGTCTTTTTCACCGTTCCCTCCGCGTCAAAGGACACATAGAAAATCGTATAATCCTCCTCCGACTCTCCCATTTCAAAGGACACTCCCGCGCCGCCCCCGTCGCCGGCCAGCGCCGCGGTCATAAAATAGCTGATATTTTCCGACAGGACAGCCGCCCGCTCCCAGGTGGCTCCGCCGTCCCTGCTGTCCCACAGCTCCGGCGCCTCTTCCTGGGTGTAGGCCAGCATCCGCAGCCCGCCGTCCTCCAGCCGGACCACATCGATAGGCTCCAGCTCCTGGGGCAGCTCCAGCTCCGTCTCCAGATAACGCCCCATGGCGCCGTCCTCCTGGGCATACACCGCCATTCCCGGCATCCCGCTCACCCACAGGCAAAGGGCCGCCGCCCCCGCCCAGAATCTCCTCCATCCTTTGTTTCCTTTCTTATTCATATTCCGCCTCCTGTCTGTATATTTTACGCTCCAGAGCGTGTTTGAAAATTTACCTTTTCCAATCCTCAAACACGTCTTAGTGTATCATCCCTTTCTCTAAACAATCTCTAAACTGTCTCTATTTTTTCTCTAAGAAAATTCAGATTTTTAGAGAAAAAATAAAGAATTCCATGGTACAATATGGTCTGACATCACAACAATCATTTTATGCGAGGAACCGCCATGCGAATTTTATTGATCGAAGACGACACCGCCCTGTGCCGTTCCCTGGAGCTTCTTCTGAAACAGCAGGGCTTCTCCGTCACCGTCTGCAATGACGGGGAGGAGGGCTTATTCTACATTATGGAAAACAGTCACGATCTGGTGCTGCTGGACCGGATGCTGCCCGGCCTAAGCGGAATGGAGGTGCTGCAAAGGGCCCGGGCCAAGGGCTGTGCGGTGCCCGTCATCTTTCTCACGGCTCTGGGCAGCCTGGAGGAACGGATCACCGGCCTGGACTGCGGCGCGGACGACTACATCATCAAGCCCTTTGCCTTTGAGGAGCTGATGGCCCGGATCCGCTGCATTTCCCGCCGCCCCCAGAATTTCACCGCCACAAACCTGCTGGTCTGGGGGGACCTCTCCTACCATTTGCAGCAAAATCTCCTGACCTGCGGCCAGAGCTCCTGTACCCTCTCCCGCCGGGAGGGCGAGCTGCTGACTCTGTTTTTAAAAAATCCGGATCAAACTCTGCCCCGCTCCACCATTCTGTCCCGGGTCTGGGGCCCGGAAGCGGAGATCGAGAGCGGAAATCTGGATAATTATATCCACTTTCTGCGCCGCCGGCTGAAATCCGTGGGCAGCCGCCTGAAGCTCACCACGGTCCGGGGAATCGGCTACCGGCTCACTGACACCGAATGACCTGACACCAGGAAAGAGGGATTTACATGTTACACAAGCTGCATCTTCGGCTCACCGCCTTCTGCGCCCTGATCACGGGCCTGATCGTGATCATTCTCACTGTCATCTGCCTCCATATCTCCGAATCCGGCATGCTGGAGCAGGAATACAGCTCCTTTGAGAGCGGTCTGAATGCTCTGTACCAGAATCTTTCCGTTCAAAGCCTGCTGTCCCACAGCTGGCTGCGGCAGATGGAAAATAATTACCAGATTTCTCTGCGGCTCACCGACAACGGCCGCCCGCTGGTATTCCAGAATATCGGCGGCTCCGGGACGGAGAGCGCCCTTTTGGATCTGGTGGAGGAGACCTCCGCCTCCCGGCACGGCATTGATATACACGCCGCCTCCGGTGCGGGCACTCTGATCCGCCATGCGGAATTTGCTCTCCGGGACGGGGAAGGCCAGACCTTCTTCGGAGCTGCGGCCCTGATCCCCAGGTCAGGCACCGCCCTGGGCATTTCCGCCTTCCACTCCTTATCCTCCTTAAGGGCCCGGATCAAAACCCAGCGGCTGGCCTTTCTCCTCACCGACGGGGCCGCCATCCTTCTCCTTACCTTGTTTTCCTGGCATTTCACGGCCCGGATGATGCGCCCTCTGAAGGAAAACAGAGAACGGCAGATCCAGTTCGTGGCCTCCGCCTCCCACGAGCTGCGCTCTCCTCTCACCGTCATCCTCAGCAACGTGGCCGCGGTCAAGAGCGGCATCATGGCCAATGACCGGCAATTTCTGGACACCATCGACTCCGAGGGCCAGCGCATGTCCCGGCTGGTCAGCGATATGCTCCAGCTGGCCAGCGCCGACAACCATTCCTGGAGTATGCGGCCCTCGGATGTGGAGCTGGATACCCTTCTCCTTCAGACCTGGGAATACTATGAGCCCCAGGCCCTGTCCCGGCACTTTCTCTGGGACATTCGGCTGCCGGAGGAGCCGGTGCCGCCCTGCCGCTGCGACGCGGAGCGGATCCGGCAGCTTTTGGCCATCCTCATCGATAATGCCTTTTCCTACGTGTCCGAGGGCGGCCGGATCTGCCTCTCCCTGGAAGCCGGCTCCCGGTCCCTGCGCGTCGCTGTCTCTGACAACGGCCCCGGCATCCCCGACAGCCAGAAGGAGCTGATCTTTCAGCGCTTCTGCCGGGCGGACCCCTCCCGGCAGAGCAAGGCCCACTTTGGCCTGGGCCTGTGTATCGCCCGGGAGATCGCGCAGCTTCACCGGGGGCAGCTTCTCCTGACTGACACCCCCGGCGGCGGCGCCACCTTCACCCTTGTCCTGCCTGTCTGAGCTTTTTGCGGGATGAATTGTCTTTACAAATTCTTCCTTCAATGCTAGAGTGTATTTGAAACCTTCTTCCCGAGATCCGTCTCACAGAAAGCAACCTTCAAATACACTCTATTTTTAAGGGAGAATTTTGTTATGAAAAAAATCAGCCGCCGCGCCTCCTGCCTCAAATACCTTCTTCTGCTTCTGCTGCTTTTGGCAGCTCCCCCGGTCTCCTCCCAGGCGGCGGCAAAGCCCGCGCGAATCACCTCCTGCAAGCTCTCCTCCGCCTCCAAGATCAAGATCACCGCGACCCTGAAGTCCCCCAAGTCCGTCTCGGGCAGCAAGTGCTATCTTTTTGCCCTTCCCCTGTCCCGCTCCACCATAAAGGCCGGCGACAAGCCGGTGCTCTCCAAGACGAAGGCCTCCAAAATGACCTTCTCTCTTTCCCTGAATCAGAAGAAGACCTCCAGCCGCCTGTATTCCTGCTTTGTCCTCGCAGCCAAAAAGAAGGACGGCACCTACCAGGTCATCAGCAATGCCAGCTACCTCTCCAATCCCGGAAAGGCCGCCAAGTACACCTACAAGTTTCCCACCGCCTCCTCCAAAAAGGGCCTCCAGGTCAGCGCCAGCATGCTGGAGGACGCGGTGGAGCTGAATGTGCGCCACTCTGTCCTGAACATCGTTTTCACCGAGATGATCGCCACGAAAGCGGAGAGCAACAAAACGGTTTCCATCTCCTACAAATACCACGGCACCACCTACTGGTTCCGCCGGTCTGTGGTGGAAAATTATGACCGCCAGCTGACAGCCCTGAAGGAATCCGGCACCGTGGTCAGCGCCGTCCTGCTGCTGGGATGGAGGGATGACCTGAAAAACCTGATCTATTCCTCCGGCCGCAAAAAGGGCCACGCCTTCTACGCCTGGAACACCAAGGATACCAAGCCCAGAGAGCAGCTTCAGGCCACCCTCTCCTTTTTGGCGGAGCGGTACGCCTCCTCCGGCACAAAATACGGGCGGATCGCCAACTGGATCGTGGGGAATGAGGTAAACAATTACCAGGTCTACAATTACGCCGGAAAAAAGACGCTGACGCAGTACGCCCAAATTTACGCCAACGCCTTTCGCCTGACCTACAATACCGTCACCAGCGTGTACTCCAATGCCCGGGTCTACATTTCCCTGGACCATCTCTGGAATACCACCACCGTCTCCGGCACCTTCGCTTCCCGGAAAATGCTGGACGCCTTTGCCAAGGCCCTCTCCAACCAGGGCGGCATTCCGTGGAATCTGGCCTACCATCCCTACAGCTCCCCCCTGACGGAGCCGAAATTCTGGGAAAACACAAACAAGCAGCTCACCGAGTCCCTGTCCACTCCGGTGATCAATATGGGAAACATCAGCCTTCTGACCACCTACATCCGCAAAACCTACGGCGCCAGCACCCGGATCATCCTGTCCGAGCAGGGTTACACCTCGGTTCAAAACGGGAAAAATGTACAGGCGGCCCAGACAGCCGCCATCGCCTACAGCTATTATCTCACCGAGTCGGACGATATGATCGATTCCTTCATCATGAACCGCCACGTGGACCACGATGTGGAGGTGGCCCAGGGCCTGAATCTCGGTCTGTGGACCACCGCCGGAGGCGCAAATCCTGAGTGGGCCGACACGAAAAAAAGCTCCTGGGAGGTCTTCAAATACATGGACACCAGCCAGTCCCAGCAGGTGACCGCCTCCTCCCTGAAGGTCCTGGGCATCGACGACTGGTCCCAGGTCATCGAGAGCTTTGACGCCTCCCTGTACACAAAGACCAGCCTGACCACCGTCGCCCCGAAGCAGGTGAAAAGCTACGCCAAAAAGGCCGCCCTGTCCTCCGGCTGGAAATCCTACGGCGCCGCCTCCTCCCTGCGAAAAATCCAGGGCGGCTTCCAGGTCCTCCATGACAGCAGCCGGAACCGCAATTCCCTCTGGGGCTTTTCCCAGAGCTTCAAAAAAGCGGTGAGCTTCGCGAAGGCCACGAATTTTTCCGCCACTTTGAAGGTGAACGGCTCCACCTCCGGCCAGGTCCAGGTAAAGCTCCGCTTCTACAGCAACGACAAGATCCTGGAAAGCTCCTGCGTCATCGCCGCCGGCAAAGCCGTAAAGCTGACCGTGCCCCTCTCCAAATGGAAGTACCGCAAATCTGTCACAAAGATTCTGGTCACGCTGGCCCCTGTGGGAAACGGCAAATGGAAAAGCGGCGCCTCCCTGGAGATGACCAGCGCCGTGCGGTCCTAGAGTGTGTTTGAGGAGGCATACTGCCGCCCCTCCTCATCCATATGGTACCCCTCAAAATACACCAGCTCTGACAGCGGCACCAATTGATAGCCCTGCTCCTGGAGCCTGGTGATCACCTCATCCAACGCGTGGACTGTATACTTGGCTCCATTGTGCATCAAAATAATGGAGCCGTTGCCCAGATGAGGATGCTCCGTCACCGTGGAGATGATTGATTCCATTCCGTAATCCTTCCAGTCCAGGGAATCCACATCCCACTGCACCGTCAGATACCCCATCTGCCTGGCCGTCTCGATCACTTCATTGTCATAGTCCCCATAGGGCGGCCGGAACAGACGCATCTCCACCCCAGTCAATTCCTTCACCTTCTCATGGACGCTCAGCAACTCCTGGCGGCATTCCGCCTTTGTCAGCTCACTCATGTTTTTGTGATTCTGGCTGTGGTTTCCCAGGTCATGGCCCGCCGCCGCGATGGCCTTCACATCCTCCGGGTAGCTGTCCACCCAGCCGCCTGTCACGAAAAAGGTGGCCTTCACGCCCCGGTTCTCCAGAATCTTCAAAATGTTTGCGGTATCCTCATTCCCCCAGGCCGCGTCAAAGGTCAGCGCCACCTTCTTCTCCTCCGTCTTCACACAGTACACCGGCAGCTCCCGCCCATTCACGGTACTGTTCACCGCCACGCTCCTCTGATTTGCCACGTGGGCCCCGATGAAAAACACCAGCGAACAGAGACACAGAAGCCCCAGCCCCCGCAGCCGGTACCAGACCAGATTCTCCTTCTCTTCCATAATTTCCGCCCCTCATCTCCTTATTTCAATATATGAGGGTGAATCAGGCATGATTCCCTGAGATTTCTTTTGCGGATTCTATTTCTGTGCTTTTGGGTTTTTCCCGGAAAATATTATAGATTGTCCCTCCATTCTGTGGTATCATTGTGGTACAAATGGAAATGTAACAAAGGAGGTATTCCCATGATCCAAGAAATGCTTGCCTACAACAAAAAATTTGTGGAAGAAAAGCGGTATGAACAGTACGCCACCAGTAAATACCCCAACAAAAAGGTGGCCATCCTGACCTGCATGGATACCCGGCTGGTGGAGCTTCTCCCTGCGGCTCTGGGGATCAAAAACGGAGATGTGAAAATCATCAAGAACGCCGGAGGCGTAGTCACCAACCCCTTCGGCAGCGTGATCCGAAGCCTTCTGGTGGCCATCATTGAGCTGGGCGTCAACGAGGTCATGGTGATCGGCCACACGGACTGCGGAGTCCAGCACATTGACAGCGAGATGATGATCCATCACATGAAGGAGCGGGGCATCACTCAGGAATCCATCGATCTGATGAAATACTGCGGCATCAATTTTGAGAAATGGCTGGCCGGATTTGACACGGTGGAGGACTCTGTCCGGGAGACAGTGGACACGATCCGCAACCACCCCCTGATGCCAAAGGATGTCAACATCAGCGGCTACGTCATCAATACGCAGACCGGAGAGCTGACGCCTCTTTGCTAGAGTGCGTTCGCTTTCCGCAGGCCGGGCCCGGTACGATTTCTTTTTAGAAGCTTTTAAGAATACATTCATTTTTTCCAGCGGTATCCATGGTACAATGTCCCTATCAAAAACGTGAGACGGATTTATTTATCAAAAGGGGGACAAATAGTATGAAAAGATCAAGATTTTACCGCGGTCTGCTGACCGCCCTCACCACCGCCGCGATAACCGGACTGTCCATGACAGCCCAGGCGGCTCCCACAGACTGGAGCTGCACTACCTCTCTGAGCAGCGACGGAAATATTCTGCTGGATTTTGAAAATTTGCAGGTCTATCTGCCCAACAGCTGGGATGGCCTGTGTCAGATGGGCACGGAGGATAACGGAGTTTCCTTCTATCAGAAAAAGTCCCGGACTCTCTGGACCCAGGAGATGGGATATTCCAACGGAGGCTGGCTTTTCAGCATATATTGGACCGACGATTTTGATTTCCTGGAGCTGCCCTCCTATGACATCATCGGCAGCGGCTCCGGCGGCTGCTACTATATCATGTATCCCACCGATCTGCAGGCATACACAGAGGACGAGGAGGCCTCCGAGGAATTCATCTGGATGTCGGCGGACGTCTCCTGGATCGCCGACTCCATCGCACTGAAAGAGCACAGCACAGAGTACGACAACGCCTCCGAGTACATCCTTCCTCAGAGCTCCACGGAATACATCTCCGAGCAGGATCTGAACGGCATGGACGCGGATATGATTCAGATGGCCATCAATGAAATCTACGCCAGACACCACAGAAAGTTTGTCATGACCCAGATCCAGAAGTATTTCGATTCCAAGTCCTGGTATGTAGGTCTTGTCGCGCCGGAGGACTTCGATGTCAGTGTCATGAACCAGTACGAGACCTCCAACATCGGTCTGATGCTGGAATGCATGAAAAAGAGGTAACACACAAAAAAGGCACCGCAAAACGCAAATCAGCCACAGCCTGGTATCTCACCATCCGCTGTGGCTGCCGACAGTTTTGCGGTGCCTATTTTGTGCCGAAAATCCGGTCACCCGCGTCTCCCAGACCGGGTACGATATAGCCGTGGTCGTTGAGATGATCGTCCAACGCTCCGATATAGATATCCACATCCGGGTGAGCCTTCTTCATCGCCCCCACTCCCTCCGGAGCGGCAATGATGCACATGAAGCGGATATTTTTTACCCCCTTCTCCTTCAGAAGCTGGATGGCCGCGACGGCGGAGCCTCCGGTGGCCAGCATGGGATCCACCACAAACACCTCCCGCTCATCGGAATCCGCCGGAAGCTTGCAGTAATACTCCACCGGCTTCAGCGTCTCGGGATCCCGGTATAATCCGATGTGTCCCACCTTCGCCGCCGGTATCATAGTCAGCATTCCCTCCATCATCCCCAGTCCCGCTCTGAGAATCGGCACCACGGCCAGCTTTTTTCCGCTCAGCTCCTTCACCGTCGTCTTACAGATGGGAGTCTCGATCTCCACGTCCTTAAGCTTCAGATCCCGGGTGGCCTCATAACACATATACATGGCGATCTCACCGATCAAGGCCCGGAAATCCCTGGAACCGGTATCCGTTCTTCTTATCAGTCCTATCTTGTGCTGTATCAGCGGGTGATCCATAATTACAATCTTCTGCATTTATCTTCTCCTCCCGTTTTCTCTCAAAGCTCCTTATTCCTCATCGATCATCCTCACCCGGCGGGCATGGCGCTCCGCACCGGAGAAGGGCGTATCCAGAAAGGTATCCACAATCTTCACCGCCAGCCCCGGTCCCAGCACTCGGCCGCCAAGGGCCAAAACATTGGCGTCATTGTGAAGTCTGGTGGCCTCCGCGCTAAAGCAGTCACCGCACAGCGCCGCCCGGATCCCCTTATAACGGTTCGCTGTGATGGAAATACCGATACCTGTACCGCAGATCAGAATGCCCTTGTCGCACCTGCCCTCCAGGATCTCCTTCACCACCGCTCTGGCATACACCGGATAATCCTCGGAATCCTCGGAGTAGGTGCCGCAGTCCTTGTACTCGATTCCCCGCTCCTCCAAATGCTTCACGATCTCCAGCTTCAGCGCGTAACCGCCCTGATCACATCCAATTGCTAACATAAAAGTTCCTCCTCGTTTAATTGTATTACAAGCTTTGATATTAAAGCATCAAGCTCCGCAAAGCACTGACCGTAATCTGCCAGCGAGCCTCCGTAGGGACTGACGATTTCCTGATCCACTCCGACGTACTCATTGAGCACATGGATCTGATCCGCGTCCTCCAGGTCAAATTCGGTCCGAAGCCTCTGCTTCACTCCGCTCCTCACCGCCATGATCAGCGTCCGCTCATCGAAATCCTCTCTCACCAGCGGATCACTCACATGATTCTTCATCGTCAGGCCATGGCTGACCAAAATAGCCTCCGCCTTGGGATTGATGGGCTCAGGAAACAAAACCACCACCCCCTTGGAGGTGATCTCCAGCTCCTCCAGCAGATATTTACTCTGCATGATGGCCTCCGCCATAGGTCCCACAGACGTATCGCTGTTGCTTACAAAAATAAGCCTGTCATATCGTTTCACTGTAACCGCTCCTTGTTTCTTTTTTCTCAGCGCCGAGCCTCCTCCATCGGCTTCGGACACACCGCAAAGCGGATCCGCCAGACCGGCGCGATGAATTTTCAAACACGCTCCGGGTCAAACCCGCAGGATCTGATGGCCCGCCGCCTTGATCAGACGGTTCATGATGGCCTGTCCCATCATGGGGGTCTCAAAGGATTCTGAATAAATCACGGAAATATCCGCCTCGTCGAAATCCCTCAGTATGCTGTACAGATGCCGCGCGATGGTAAGCTCCTCTTTTCTTGATCCGATGGAACGGACATCCCCCGCCCCATAGTAGGACAGCGACTCGTCCGTGCCGATCACTCCCGCCTTTCTCCCCCGCGCCTCGTTCTGCCGGACCAATTCATTGATCCGCTCCCTGACCTTTTTCTCCTCGCCCTCCACAATAATGAGGTCTGCCTTCGGCGCGTAATGGCGGTATTTCATCCCCGGAGCCTTCGGCCGCGCGTCGGAATTCTCTGAAATCAATCCCCGGTCCATCTCCACCAGCCCAAGGACCCGCTCCAGCATCTCCTGATTGATATAGCCCGGCCTAAGGATGGTGGGCGTCCCCTCCGTCAGATCCACGATGGTGGACTCCAAACCGATATCCACACTGCCGCCGTCAATGATCATATCGACCCGTCCGTTCATGTCCTCCGCCACATGCTCCGCCCTGGTGGGGCTGGGCCGCCCTGAGGTGTTGGCGCTGGGCGCCGCCACATATCCTCCCGCCGCCCGGATCAGCTGACGGGCGATCTCGTTGCCAGGCAGCCGCACCGCCACGGTATTCAAGCCCCCGGTGGTAGTCAGCGGCACTGTCTCCGACTTTTTCAATATCATGGTCAGAGGACCGGGCCAAAAGGCCTCGGCCAGGCGCTCTGCTTCCGGCGGAATATCCACCGCGATCCGGTGGATCGCCTCCCAGTCGGCGATATGGACGATCAGCGGATTGTCTGAGGGACGGCCCTTCGCCGCGTAAATTTTCTCTGACGCCTCCGCGTCCAGCGCGTTGCCTCCCAGGCCGTAAACGGTCTCCGTGGGAAAGGCCACCAGGCCGCCCTTCTTTAATATCTCACCGGCCCGCCGGATAACCTCCTCCCGGATTCCCTCCCGCATGGACTCCACGATCGTCTCCATGAATCACTCCTGCCTTTCCGCCTTGCGCCAAATTTCTATCCCTAGTATACCACTACACCGGATATTTTGGAACTGTTTTCTATGTTTTTCGGATATTTCAAGCATTTTTGATTATTTTCGGTGTTCAAACCCGGCCGCTTGTGCTAAAATAAAACTAAATCTATGAATGAACGGAGGCTATTATGAGCGAAGAAAAAGTTTTAAATCCCGAAGAAACAGTAACCGAGGCAGCCGCTGAGGAAGTGACGGAAGCTCCGGCAGAAGCAGTGGAGGCCCCGGCAGAGTCCATGGCAGACTACGAGGACGCCATCAACGCGTCCATGAAAAAAATCCACGAGGGCGACATCCTCACCGGCACGGTGATCGGCATCTCCGACGAGGAGCTGACGGTGGATCTGGGCTACTATACCGACGGTGTGATCCGTCTGGAGGATGCCAGCGACGATCCCGCCTTCACCTTCGGCGGTATTGAGCTGGGGCAGACCATCTCCGCCACGGTGATCCGCCGTGACAACAGCCAGGGACGCATTCAGCTTTCCATGAAGGCCGCGGCGGCAGAGCTGGGCTGGGACCGTCTGGTACAGCTTCTGAAGGATCAGTCCAATATCACTGTGAAGGTCAGCGAAGCGGTCAAGAGCGGCGTGGTGGCCTATGTGGAAGGCATCCGGGGCTTTATCCCCGCCTCCAAGCTTTCCCTGACCTATGTGGAAAACCTGGACGAGTTTGTGGGACGGGAAATTGAGGTGCGGGTCATCACCGCGGACCCGGAGGAAAAGCGTCTGGTGCTCTCCGCCAGGGATATTCTCCGGGAGAAGGAGGCCGAGGAGCGCAAGGCCAGAATTTCCAACGTGCAGGTGGGCCTGGTGACAGAGGGTACGGTGGAATCTCTGATGCCCTACGGCGCTTTCGTTGACCTGGGCAAGGGAATGAGCGGTCTCGTACACGTTTCCCAGATTTCCCAGCAGCGCATCAAGCATCCCAGCGTGGTGCTGAAGGAGGGACAGAAGGTAAAGGTGAAGGTCATCGCCATCAAGGACGGCAAGATCAGCCTGAGCATGAAGGCTCTCGAGGATGTGGCGGCCGAGGAGGTGCAGGAGGAGACCTACCAGATGCCGAAGGCGGAGGAGGCCACTACCTCGCTGGCATCTCTGTTTAAGAATATTAAGCTGTGATTTGTGTCAGATAGCGGAAAGCCGCGGGATATATTCCAGAATATATCCTGCGGCTCCTTTTTTGATATGGGACCCCCGGCTCTAATGCTTATGTGCGGTAAAGTATTACAAGCATTTGATAGGTAACACCCCTGCTATTCCGTAAAAATCAAAGGGAAAACAGATAGAAAGCTGTCCGCAAACATGATATGATTAGTCCGAGTAACAAAGCGACAAAATCGGCATTTAGGAGTAAGATGATATGTTATGTGGTATTGCTATCATGGGATTGAACGGATGCGGAAAATCTACACTTGCACATGCGATTGGTAAGAAACTGAGTTACTATGAAATAGATGTAGAAGATTATTATTTTCCTGAACAAAAGCATTCCCGCCAAGCGATTCTTGACCAACAGTTTGATATTAAATATGAGTACATAGGTGAACTTCCATATTCTGTTCCACGCTCAAAAACCGAAGTGCAAGAAATGATTCATGATGAAATTGAGAATCATCCACAATTTGTTATTTCTGGAGTGACAATGAATTGGGCATCGGATATTATATCTAAAATTGATATTGTATTCATGCTTAAGGTTCCGACAAAAGAACGTGTAAAACGAGTAAAACAGCGGGAAGAGATTAGATTCGGTTCACGTGTTATGCCGGGTGGAGACATGTATGAGCAGCAAAAGAGGTTTAGAGGTATCATTGCTGAAAAAGATAGCCATCTAGTTGAAGAAAGCGCCAATAGAATATCATGCAAAAAAGTATATTTAGATGGAACAAAAAGCATTGACGAAAATGTAAGCATTGTTTTGAGAATATTAGAGGAAATGGACTGTTTAGAGCAACAATGCTCCGCAAAAGAGGGAATAGAGAAAAACCGTCTGTAAACATGATATACTTAACCCCAAGCAACTGAGAGACAAATGGGAATTTGTTGGGACATTCGGCGAACTGAATTATGAGTTTAGAATACATGGAGACAGTATGAAAAAGAAAGTAAGATTAGTGTTGGAAACCATTGCTGCGGTTTTTGTGATATTTGTTTTTTAT
>CAZGRM010000002.1:0-56838 GCA_964528295.1 uncultured Lachnospiraceae bacterium
GTTGTTACCGTATCTTTTACTCCCAAAGGATTCACCACCTTTATTATATGCCACCACTGAGCAAATATCCTTTCCTGTTACCTGTATCATATCATAGCGACCTCGGTTTTACAAGCAGGAAGCCGGACACAGCACAAGAGTGTGTCTGCTGCCCCGCATGATTGGGCCGATCATGCCGCAGATCATCCAATCCCGGCTGAACAACGCGGGGCCGGGCGCATATTGGGGCGCCAGCCTGAACGAGACAAGGATACAGACGGCACGAAATATGAAATTCCGCACATTTACTGAAAAATGGAACCTTTCCAGGCTCCATTTTCGCTTTGCAAGTGGCAAGCTCGGATTGTTATTACACGTTTTGACAAAACGCATAAATCTGTGGAAAAAAGGTTAAATAAACTTCTGGCGCCTCACTCGCTGCACCAGCTCCCGGTTGTCCTTTGTGTGGACGAACATATTCAGAGTGTTCTCCACCGCCTCGTCGGACTTCATGCCGTTCAGAGCCCGGCGCATGATGTAGACGGCCTCCTGCTCCTCCCTGTCCAGCAGCAGGTCCTCTCTTCTGGTGCCGGATTTCGGGATATCGATGGCCGGGAACACCCGCTTTTCCGAAAGCTTCCGGTCCAGCACCAGCTCCATGTTTCCGGTGCCCTTGAACTCCTCGTAGACCACATCATCCATCTTGCTTCCTGTGTCCACCAGAGCCGTAGCCAGGATGGTAAGGCTGCCGCCCTCCCGCATCTTTCTGGCGGCTCCGAAAAACCGCTTCGGCATATGCAGCGCCGCCGGGTCAAGACCGCCGGACAGGGTGCGGCCGCTGGGCGGCACTGTCAGGTTGTAGGCCCGGGCCAGACGGGTGATGCTGTCCAGAAGGATAGTCACGTTTTCCTGGTGCTCCACCAGCCGCTTCGCCCGCTCGATCACCATCTCCGACACCCGCTTGTGGTGCTCCGGAAGCTCATCGAAGGTGGAGTAGATCACCTCCACATTTTCTCCCTGGATGGCCTCCTTGATGTCCGTCACCTCCTCGGGACGCTCGTCAATCAGCAGAATCAGCAGCTTCATGTCGGGATCGTTCTGAAGAATGGACCGGGCCACATCCTTTAAAAGGGTGGTCTTTCCGGCCTTTGGCGGGGAGACGATCATGCCTCTCTGCCCCTTGCCGATGGGGGAAAACAGGTCCACGATCCGCATGGCGAGAGCCCGGGAGGCCCGCTCCATCCGCATCCGCTCATTGGGGAAGATGGGGGTCATGTCCTCGAAGTTATACCGCTTCATGGCCTCCGAGGGAATCCGGTCATTGATGGTCTTCAAATATAAAAGAGCGCTGAACTTCTCCTGCTGGGATTTGATCCTGGTGTTGCCGGAAATGATATCCCCCGTCTTCAGATTAAACCGGCGGATCTGGGAGGGAGATACGTACACGTCATTCTCGCCGGGCAGATAATTGTCACTGCGGATAAATCCGTAACCGTCCGGCATGACCTCCAGAATCCCGGACACCTGGATGCCGCTGTCCAGCTGGGCCAGATCCACCGGCGGCTTATCTCCTCTCAGCTCCGGGCTGTCCATTCCCTCCTGGGCCTCCGAAACAGGCTGGGAATCCCCATACTGGCACGCGCTGACCGGCTGTTCCTGATTCTGAGGCCGGTTATTGTAAGGGGGCCTGGATGCCTGAGGCTCCTGGGCTCCACTCTGGGAACGGTTGCTGAAAATAGTTCTGCCGCCCTGAGGCTCCTGACCCTGGACACCGTTCTGAGAACGGCTGCCGTAGCTCGTTCTGGTTCCCTGGGACTCCTGACTCTGAGTACCGTTCTGGGAACGGCTGCCGTAGCCCGCTCTGGTTCCCTGAGACTCCTGGCCCTGGGCGGTGTTCTGGGAACGGCTGCCGTAGCCCGCTCTGGTTCCCTGGGACTCCTGGCCCTGGGCGGTGTTCTGGGAGCGGCTGCCGTAGCTTGCTCTGGCGCCTTGGGGCTCCTGGCCCTGAATACCGCTCTGGGAACGGCTGCCGTAGCCCGCCCTGGTTCCCTGGGGCTCCTGGCCCTGAATACCGCTCTGGAAACGGCTGCCATAGCCTGTTCTCGCATTCTGGGACTCCTGGCCCTGGGGCGTGTTCTGGGATCGATTATTATAAGAAGCGGAATTCTGCGTCCTGTTGTTGTAGGAATTGCGGTTGGAATAGGTGCCGCCGCCCTGATTGCCGGGTCTTGGCGCCCTGCTTGTATTCTGATTCCTGGTCTGATACACTCTTCTCGTCTGATACTCTCCGGAGGGCTGCTCACGCCGCTCCTGAGAGGTATGCTGCTCGCCATTGTCCTGGGCCGCGCCCTCCGGTTCCGGCTCAAAACTCACTCCACTCTCCCGGATCCCCTCATCCGGCTGCTCCGCCGCGGCACCGCCACTTCTCTCCGGCTTTTGTTCCACTGCGGAGACACCATTTTTCTCCGGCTTCTGTTCCGCCGCGGAAACACCATTTCTCCCCGGCTTCTGCTCCGCCGCAGTTCCGCCGCTTCTCTCCGGCCTCCGCTCCGCCGCTTTTTGTTCTGTCCCACTCTCCTGTCCGGCCCGGGCCGCCCCCTGGTCCTTCTGGTCCTGAAGCAGCATCGCCTCAATCAAATCGCCTTTCTTTAATGCCGAAATACCTCTCATTCCCCTGGCCTTCGCACTCTCTCTGAGCACCGCCAAAGACAGAGACTCATACTTTTCTCTCATAAACACCTCTTCATCGTGAACTCTCAAATTAATCGTATAATGATAATCCGGGATATTTTGTCTGAAATGACAATGACTTTTATAATTTTTTATTTACTATAACACAAAAAAGGAAAAAGGAAAAGCTCTTTTTCTCAAAGTGTCAGGGAGGGGCAGCCAAGGCTGCCCCCCGGCGGCTCAGGGGCCGGCTCAAAAATCCGCTTTTCCCGTATCCTCTCTGCGGATCACGAGATCATTCCGCCCAGCATTCCTCCCCCCGCGCACAGGAGCAGAGACAGGAAATTCCGAGTCAGATCCGTCTGGACGGCCCGGTCCCCCATGCCGGAAATCACGAAGAGCAGCAAAAAATACAGAAGCCCTGTGGCAAGCCCCCAGAGAAATTTCCGCCTTCCCCCTCTCCTTCCCGCATACCAGCCGCCCAGAAAACAGGACAGCACATAGGTCACCAGTATCCCGATCTCCGTCTTTCCCGTATCCGGCTGAAATTTCAGCATGATAAATGCCAGAGCCAGCAAAATCACCGTGGTCACCAGATACGACAGCACCAGCGCCCGCAGCATCGTCCCCGCCGCCCTTCCCTTACCTGTCAATTGTTCCACCAGACATCCCTCCCTGGTTATCTATATGCGTTTTTTCCCAAACTATGACCAATATCCGCAAGGTTCAGGCGCCAGGGCGGCCTCCGGGTAAACAGTCCCCCGGGCCTCCGCCGCAAAAGTTATTGCAATTTACAATGTTTTATTGTATCATTCTCTCATGCCGCAACCCTTTCACCATTCACGAAAAAGGAGATGATATCTTGGCTTCTGATGATGCCATACAACTAGTGACGCTGTTAATTCTTGTGGTGCTTTCCGCCTTCTTTTCTTCGGCGGAAACTTCGCTGACCACGGCTAACCGGATCAGGCTTCAGGCCCTCGCCGAGGAGGGAAACAAGCGGGCCGCCGTCGTTTTGAAGGTGAAGGAGAACTCCTCCAAAATGCTCAGCGCCATCCTGATCGGAAACAATCTGGTCAACAACTTCGCCGCCGCCCTCGCCACGGCCCTGGCCATCCGTTTTTTCGGCAATGGCTCCGTAGGTGTGGTGACCGGCGCTCTGACACTGGTAATTCTGATTTTCGGTGAGATCACGCCAAAGACCCTGGCCACAGTAAAATCCGAACAATTCGCTCTGGCCTACGGCTCTGTCATTCTTTTCCTGATGAGAATTATGACTCCCGTGATCTTTCTGATCAATCACCTGTGCCGGTTCCTGCTGAGACTGCTTCATGTGGACGCGGACAGCTCCATGAACCCCATGACTGAGATGGAGCTGCGGACCATTGTGGATGTGAGCCACAAGGACGGAGTTATCGAAAAAGAAGAACGTCAAATGATTTATAATGTTGTGGACTTTGGCGACTCACAGGCTAAGGATGTCATGGTGCCCCGGGCGGATGTGGTGGCGGTCAGCGATACGGCCACCTACCAGGAGATCCGGGAGATCTTCCGCACGGAAAAATACACCCGTCTTCCTGTCTACCAGAATGACCGGGACAATGTGACCGGGATTTTGAATATCAAGGATTTCTTTTTCTGCGACGACACGGATGATTTCAATGTGACGGATGTGATGTATGAGCCCTACTTTACTTACGAATACAAAAAGACCTCCGAGCTTCTGCTGGAGATGCAGAAGAATTCTGTCAGCATCGCCATCGTGCTGGATGAGTACGGCGCCGCTGTGGGGATGATTTCCCTGGAGGATCTGCTGGAGGAGATCGTGGGAGAGATCCGGGATGAGTACGATGAGGATGAGAAGGATCTGATCCAGCCTCTCTCCAGTCAGGAGTATCTGATCGAGGGAGCCGTGAAGCTGGACGATGTGAACGACGCCCTGGGGCTTGGGCTGTCCTCCGAGGAGTACGACTCCATCGGAGGCCTGATCATTGAAATGCTGGATCATCTGCCCACGGAGAGGGAAACCGTGACCACGAAGGAGGGCATCGTCCTCACCGTGGACAAAATGGACAAGAACCGGATCGAACAGGTCCGGCTGCTGCTGCCCCGGCCGGAGAAGCCGGAGACCCCCGGAAGGGATAACATGGAAGCGTAATCATATTTTTCAGGACCCGGGCCCGCAAAATCCCGGGCAGCGGTTCCCGGTGAAAAGGGATCCGGGCAGCGTAACCGAGAAAAAAGGAGTGATCCGCCGTTTTACCGGCCGTCACTCCTTCTTTTTATTATCCTGTGATCACTCTCGTCGCCCACACAGCGTTACCGCTGATGCCGGAGGTGATGATTCCCACGTTCTTGCCCGCTGCGTGAATCACCTGCCCGCCTCCTATGTACATGCTCACGTGGTAGACGTAGCCATTCTTCGCGTAAAAGATCAGATCGCCCGGCTCCGCTGAGCTGATGGGAATCTGCATTCCGTATACGGACTGGTCGCAGGCCACCCGGGGCAGGGAATAACCGAAGTTCCCGTAGATGCTCTGGACAAAGCCGGAACAGTCGCAGCCGTTGGTCAGGCTGGTGCCTCCCCACACATAGGGATTTCCAAGAAACTGCAGGGAGAAATTCACTATGGCCTCCCTGGTCCTGGCCTCCTGGGAGGCCTCCCGCACGGAGGTAAGGGTGTAATAGCAGGCCTTATTGTCCTCCGGCGCCACCTGCTGGTCCGCCAGTGTCATATTGTTTTCTCCGGTCCCGGACACCTGGGCGGCCGCGGAGGCTCCCGTGACCAGCTCACTGGCCTTCACAAAGCCCCGGACATCTCCCGACTCCACATACACCCATTCCTTGTCCTCGTCCGCCAGCAGGTAGCAGAGGCCTCCCTCCGCCAGGGTGCCGATCACCCGGGCAGAATCCTTCCGCTGCTCCCGAATGCTCAGGGTCTTCTTGGCCAGGGCGTACTGCTTGTCCGCCAGCACGCTCCGCACGGTGGTGTGGGTGTAGGTGAAGGCTCCGTTCTCCGTGCGGGCCACGATCAATCTGGCCGCGGGGAGGGCTTCCTCCCCCTTCACCGTCACGATCCGCTCCGCCACCTCATCCGCCGTCACCACGTCCGCCTTTACAAAGCCCCGGACGTTTCCCGACTCCACGTAGTACCAGCCGTCGCTGTTGTCCTCCAAAATGTAGCACAGTCCGTAATATTCCAGCTCTCCCACCTGGCGGGCGCTCTCTGATTTTTCCTCATAGACCGGCGCGCCCTCCCGCTGATTCACCAGAGCATAGCGCTTCTCCACCTGAGTAAACCGAAATTCCAGGGAGATATCCGGAGGAATCACAATATTCTGATGGGCGATCAGCTCCTCGTTGGAGCTGTACTCGGAGGTCTCGGATTCCGACTCCTCCTCCATCTCCGGGTCCGTCTCGGACTCACTCTCGGACTCCGGCTCACTCTCTGTCTCCGACTCGGATTCCATCTCCGACTCGTTTTCGCTCTCAGACTCAGAGCCCTCCGTCCCGGTCTGCCCGGGTGTCTCAGTCTCAGCGGGCTCCGTAATTCCCTGGGACTCGCTCTCCGTCTCAAATCCCGCGGGGGGCTGAGTCTCTTCCGGCAGTCCGGGCTGAGTCTCCGGGGATGCCTGGGTCTCGGACTCCGCAGGAGCCTGGGTCTGTCCCTCCGAGGGAGCCTGGGTCTGGGAATCCTCCGTAGGAGCCTGGGTCTGCGGCGCCTCCGTGGGGGCCTGAGTTTGGGGCTCCTCTGTAGGGGCCTGGGTCTGCGGCGCTTCTGTGGGAGCCTGGGTCTGCGGCGCCTCCGTGGGAGCCTGGGTCTGCGGCGCCTCCGTGGGAGCCTGCGTCTGCGGCGCCTCCGTAGGGGCCTGCGTCTGCGGCTCCTCCTCCGCCGCCTGAGCCTTAGGTTCCTCCGCGGCTGCCCGAGCCTTGGGCTCCTCCGCGGCCGCCTGTTTCTTGGCCGGCTCCCCAGCCTCCTGGCTCTGAGCCTGCTCTTTCTTCTTTTCCTGAGTTTTTTCCTTCGTTTTCTCCTGTTCGTTCTCCGCGCTCAGCGTGCGTTCTTCCACCTGTGCCGTGGATTTTCCGGCTGTCTTTCCGTTCTCCGTAGCGCCGCTGCCCGTACCACAAACGGCCATGGCCAGCGCACCGCACAGAACAGCAGTGAGCAATCTCTTTTTATACATTCCTCCGCCTTTCCTGAATTCTTATCTGAGGGGGCGTCCCCCGCCCCTTTTCTCTGTCGTCAATCCTTTTACGGGGGCTATTTTACCATATGCCTTCCGGCATTTCAACCCCCCGAAAAGAACAGCCCTTATCTGGACCAGGTATTTTTTGTAAACAGAATCAGCAGCGGGAACAGCTCCAGCCGCCCCACCAGCATGTCAAAGGTCAGCACCAGCTTGGAAAAGGCGGAAAAGCCGCTGAAATTTCCGGTGGGACCCACCACCGACAGGCCCGGCCCGATGTTATTGATGGTGGCCGCCACCGCGGTGAAGTTGGTGGTCATATCGAAGTTATCGATGGAGATCAGCAGCACCGAAAAGGCAAAAATCATAATATAGGAGGCGATAAACACATTCACGGACCGGATCACGGAATGCTCCACCAGCCGTCCGTCCATTTTCAGCTTCTTCACATTGTGGGGGTGAACGATCCCATCCAGCTCCTTCTGGATGGATTTAAACAGAAGCACCACCCGAGAGACCTTGATCCCGCCTCCCGTGCTGCCCGCACAGGCCCCTACAAACATCAGCAGCACCAGCACCGTCTTGGAAAATGAGGGCCACAGATCAAAGTCCGTGGTGGCAAAGCCTGTGGTGGTGACGATGGAGCCCACCTGGAAGGCCGCATGGCGCAGCGCCGCGAAGGGGCTGGGGAACAGCTCCAATATATTGACCGTAATCAATATAATCGCCGAGAGAATAATGATGCCGTAGGCCCGCACCTCCGTGGAGGAGAAGGCCGATTTCCATTTCTTTTTCAGCAGCAGATAATAAATATTGAAATTGACGCCGAACAGCATCATGAAAATGGTCACCACCCATTGGAGATAGGGGGAGTAGCCCGCCATGCTGTCGTTTTTGATGCCAAAGCCGCCCGTGCCCGCCGTGCCGAACATGGTCACCAGGGAATCAAACAGGGGCATCCCTCCCAGCAGCAGCAGTACCAGCTGCAAAAGGCTGAGCGCCACGTACATGCCATAGAGGATCACGGCGGTCCTCTTCACCCGGGGCACCAGCTTTCCCACAGAAGGCCCGGGGCTCTCCGCCTTCATCATGTACATATTTGTGCCGCCGGCCAGGGGCAGCACCGCCATCACAAATACCAGCACTCCCATGCCGCCGACCCAGTGGGTGAAGCTGCGCCAGAACAGCAGGCACCTCGGCATGGGCTCCACCTCCGGCAAAATGCTGGAGCCGGTGGTGGTAAAGCCGGACGCCGTCTCAAACACCGCGTCAATATAGGAGGGAATGGCTCCCGCCAGAGTGAAGGGCACCGCCCCGATGATACTCAGGACGATCCAGCACAGCGCCACCGTCACAAATCCCTCTTTTGCGTACATCATCAGATTTTTGGGGCGCTTTCTGGTAATCATCAATCCCCCGAGCAGACACAGCAAAGCCACCGCCGCCAGCGCAAAGCCCTCCCGCTCCCGGTAGATCAGAGCGGTCAAACAGGCCGGAAGCATAAAGGCCCCCTCAAAATTCAGGACCCAGCCAATCACATAGATAATCATTCGATAATTCATGTCTCTTCCCTACTTCATTAAAATATCGTCGATGCAGTTCAACCCGGTCTGCTGTGTGATGATCACCACCGTGTCGCCCTTTTTCATCATATCAAGTCCCCGGGGAATGATGACCTTTCCCTTCCGGTTGATGCAGGCCACCAGGATTCCCTTTTTGATCCGGAGCTCCTGAAGGGGCAGGTCCGTGGCCCGGCTCTTCTCCCGGATGATGAACTCCAGGGCCTCCGCCTTGTTGCTAATGATCTTGTGCAGCGTCTCCACATTGCTGCCAAGGGAGTTATTCATGGAACGGACGTAGCGGATAATGTGCTCCGACGTGATATTCTTGGGGTGAATCACCGTATCCAGATCCAGCTCCCGAATCACCTCGTCGAAAGCGATCCTGTTGATCTTGGTGATCAGCTTCATCTTGCCGATCTTTTTCGCGTAGAGGGAGAGCAGAATGTTTTCCTCATCGATATTGGTCAATGCGGCAAAGCTCTCGTACTTCGCGATCCCCTCCTCCCGGAGCAGGTCCTTATCGGTGCCGTCGCCGTAGACGATGGTGGCCTTCGGCAGCAGATCGCTGAGCAGCTCGCAGCGCTTCATATCCTTATCCACGATCTTTACCCGGATCCCCGCGGCCAGCAGCATCTTTGCCAGATAGTAGGCGATGGTGCCGCCCCCCACGATCATAATGTTTTTCACCTGGTTTGTCACGATCCCCACCTGGCGGAAAAACTCATTGGCGTCCGTGGCGGAGCCCACCAGCGATATCAAATCCCTGGGCTTTACGATCACGTCACCGTTGGGGATGATCAGCTCCTCCCCCCGCTCAATGGCGCAGATCAGCACGTTTCCCCGGAATTTTGAAGACAGGTCCGCGATGCGGATGTTGTTCAGGATGGAATTTTCCGGCACCCGGAATTTCAGCAGCTCCACCCGGCTCTTGGCAAAGGAGTCCACCTCGATGGCGGAGGGGAATTTCAGCACCCTCGATATTTCCCCCGCCGCGGCCAGCTCCGGATTGATCACCATAGCCAGCCCCAGCTCCTCCTGGATGAAGGACAGCTCCGAGCTATACTCAGGATTCCTCACCCGGGCGATGGTGTGGCAGTTGCCCGCTTTTTTCGCGATCAGACAGCAGAGCAGATTCAGCTCATCCGAGCCTGTGACAGAAATCAGCAGGTCCGCCGCCTCAATCCCCGCCTCCATCTGGGCGGAGTAGCTGGCTCCGTTTCCGATCACGCCCATGATATCATACTGGCTGGCAAAATCCTGAACTACAGCTTCTCTGTTGTCAATTACGGTAATGTCATTGTCCTCTTTGCTCAGCTCAGCCGCCAGCGTCTGGCCCACCTTGCCGAGACCTACGATAATTATCCTCATAGTACGTCTGCTTCCTCCGATATTTATACCTAAACGGACGCGCCGACTGATGGCGGCACCGCCCTGAATGACTGCTCCGCGCCTGGCGCTTCCGCAATCCTCTCCGCCAGATTGGCGGGGTCCTCCGAAGGGCTCTATCCCTCTGGGAGACATAATCTTCCCAATCATAAAGAAATGGTATACACCATCGCATATACCATTTGCATTATAACACCTGTGTACAATTTTTCAAGTAAATTTGCGGAAATCCGCCCTCTGTCCTTCCTGGATTTTTCCGGGGAAGGAGGTTAGAAATACTCCTTGGCCAGCTTCTCAAACTGCGGCAGGGAGTTCTGGATCTTCTCGTAGGACACGCAGTAGGCCAGGCGCACGTACCCCGGACAGGCGAAGGAGGAGCCGGGTACCATCAGGATATTGTACCTTTTAGCCGCCTCGACAAAGTCCTTCTCGGAGGCGGTGGGCGATTTTACCCAGAGGTAGAAGGCCCCCTGGGGCTTTACGCAGGTGAAGCCCAGCCGGGTCAAGCCCTCGTACAGAGCCTTCCGGTTCCGGTCATAGTAGCCAAGGTCCACCTCCGAGTCCACACACCTGGCCACGGCCAGCTGAATCAGGGAGGGCGCGTTGACGCAGCCGCTGATGCGGTTCGCGATGGTGGCGGCCGCAATGGTGTTCTCACTGTCCTCCACCTCATCGGGGATCACCACATAGCCGATCCGCTCTCCCGGCAGGGACAGGGATTTGCTGTAGGAGTAGACGATCATGGTGTTGTCATAATAGTGAGTCACAAAGGGGACGGAGGCTCCGTCAAAGGCCAGCTCCCGGTAGGGCTCGTCGGAGATCAGATAGATGGCGTGGCCATACTGGCGCTGCTTTTCTTTAAGGATGCCCGCCAGCTTTTTGATCGTCTCCTCAGAGAACACCACTCCCGTGGGATTGTGGGGGTTGTTGATGATCACGGCCTTAGTCTTTGGAGTCACCTTCGCCTCAAAATCCTCCAGATTGAGCTGGAAGCTGCCGGTGTCGGGCGCCACCTCCACCAGCACTCCGTCGTAGTTGCGGACATAGGCTCCGTACTCCAGGAAGTAGGGGGCAAACACCACCACCTCATCCCCGGGATCCACCAGGGTTTTCAGGCAGACATTCAGGCCGCTGCCCGCCCCCACCGTCATGATCAGGTTATTCTCGGTGAATTTGGTGCCGAAACGCTGGTTCAGGTTGTCCGCGATGGCCCCCCGCACCTGGGGAAAACCGGCATTGCTCATGTATCCGTGGACCAGGACGGGATCCTCCTGATCCAGAATCTCCTTGATGGCCTCCTTGATTTTTTCCGGAGCGGGGACGTTGGGATTTCCCAGGCTGAAGTCATAGACCTTGTCCGCCCCGTACAGGGCCGCCATCCGCTTTCCCTCCTCAAACATGGCCCGGATGGCGGAATTATTTTCCAGATACGGTTTCATTTTTGCTGCTATCATGATAAAAACTCCCTTTCTTATAAATTCTCACAATTTTTCGTTCGTTTTCCGCCAAAGGCAAACCAGAAGACCAGGGCAAGGAAGGCCAGTGCCACCGCCATCCAGAGCGCCAGCACGGGCAGCGGCCTGGATTTGAACATATCCCAGTAGCCCTTCAGGTAAATCACCACCACCAGCGCCGGGATCCCCCAGGTCATGTACCCCCGGAATACGGCCGGAAATTTTATCCCCTTTCCCGTATTGGCCTCCCGGAGAAAGCGGTCAAAGCCCCAGCCCCGCCTCTGGGTACAGAACATCAGATACACCAGAGAGCCCAGGGGCAGCAGATTGCTGGATACCAGGAAATCCTCCAGATCCATCAAGGTGGTGCCCTCCCCCAGGGGCTGGATCCCGGAGAGCAGATTGTAGCCCAGCACGGCGGGCAGGGACAGGAGGAGGATCAGCACAATATTCACCGCCACCGCCTTCTTTCGCTCCCACCCCCACAGGTCCATGGCGAAGGAAATGATGTTTTCAAACACGGCGATGACCGTGGACAGGGCGGCGAAGGACATGAACAGGAAAAACAGCGCTCCCCAGATCCGCCCTCCCGCCATTTGCTGAAAGATCTGGGGAAGGGTGATGAAGATCAGCGAGGGCCCGGAGTCCGGCTCCACGCCGAAGGCGAAGCAGGCCGGTATGATGATCATGCCGGCCATCAGGGCCACGAAGGTATCCAGAATACCGATGCTGACGGCCTCCCCGGCCAGGGATCTGGACCGGTCCAGATAGCTGCCGAAGATGGCCATGGCGCCGATCCCGAGACTCAGGGTAAAGAAGGCCTGGGACATGGCGCCGAAGATCACATTTCCCACTCCATTTTCCACCATGGCCCCAAAGTCGGGAATCAGGTAAAACCGCACTCCCTCCATGGCCCCCGGCAGCAGGACGGAATGGACCACCAGGACGGCAATCAGCACCAGCAGGGCCGACATCATGAGCTTCGTGATCTTTTCCACTCCCTTCTGAACTCCCAGGGCACAGATGCCGAAGGCCAGCAGCACCGCCGCCGCCATCCAGAAGGTCATGATCCCCGGTGAGTCCAGCATCTGACTGAATTTACCGGCAGCCTCCTCCGCCCCCAGGGCCCCGCCGGTAAATTCTCCGGCGGCGGAGCGGTAGCAGTAGTACATCATCCACCCGGCCACCATGGTATAAAACATCATCAGCAGATAGTTTCCCGCCATGCCGAAATATCCGTAATGATGCCATTTCGCTCCCTCCGGCTCCAGAATCCGAAAGGAGGTGGCGCAGCTCTTCTGACTGCCCCGGCCCACCGCGAATTCGCAGACCATGATGGGCCATCCCAGGATCACCAGGAAAACCAGGTAGATCAGGATAAAAGCAGCTCCCCCGTATTTTCCGGTCATATAGGGAAATTTCCACACATTTCCCAGGCCCACGGCACATCCGGCGGATACCAGGATGAAGCCCAAGCGGCTGCCAAATTTTTCTCTCTCTTTCATTGCGAATACTCCTTGGATCTTCTATTTTAAATACACCGCCGCGGCGCGCCAGTTCTCCTCCATGCGGCAGCGAAGCTTTCCTCCCTTTACCTCGATGTCCAGAGCCTTATCGGAATAGATCTCCCCGATCCTGTCCGGGACGGACTCCGGCAGCGTCAGCTCGATCACCTCCGGGAAGCTGCCGCCGAAGGTGTGAATCAGCACATAGGCCTCCCCCTCCGCCCCCTCGCGAAGGATGGCCTGCCAGCCCTCCGGATGGCGCGTCTGCCGGATCTGGGGGCTGAGCCAGTGGGTCTGGCCATTTTTGATGATGGGAGCGATCCGGCGGTAAAAGGCGATGCCCCGGTCGATCACCTGCCACTGCTCCTTGGTCAGGCCGGTCACATCCCCGGAAAGGCACATGCGGCCCAGGAAGGTATTGGCCACGGAGTAGGCGATCCGCTTCAGGCTGTCGTTTTCCCGGATCACGGCCCAGATCTGGCTCTGGCGGGGAAGAATGGCCCGGTGGAGGCTGGCGGCGATGATGGGGATTTCCACACACTCATGGGCGTCGGAGAAGGAGGCCATGCTGGTGGCCGCCATGAAGCCCGGCTCCAGGCGGTGGCCGCCGGAGGCACAGTTCTCCAAAATAATGCCCGGCAGCTCCCGCTTCACCTCCTCCAGAAATTCCATGGTGGCCTCCATGTTCCGCCGCAGCCCCTCTCCCACCGACTCGGCGCCGTCGCAGCCCATGCCGATGGTGTCATTGTAATCGATCTTCATATAGTCGAAGCCGTATTTTTTCAGCGTGCCGATGACCCGGTCCCTGAGATAATCCTTTACCCAGGGGTCCGTCATATCCCAGAAGCGGCGGCAGGTGGTGGTCAGCACATGGCCGTCCAGATGGAGCAGATGGTCCGTATTCTGGTAAGCCTGGGAGGCCGGCCCCACATTCTCAATCTCAAACCAGATCCCCGCCTTCATTCCCTCCCGGTGGATCGCCTCCACGGTCCGCTCCAGCCCCTGGGGAAACAGGGTGGCGGAGGGCACGTAATCTCCCATGCTGATATCCCACCGCACGCCGTCCGCCTTATACCAGCCGCAGTCCACCACAAAGTAATCAAAGCCCCTGCCTCTGATCGCATCGAGAATCTTCGATATATTTTCATGGGAGGGATAGCCCCAGGTGGTGCAGTATTCATAAAATACGATGGGAAGCTCCTGCTCCGACTCCGGCCCCGCCTCCGCGGCCCGGATCCCTGCCTCCACCAGCCGCTGGGTCAGCACGTCTATGGAGTCTGTGTGGGCCGCCGTCACGATGGCTCTGGGGGAGGTGAAGCTCTCCCCCGGCCCCAGGGTTTTCATCCAATGGCCGAATTCCCGGTCCGCCAGGCCGCCGCTGACGGCGATATTTTCATCGATTCGATAAATTTCCATCTGCCAGGAGGCGGGGTGGGCCAGCTGAGCGCCCCAGAATACGTGATTCTTCCGGTCCTCCAGGGCGACGAAGGGGAAGTAATGGTTCACCGGCATGGAACCCACCTGCCCGAACCGCTCACAGCGGACGGCCCCCATTCCCCAGGAGGGCTCCAGCTGAAGCTCCTCCAGAGTCTGGGACAGCAGGCGGCCCTCCTGGCTCCAGCGGGACTGAAGCCGGTGTACCATCATCTCCCCGCCGCAGTCTCCGGGCAGATAGGGAGAGATCCCGGTCAAAGAAAAACTGGAAAGAAGCTCCAGTGAGATGGGCTCCGGGCTCAGATTCCGGTAGGTGGTATCCATGGTCACAAAGCGGTCGCCCTCTCTCCAGTACAGCCGGTGCGCCGCCTCATATCCCCGGTCATCCGCCAGCACCGTCTCGATGATCCGCTCCTCCTCTCCGGAAAGACTCTGGCGCTCAAACCGCAGCCGCATGGTGCTCTCCCCGCACCGCAGCGTGCTGCCCAATCCGTAGCTTCCCTGATAGATATCACCGGAAAGCTTTACCTGCACCAGCGGATCCATCCTGGAGTGTTTCTTGCTCTCTTCCTTTGCTGGGCAGTCCGCCGGGAGCATCCGAAGCCCCACATGTCCCTCTTCATCCTTGATATACTGGGCTTCCATATCGCCCAGACGGTATTCTCTCGTCTCATTCATTTTGCTGTTCCTCGTCATCCTGTTATTTTATGAATCTTCCGCCCTTTTACTCAAAGGGAAACTGAAACTGAGTCAGTCCGAACCGGTCTCTCAACCCGATAAACTCCTTCTGAAGCGCCTCTCCCACCGGGACACCCTTGTCCTTCCGAAACTTCCACACCTCATACTCCTTCTCTCCCGCCGTATAGATCCTGTCCTGCCCCGGCGCCTTCTGGGAGGCCCTGAGCTGGCGCAGAATATCACCCGCGATTTCCTTGAAGGTATCCGCTCCCATGAAGGCCTCCGTATCAATGGCGATAAAGAAATGGCCCAGGGGATAGGGAATTTTCTCCCCATGCTCCCCGATGCCGGAGAGCATCTTCAGATAGCTGCCCGCCTGGAGGGCCGCGGAGAGAATCTCCACCACGGTGGCGTATCCGTAGCCCTTATACCCGGCCAGCTCCTCCCCGATCCCGCCCAGGGGAGTCAGGGCCGCCCGCCCCTCGGTCAGCGCCTTCAAAATATCGCTGCTGTCCGTCATTGCCGCGCCGTCCCGCCCGATCACCATGCCTGCCGGAGTCTCCATGCCGTTTCTGGCGTAATACTCAATTTTCCCCCTCTGGGAAATAGAGGTGGCGCAGTCCAGCACGAAGGGAAACTCCTCATCCGTGGGCAGACCGAAGGTGATGGGATTGGTCCCCAGCATATTTTCCACGCCGAAGGTGGGGGCGATGGAGGGTCTGGCGTTGGTGCCGGTAATCCCGATCATATTGTTTTTCGTGGCCATGGTGGCGTAATATCCGGCGATGCCGTAATGGGTGGAATTCCGTGCGGCCACCATACCCATTCCGTATTTTTTGGCCTTGTCAATGGCCATCCGCATGGAGCGGACCCCCACCACCATTCCCATGCCGTTGTGACCGTCCACCACCGCTGTGGTGGGCGTCTCCCTCACCACCTCAAACTCCGTCACCGGGTTCAGGATGCCGCTGTCGATCCGGTCGATGTAGATGGGCTTGAACCGGTTGCACCCGTGGCTCTCGATCCCCCGCCGGTCACTCTCCAGCAGCACATCCGCGCAGACCGCCGCGTCCTCCCCGGGCACTCCCTCCTTCTGAAATACCTCAATCATAAACTCTTCGATCATTTTCCATGGTATAAAGGGTCTCGTCTCTGTCATTTGTCCTTCCTCCTGTTCTTTCTCCTCGCTCTACCATTCCATATTTCATCAACTCCAGTTCTCTATCTTTCCATTTTATCATGAGGAATAGTACTTGTAAATCACTTTAGAACGAGGAAAAGCCAGCGCTGCTTTGACGCGCGCCGGCTCTCTCTCCTGGCAGTCATCCTATATTTTCTCGTAATGATCAATATTCGTCACAAAGATGATGGCTCCGCCCACCTCCACCTGCCGTGTCACAGAAGCGTCGTAATAAGGAGGCAAATTGCAGCCCGGGCTGCAGGTGGACATATAGGGAACGGCCACATCGATGGTTTTCCGTTTGCCGCAAACCTTCTTGATGATCTGGGTGGCCTTCTCCACCGCCTTGTCCTCGCAGCCGATCATCAGGGTGCTGTTGCCCTTTTTCAGGAAGCCGCCGGTGGAGGACAGCCGGGTGGCCATGTAGCCCGCCTGATTCAGCGATGTGATCACGTTCTCCGTATCGTCCTTATTGATGATTGCAAATATCAGTTTCATAAGATCCCTCCTTATCCTGCTTTTTTTACTTGCACAGCTCGGTGACTACCTGGTTGATCACCTTCCCGTCCGCCTTGCCCTTCAGCTCGCCCATGACGGCCTTCATGATCTGACCCTTGTTCTTTGTGGCCACCACATCGGCAAATTTCTCCGCCACGATGGCTTTGATCTCCTCCGCGGACAGAAGCTTTGGCGCATACTCGGAAATCACGTCATAGCGGAACTGGTACTCCGCCTTCAGATCGGCCCGGGCGTCGGGGCAGGTGTCGATCTGCTCCTTCACGGTCTTCATTTCCTTCAGGATCACCTGGTCCACCATGGACTCCGGGATATCGTCCCGGCAGCCCGCGTCGATGGCCGCCTTCTTCACCGCGGAAACCAGAGAGGAAATCGCCTCCTTTCTGGCCTTATCCTTCGCCTTCATGGCCGCCACCATGTCCTTCCTCAGAGCTTCAATATTCATTCTCCATCTCCTCCTCACCTGTCCGGAGGCCTGCGTTCACCAGACGCCTCCGCGCTACCTGCTCATACGGGTTAGCGTCTCTGATGCCCAGACAGAAGACCGCACGGGTGCGCCCTTCTGTCTGTTCACCGAGACTGGCTTTCATAATAAATTATAACCATGTTTTCCCGGACGGTCAAGAAAGAGATGGCGGAACGCGCTCCATCAGCTCCTGAATCCGCCTCAGCAGGTGGCCCGCCGTATAATAAGTAGTCTCATAATGCATGAAGCTCAGGATATTTTCGTCCCAGAGAAGCTGAAGGCTGGGCGGAAACTCCTCATCGGAATGCCAGAACTGCAAAATCACCGGCAGAAAGTCAAAGGTGGGGATCCGGTAGGCCACCTCCCCCACCGCCTCCCGCTGTCCGCCCAGGCTCTCGCAGGCCCGCCTAAGCGCCTCCTCTCTGCTGTCAAAAAAACGGGCCGGAGCGTTGGTGGAGGAATCCCCCAGGCCGTTGGAGTGGACCGTCCCCTTCATATTATTGATTCTGGCAAACCGCTCCGACAGATGACAGCCCTCCTTGGAGTAGCAGAGCACATCATAGATGGACATGGCCTCCTCAAAGCTCCCGTCCTCCTTGTGAACAAAACCGTCCTCCGACCACTCCACCTTCCCGCTGTCCCGGCTCACCCGGTAGTCCCTGCCCACAAAGCGGATATACAGATACGCCTCGTCGTGTCTCAGCCCGAACTTCTCAATCATCCGCTCCTGGTCATACTTCAAAAATTCCGTCTGCATCTTTTCCTTTGTGATATCATAATTTGATTTTCCCATCCGTACCTTCCCCCTTTTCTCTCAATTATATAACACCCTCCCCTCCCGGGCAAGGCAGAAAATAGGGAGGCGGCAGACCGCCTCCCGGATGGGAAATCTCTTATATCCCGGCCCAGCAGCCGATGGCCTCCGACAGCAGCCGGGCGCAGCCCTTCTCCCGCTCATCGTAGTAGGCCCGGAACCGCTCATCCAGCAAATACAGCCGGGCCAGCCCCCGGTGAGCCTCGGGGGTGTAGCTCTTCCACACCATGGACAGCCACTCCCGGTGAAGCTTCACCAGCTCTTCGGCCTCCCGGCTTTGAGGGCAGGCGCCGGCGCGGACGCGGCGGGCCAGGCCTTCCCGGATCTCCTCCTCCAGCTGACGGAACCGTTCGTACTCCCGGGCCGTCATGCTCTTCATTTTTTGATGGAAGGCGTCCACCTCCTCCCGCCCGTATTTTTCCCGAAGCTCACTGCCGTAGCGCTCCTCGTTCTCCTCCACCAGACTCCTCTTGAATGCCTCAAATTTTTCCTGATCTGTCATTTCACCCTCTCCTTTCACTGTGCGGATGGTCTGCTCCACGGTGCGGATAAGCGCCTCCAGCTCCTCTCTCCGCTCCTGAAGCCGAAGGAGATGATCCTGCAATGCCTCCAGCAAATCAAAGTCCTTCTGATAGAGAATCCTCTGAATGCTTTTTAAGTCGAAGCTCCTCTCCCGGTAAAACAAAATCTGCTGCAGCAGCGCCACCTCCCGCTCTCCATAAAAGCGGTAGCCCGCCCCGTTCACATGGAGGGGCTTCAGCAGGCCGATCTCGTCGTAATACCGCAGCGTCCGGGTACTCACCCCCGAAAGTCTGGACAATTCCGTAATGCTGTACTCCATCTGCCCTCTCTCCTTCCCTCACCCTTCTTTCCCTGTTTCGAATCTACCATACCCCTTTCCGCAGCGTCAAGGTCAAGTGTTTTTTACAAAATTTCTTTTTTCCGGTAGACCTGGTACAGCACCGGAGGCAGCAAAAGCGTCAGCACGCCATACAGTACCGGAAGGATCCGGGCCGCCCCCAGCACCCGGCTTCCCAGCTGGTAGAGGTTGAAATAGCGCGTCACCAGATTCATTTGCAGCAGCTGATCCGGCAGAAGGCCCAAAACACCGCTCAGCACCTGGAACTCACTCAAAAAGGAGGGCAGAAAGATCAGGGCAAAGGGCACCAGGACAGCCAGCACCGTGGATCCTGTCTTTGCGGACACCAGCATAGTCAAAAACAGCAGAAACAAATTTCCCACATAGCCCCCCAGTCCAATCAACAGGTACTCCTGAAAGAAGCTAATGTTATAGAAGCTTTTCCAGCCGCCCATGTAGGACTGGATGGGGCAGCCCGCCCCGTCGGTCCCCAGAAAGGCCAGGACCATCCCGCTGTATATCAGAAAGGCCGCCCAGTACACCGCCGTCACCAGCAAAAATCCCGCCAATACCTTGGCCCGCACCGCCCGGTCCCTTCCGTAGCGGCTGGAGAAAAGCACGGCGTCAGATTTCCAGGAAAACTCCCCGGAAAAAATCCCCGCGGTGAGAAAGCCCAGAAACAAGGCGGTGAGCATCAAGACCGCGGGCGAATACTGAAAAAGCTGCTGCCAGCCCTCCGAGTAATCGTACCGGATGGGCGTCTCCAGAGCTTCATACCGCTCCACCAGATACTCCCGCTCCGCCTGGGAAAACTGATCCGCCACATCCTCCCGCTCCAGCCACTCCTTCAGGCTAAGTACCCGGTTGGTGTAGAAATTTTCCATATCCCCGGCGGTCAGCGTATCTACCCGGTAGTAATCATAATCAGAAAAGTCGCAGAAGGACCGCACCATCAGGCTGCGGATATCCGAAATTCCCTGCCGCCAGCTGTAGGCAATATTGTTTTCTGTCACATCCGCTGACTGGGCCTCCGGCGTCTCGTTGATCCTGGCATTCTCCTGGAGCGCCTGCCGCAGCCGCTCCAGGGTCAGCTCTCCCGCCCACTCCTTCTTCGCCTCCCGCAGCTTTTGAATCGCGCCGATCCCATGCTCCGTCACGCCCTGCTCATTCACCCACTCCACCTCGTACACCGCCCAATAGGAAATGAACAGCACGATCGCGCCAAGGAGCGCCAGAGCAAGCTTTCCGCTCTTCCTTGAAAGTACCTTTTTTATCTCAAACCATATCATATCTTGATCCACCTTCTCCTCACTGTTTTTTCATGACTTTTCGCAAAGGATAGCTCCCCCGGGATTTCCCGAGGGGCAGTCCTCTCATTCTCCATCCCGCGCCTCCGAATGATTTCCGAAATAATAGAGGAACACATCCTCCAAGGTGGCCTCCTCCCGCCTTGCCCCCGGGCCGGGGCAGTCCGGGGCCAGGATCCGAAGCTCCGTCCCCTCCGGCACATTTTTCACGTTGGACACCTTGTAGCGGCGCAGATACCGCTCCGCCTGCTCCCGGCTTGCGGCGAGGCTCCATACCTGCTGGGGCATCTGCCATATCAGCTCCTCCGGCGTCCCCCGGCTCTCGATCCTTCCCTGATTCATCAGAAAAATCTCATTGGCGATGTATTCCACGTCCGACACGATGTGGGTGGACAGCAGCACCAGCCGGTTTTCCGCCAGTTCGCTGATGAGATTCCGAAACCGGATCCGCTCGCTGGGGTCCAGGCCCACCGTGGGCTCATCCAGAATCAGAATTTTCGGATCGTTCACCATGGCCTGGGCGATGCCCGCCCGGCGCTTCATTCCCCCGGAGAGCTTTTTCATTTTCTTCTTCCGCTGCTCCCAGAGTCCCACCTGGCGCAGCAGCGTCTGCACCCGCTTTCTGGCCGTGGCCGGGCGCAGCCCCTTGATGGAGGAAATATACATCAGATAGTCCTCCACGGAAAAATCCGGGTAAAACCCGAACTCCTGGGGCAGATAGCCCAGCAGCTTCCGGTACTGGCTGTCCATCCCAAAGATGTCCTTCCCGTCCAGAGAAATGCTTCCCCCGGTGGGCTTCACCAGGGTACAGAGCATCCGCATCAACGTGGTTTTCCCTGCCCCGTTCACCCCCAGAAGACCGTACACGCCGTATCCCATGGCGCAGCTGACGCCATCCACCGCCTTCACATCCTGAAATTGCTTCGTCAAATTTTCTACCTTTAATTCCATTTTGTCCGTCACCTCTCTCTTTTCTTCCGGTGCGCCTCGCCGAGGCTCTCTGTGTGTCCCCCGCGCGCTACTCCCGGCGGACCTCCGTAAGGCTCTCGCAGTCTCTCAGCACCCGGTAAACGCTGTAGCCCAGATATCCCATGGAGAGCAGCACCGCTCCCTCCCACACCGGAAGGGCAATGATCCCGTAAATAGCCTCCCGCAATAGGATCCGCACCCAAATCCCGGTCCAGAGTCCGCACAGGCCAAAAGCGGCGTACTCCGATTCCACCCTCCGGCCGCACAGCGCCCGGAAGCAGATACAGCAGGACACATTGAAGGGCAGGAAAAATTGTATCATCATCTCCCGCAGAGTGATCCGCAGGGTAAAGGAAGCCGCCACGCAGAAAACGCTCAGCAGCGCCGCGTCCACCATGGCAAAAAGCAGCAGCCTGGCTCCGTAGATCTGGCGGGTGGAAAAATAGGCCGCTCCCTCCACCTCCTCCGTGTGGTACGTCCTGCTTTTCCACAGCTCCGGCACCAGCAGCACCACAAACAGCGGCGCCGCCGTTCCCATAAGCCGGGATACGTTCCCGATCTGCTCCGTCACCGCCAGCCCGCACCAGAGGGCCAGCAAAAGTCCGGCCTGCAAAATCCACCACCGTTTCCGAATGTAGCCGGACTGCCAGTAGACAAATTCCGGCCAGGATACGCTGTTCAATGCCTCATTCTCATAAAGAGCGGCCCTGGAGCCCTCCAGAGTACGGATCAGCTTTCCCTGGTCCGGCGCGAACTCAGTGTTCAGCCGCTCTCTGCGCCTTGCCCCGTAGACCCTCAATTCCTTTTCCAATGAATTCATTTCGTCACCCCTTTCGCTCTGTCAACAGTCATTCCCGTTCCTCCATCGCGCCTTCCCTTCCGGCCCGGCCTTCCGCCTGCCGTTTCATCCTTCTCCGGTTTGCGCTCCTTCGGCCATCCGGCCAGGCCCGCCCCGCCCGCTCTTCTCTCCGTTTGCGCGCTTCCGGCCTTCCGCCGATTACTCTGTCCCAGAATATCCCAGAAGCTCCGACAGCAGCTCCTTCGCCCGCCTCACCCGGTATTTCACCAGGGGCAGCCCGATGTCCAGAATCTCCGCGATTTCCCTGAGCCGGAGCTCCTGGATATAGCGCAGCGCAACCACCTCCCTCAGCTCCTCCGGAAGGCTCCTTATGGCCTGCTCCATATCCATCCGCTCCTCCACCTCTCCCAGGGGATTCTCCCCCATTTCCGGCAGCTCCTCCATCGCCGCCTCCACCGGTCCCCGGTAGCTGTCCCGGCAGAGATTTCCGGCGATGACGTAGAGGTAATTCAGCGCCTTGCCGTAGTGGCGGTAATTAGACAGCGTCCGGAAAAATTTCTCAAAGGTCTCCTGGGTCAGATCCTCCGCCGTCTCCCGGTCCGCCAGCCGGTACCCGCAGTACCGCAGAATCTCCGGATAATATTTTCCCACAAATTCCTCCATGGCCTCCTGACTGCCGTCCTTCATTTTCCGCACCAGATAGAAATCCCTGTCCAAGGGCCCCGCCTCCCCTCTTTTCTTCTTTCGAAAGCACCTTCTGAACAGTATAACGTTCCGGCCTCCCAAAAGGATAGCCGGAGCAAAAAATTTTTTAAAAAAACCGCCTGCCCCGTCACCGGGACAAGCGGTCCTGCTCCTTTAAAATTCCTCGCGTCAATCATAAACAGTATCTATATCAAAAGAGGTGAAAGTATTAAATCGATAATTTTCGATCAGTTCACAGACCCATCCTCCAGCACCTTCACCAGCACATCGGACACCTTCCCGACCGGAAGGATCTCCAGCTTTTTCCTCACCTCATCCGCCACATCCTCCAGATCGGGAACATTCTCCTCCGGAATGAAGACCCGCTTCACTCCCGCCCGCTGGGCGGCCATCAGCTTCTCCGGCAGGCCGCCGATGGGCAGCACCACGCCCCGCAGAGACACCTCTCCCGTCATCGCCACCTCCGGGTCCACCTGCTTCCCCGTCACCAGGGAGGAGAGAGCCGTCACCAGGGTGATGCCGGCGGAGGGACCGTCCTTGGGCACCGCGCCGGAGGGCACATGGATATGAAGATCATTTTTCTCAAACAGCTCCGCCTGATCCGGGTACATGGACTTCACCAAGGTGATGGCGATCCTGGCGGACTCCTGCATCACATCCCCCAGCTGTCCCGTGATCAACACCTGGCCCTTCCCTTTGGTAAAAGAGGTCTCAATGAAGAGAATTTCCCCGCCCGCCTTGGTCCAGGCCAGCCCCGTCACCACGCCGGGACGGGGATCCCGGAGAATCCGGTCATGGCGAAGTACCTGGCGGCCCAGAAATTCCGGCACCCGCTTCTCGCTGACGGTGACGCTCTTTCGCTCCCCCTTCACCAGCTTCACCGCCGCATGGCGGCACAGCACATCCAGCTGCTTTTTCAGCCCCCGTACTCCGGCCTCCGCCGTGTACTCCTCGATGATCCGGGACAGGGCCCCGTCGCTGACCTTCAGATTCTGCGCCTTGATGCCCATGCTCTTCATGGCCCGGGGCAGAAGATAGCTCCGGCCGATCTGAAATTTCTCAATCTCTGTGTAGCCCGGAAACTGGATCACCTCCATCCGGTTCAGCAGAGGCTCCGGGATGGTGTCGGTGGTGTTTGCGGTGCAGATGAAAAACACGTTGGACAGATCGTAGGGCACATTCATGTAGTGGTCCGTGAAGGTGTGGTTCTGCTCCGGGTCCAGCACCTCCAGGAGGGCGCTGGCCGGATCTCCGCCGTAGTCCTTCGCCAGCTTATCCACCTCATCCAGCACCATCACCGGATTCTGGGCGCCGCTGCGCTTCATCCCTTCCATGATCCGCCCCGGCATGGCTCCCACGTAGGTCCGGCGGTGTCCCCGGATCTCCGCCTCATCCCGGATGCCTCCCAGGCTGATTCTCACGTATTTCCGGTGGAGAGCCGCCGCGATGCTCTGGCCGATGCTGGTCTTTCCGGTGCCCGGCGCTCCCACAAAGAGCAGGATGGAGCCGGACTGCTTCTTATTTAATGCCATCACCGCAAGCTGCTGGATGATCCGCTCCTTCACCTTTTTCAGGCCGTAATGGTCCTCCTCCAGGATCCGCTCCGCCTCCGCCAGATCGATCTCCGGCATCTCCTCCGTTTTCCAGGAGAGGCTGGTGACAAAATCCAGATAATCGTAGAGCATCCCATACTCGTGGCCGTCCTTCCCCTCCTGCTTCATCCGGTTCAGGACCTTCTCCGCCTCCTTTTTGGCCTCCTCATTCATCCCGGCCTCCTGAAGCTTCGTCTCAAAGCGGCGCACGTCGGAGATATTTTCCGGGTGCATCTCGTCCAGCTGCTTCTGCAAAAATTCTATCTGCTTTTTCAGCGCCGCCTCCCGGTAGAGCTGTTCGTTGGAGCCCTTCTGGGCCGTCTCCGCCTCATCGCTGACCCTGGATACCTCCATCAGCTCGTAGACCGTCTGTTCAATCCTATGACACCGCTCCCGGCGAGAATGGACAGCCAGAATCGCGTATTTCTCCTCCCAGGTCATATTCAAATAGCCCGACAGGCCGCAGGCCACATCCTCAAAGCTCTTCCACCGAAGAATCATTCCTCTGGCCCACATGCCCCAAGTGAATTCCTTGGAGAAGGACAGCAGGTCATTTTTCAGCTTTTCAAACCGGGGTCTGGCCTCCTCCTCCGGGAAATCCTCCACCTCGGCGCAGATCGCGGCCTCGGCCTGAAGCTCTCCCTCCTCACAGATCACGCCGGAAATCTCCACCCGGTTTTTCGTCACCACCCGGACGTTTCCCTCCTCGTCAAGCCCTTCGATCTTTGCGGACACCCCTATGGGATACAGATCTTCCAGGTTTACCTCCCGGCGGTCCTTTTCCTCCTTCAGCATCAGAAACAGCACATCTCCGCCGATATCCTCCGCCGTGACTTTTTTTGTCGGAAACATATCATTTTTAAAGTAAAACGAAACTCCCGGCAAAATCAGGAGATCGTAAACAGGAATCGTAAGCATCTCAAACTCCTCCTCTCTTTATCAGCACTCTTTTTCGTCGAGTGCTAACACAACTTTATCGAAAAGGCGGACCCCACAGGATCCGCCTGCTTCCTTCATTCTATCACGTAATTGAGATTTTGCAAGATATTTTTATTTGGGTAATGTATCCAGCCTACAGCGGGCACAGAATCTCCTCATTTTGGCGGGAGATCAGATGATCCAGGGTAAAGACCACATCCTGCTCTCCCTCCTCCCAGGTCACGGTCAGCCTCAGCGTTCCGTCCTCCTGGACATTTCCATATACCGGACCAGAATACAGAGCTCCCTTTTTTTGCCCCAGCAGAGTCTGAATCTTCCGATCCTTTGCGCCGCTCTCCACCGTGCCGGTGATCAGCAGGGTCCGGGCCGTAATGGCCCCTTTGTTCCAGCCCACCGTCCGCCGCTCCCCGGGCTCGACCCCGGTCAGATGGATTCGGCAATCCGGAAGGTCCAGCTCCACATTCAGGGCCGCCGCGTTCTCAGCCGCCGGGACATGGATTTCCCCGAACGAAAGCTCCGATCCCAGATAAGGAGTGATCCGCGCCACGGCGCCCTCCTCCGGCAGACGGTAGCGGCCCCGGAACCAGGCTCCCGGCAGAAAGCTTTCGAAATAAGCGGCGGCATATTCCAGTCCGGCGCCACTCTTCCCATAGGGTACCGCCTCCAGGATCGTCTCACCCTCTGTCACCGACACCATACAGCCATCCAACGTTTCCTCCCCGAGAGAGTAAAGATAGACGGACACCTGCGTGAGATCCTCCTCCACCTGCTCCTTTTGCACCAGAGTATAGAACTCACCGGATCGTTCCATCCCCGGGATCTCCTCCAGGCTGCTCACCTCCAGCGCCCGCTCAAAGGTGATGGGAATGGAGGCGCCCAGCTCTTCCTCCAGGAGCGTACAGCCCTCCCCCGGCATCCGGTCATCCCCGGCTGTCTGCCACATTTCCAGCTCAATCCAGGTACTCACGCAGCCTCTCTCCAGGTATTCCTCATAGCTGCCGGCGGTGGAGCTGCTGGCGCTCTTTGCGAAATAGCCGTACCCTGAGCCCTCCGCCCCGCGCAGCCGGAACTCCCCGCCGCCGGGCTCGTTCTCCCGCAGACTGCTGTGGGCGTAGATCTGCTTCTCCTCGTCCATACAGAAGCGGGACCAATCCCATTCCACCGCCTCTCCCCTTTCCTGCTTTTCCTGATTAATCCTTTTCTGCTCCAAATACCTGGCGGTCTCCTCCTCATCCAAAAGCTCCACGGTGTAATCCTCCAGCAGCAGACTCAGCCGCAGCTTTCCCTGCTGATACAGCCCTCCCGTCAGCGTCAGGGAGAATGCCCCGGTTTCATATGTGGAATCCGCCCCGGCCGCCACCACGTACACGGCCGGGCTGTCCGGCCCGCAGATCCCGTAGCCATCGGCAAACTGGTATCCGGCCACCATGCCGCTCTCCGTCTCCGGCTCCGCCCCTTCCAGTGTCTCGATCTCCTCCACCAGGATATTTCCCGCGGCCGAGGCATCCTGAGCGCTGTCCGCCGCTCCGCCCTCCTGGGAATTTGTTGACGTCCCCGCAGTCCCACCGTTCTGGGACGCTCCGGCGGTTCCCTCCGCCTGGGAACCGTCCCCCGGCACTTCCTCCAGGATCACGATCTCCCCCTCCCGAAGCTCCGCCTCCCACAGGGCCTCCGTTTCCTCCATCCGCACCGGCTCTTCCACCGAGATCACTTCCTCTCCCCGGACCATACCGCCTCCCAGCACAGCCCAAGCCGCCAGCACAGCAGCCGCAGCAATTCCTCTCCTCCTCATCCTCGCTCCTTTCCCAGCCCCGGAGTACCTTTAAACATTGATTCCCACAAACAGGAAATCACCACTTGCGGAAAGCCATTTTCAAACGCGCTCCATCGCCGCTCATCTCAGCCAACCTGGTAACCAAATCCCGTCCCACACACTCCGGGACGGTTTTCTTCCTTATTTTATATTATACCGCACATACGCTCCTGTGGAAACAGAAAAACTTTCCTTTCAACTCTCAAACTGTCACTGGAAAAGCGCGCCAACCCGTAGTATACTAGAGCGTGTTTGAAAATTCATTGCACCTGTCTGGCAGCCCCACTTTGCGGCCTATCCGAGCCCGATTTCGTCAGCGTAGCCCCACTACGCCTCCTCAATCGGACTCGGATATCCCACAAATTGGATCAGCCATCCAGGCACAAGCAATTTTCAAACACGCTCTAAAATATGTCTGAAAAATTTTACGGAGGTAAAAAAGTATGTTGGAATTTCGATATGATACCCAGCTTCTGATCGAGGGGGAAAATCTGGATGAGGATGTGATCAGCGACTACTTCACCGAGCATTTTCAGGGGGACTGCCTGCTGGCGGTGGGAGACGAGGACCTGATCAAGATCCATTTCCACACCAATGAGCCCTGGAAGGTGCTGGAATACTGCGCCACCCTGGGAGAAATCTACGACATTGTGGTAGAAGACATGGACCGCCAGGCCAGGGGGCTGAAGGGCTGAAAATTTTTAGGATTTTCTGCTGACACTCTCCTTATGTTGAGGATAAGGAGAGTGTTTTTTGTATTCACTACAGCCTTCCGTTCATGACAATCATTTTCATCTCTGTCATTTCCCGAATGGCAAATCCCGGGCCCTCTTTGCCCAGTCCGCTGTTCTTTACACCTCCATAGGGCATCTGGTCCACACGGTAGCTGCATGTGTCATTGATGATCACCCCTCCGCATTCCGCCCTCTCCGCAAATTTCATGGCCTCATCCATGGATTCTGTGAAAATTCCTGCCTGAAGTCCGTAGGAAGTGCCGTTCACCTTCTCAATGGCCTCATTCAAATCCCGGTAACTGTTCACCGCTATCACCGGCGCAAAAATCTCCTCCTGTATCACAGGAGCATCCTCTGGCACATCCCGCAGAATTGTGGGAAGAAGGATATTTCCCTCCCGGACATTTCCTGTCACCAGTACCGCTCCCATCTCCAGGGAGCGATTGATTTTTTCCATCGCCCCCTCCAGCGCTTTTTCGGTGATCATAGGTCCAAGCCGCGTCTTTTCCTTTGTGGGATCTCCGCATACGATTCCTTTTGCGCACTCCTCCATGGCACCGATCAGCTCCTCCATTCTGCTTTCCCGCACATAAACCCGTTGTACGGAAATGCATACCTGGCCCGCATTGGCAAATCCCGCAAGGCACAGCTTTCTTGCCGCCTCCTTTATATCTGTGTGTTCCGAAACCACTACCGCCCCTGTTGAACCCAATTCCATGGTAATTTTCTTGATCCCCGCATTTTTGCAGATCATCTCCCCCACTTTGCCGGAGCCGGTAAAAGATATCTTTCGGATAGCCGGATGCGCGACCAGACCATTCCCCAACGTTTCCCCCGGGCCGCACACCACACAAAACGCTTCTATCGGAAGACCACAGGAGATAAACAGCTCCCGCAGCTTCATTGTAGTGAGCGGCGTTTTGCTGGCCGGCTTCACAATGACCGCATTGCCGGCCGCCAATGCGGGTCCCACCTTATGGCAGGCCAGATTCAGTGGAAAGTTAAAGGGAGTAATCGCCAGCACAATTCCCACCGGCACCCTTTTATAGAATCCGATGCGCTGGCGCCCTTCCTCCTGCTCCAGCGGAATCAGCTCCCCACACACCTGGTAAACCGCCTCTCCGGACAGCCGCAATGTGTTGGCAGCCCGCTCCACCTCCTTTCTGGCATCAGTAATCACCTTTCCCGCCTCACTTACCAGCAGCCTCGCAAACAGCTCCTTATGCTCAAGCAGGGCCTCAGAAGCTTTTCTCAATATTTCCGCCCTTCTGTCTATGGACATCTCCCGCATCCTGGCGGCTCCCTTTTCCGCTCTTTGGATCAGCATGGGGATCTGTGACACTTCACACTCCAGCACCGTTCCCACCAGCTCTCCGTCATATGGATTCCGCACCTCTATCATAAAAACTCCTTCCTGCCGGCCACCGGCCTTCTCCTGCTTTTCCCTCCGCCATACATACTTGAATCCACTCTCTCACCACTTCCTTGATGGAATCCGTCACACTGGGATAAATCAAATCCACCGGCGGTGTAAGAGCTCCCTGCCTTTCGATCTCCTCCCCCAAACGTTTCAGATAGGTATAGCGAATCATCGTTCCCACATTTACCTTTGCGATCCCCAGCCTGATGCAGCTCCTCACGTCCTCCCGGGGAATACCCGTACCTCCATGAAGCACCAGCGGCTGAACTACCTGCTCTCTCACCGCCGCCAGCCTTCCAAAATGAATCTGAGGTTTACCCTGATAAAAGCCATGTGCCGTCCCGATGGCAGCCGCCAGATAATCCACACCGCTCTCTCTGGCCAGAACCGCGGCGTCCTCCACCTGCACTAGACAGTCTTCGCCGGAATAATCTCCCACATCCCCCCGGCTTTTTATCTTCCCGATCTCTCCCTCTACTCCACATCCCCTGGGATGAGCATAGGCCGCCACCACACGAATCGCTGAGATATTTTCCTCCAGGCTGAATCTGGACGCGTCTATCATCACCGAATCATACCCGGCATCCACCGCCTCCCTGCACAGATTCGCGTCAGTGGTGTGATCCAGATGCAGATATGCCACCGCACCAGTGCGCCGTTTCCATTCATCCACCGCGGCTCTGAGCACCTTCGGTCCATAGGTCCTCGTCACCTTCGGCAGAGACGCCACAAAAACAGGGGCCTCCAGCTCCGCCGCCGCTTCCATAATAGCCGCCAGCTCAAAAAAGCTGGCAAAATTAAAATGTGGAACCCCATAGCCCTCTTCTCTGGCCTGCTCCAAAATCTCCAAAATCTGTTCCCGCGCCATTTTTTCACTCTCCTTTTCTGAATTCTTCCAGATCACAGCCTCTTAAAAACGCCTCGATCTGTTCCCGCTCCGGCTCTACCGGATCCGGCCGCAGCCCCGGGATATACCTACAGGCCTCATAGAGCGCCGCAGTGATCCTGCCATGCACCCCGACACAGTGATGAATGTAAGGCCCATAAATAAATTTGTGCTCCCATTTGGGCCAGTCTTCGAACTCAATCCAGACATATGTGCCATGGTTACGCGGTCCACTGGTCCCCTTCCCCTGGCCCATCAGCAGTGAGTAATTTCCCTGCGCTCCATCAAACCGTACAAGGGAGATATCACCGCCCTTCAGCTCCCAATTTCCCACCACGGGAGCCTTCCTGTTATAGTGAATGTTCAGCTCCAGCGGCCTATCCCTCCTTGCCAATTCCTTGGGAAACACGCCGCAGTGCCAGAATAGCTCCGCATTCTCCTTATCCGGATGTCTGGCCGTCACATCCGCAAGGAAAATGGGGGACCCACACCGTGAGGCCGCCTGGGCCAGGACAGCGCTGACAGCCCCATGAATATCCGCCTCACAGATAGCCGGAAACCCCAGACCATTCAGCTCTGACAGCGCAAAGCAGGGGGAAATTCCAATAGTGTCAAACATCGGCCCCCAGCACTGAGTTGCCATCGCCGTAAGGTTCTGCTCATCCGCCCAATCCATCAGCGCTATCACCAGCCCCGCCACATTCACCAGCCTGTCCTTCGGGAAATGGATTGCCTTCATCAAAGCTCCTGTCTCCTCCGCCCGCCTGCGCACCTCCTCCATCTTCATATCCAGTGTACATTCATACCGTTTCTTTAAATCCGGAAGAGTCAGGGGCACCAGATCAATTCCATACCGCTCAAGCAGCTCCCCCTCATTGCATTTCACAGACCAGAACGCGTCCGGTCTGAGGCTCACCTGACCGATCCTCATGTTAAAAAAATACTTTACCGCCATAGCGGCGGATATAAAGTTTTCAAACAACCGTTCAAACAGCGGATCCTCCAAGGAACAATTGGTAATATAGCTGAAGGGCACTCCCACTCTCTGCAAAACCTTAGTAGTAGCAAACAATCCGCATTGGCTGTCTCTATATCGATAGCCGCTTTCATCCGGCCCGTCCTCCCGGGGGCCCCATAAAAGCAGCGGCTTTCTTACGGCTCTGGCCACCTTTGCCACCGCATCCTCCGTCCCAAAGTTGCAGTGAGGACAAAACACCGCATCCACCTTTTCCGCCACAAAATACCGGTATACCGCATCCACATCATCAGGATGATACAGCAGTCCTTCCTCATTCAGGAAATCCAGATTCACAAATTCGATTCCCCTTCCCTTCAGCCAACCCTCCACCGACCGCTTCATCCTCTGAGCTGATTTCACATTAAACGCCTTTTCTCCGCACATATTTCGCCTGGTGGGCAGAAAGCCCAGCTTCAGGCTCATCCTTTTTTTTCCATCAAATTATCTCTCCTTTCAAAATAATGATTGTTTTACGGACTAATATAATTTATAATTTGGGCAAAACTACTATCATTGAAACACAGACTGTCGAAAGATAAACGAGGCACATAACCATGATTGTATTAATCTGTGACGACCAAAAATCTGTTCATACCTTTCTGGAGAAATCCATTGACTGGCCTTCCATGAGAGTCAGCCGGCTTCTCCACGCCTACAATGGTCAGGAATGTCTGGACTGCCTGACGGCGGAACGCCCTGATCTCCTTCTGCTGGATATCCGTATGCCCTCCGCTACCGGCATTGACGTTCTGCAGGAGATGAGACGACTGCGTCTGCATACCATCACGATCATTCTCAGTGCCTACAGTGATTTCAATTACGCAAAAGAAGCCTTCAAATGCGGCGCCTATGATTACGAACTAAAGCCGATTGATTCCAACCACCTGAATCCCATCCTTTCCTCCGCCCTAAAGCTTCAGCGGGAAAATTATCTCTCCCTTTTCCAGAGGCTGCTCAGCGGGAAGTCCCCCTCCAGTGCATCTGTATCGGATGATCTGCTTGACCGCCTGCAAATAGGGGAATATCTGGGTATTCTTGCGGTCTTTCAGGGAGATTCCTCCTTTGAACAAAGCCTTTTTCTCCAGGAAACCCTTCAGGATCACTACGAATTTCTGATTCCGTTAAACGATATTGAGTCCTTCATGCTCTACCCCCTGGACCATCAGAGCTATCCGCAGGCCATCCGGCAAATTCAGAAACAGCATTTACAAATTTGTAATATGATGCCGGATTCCCGCCTCTGCTTTTCTGTCAGCCACAGCGGCGGCGGACTGGCTTTTCTAAAGGAGTCTCTTTCCCAATGCCGCAAAGCGATGCATGATGAATTCTATCTCAGCTCCAATTTTTTGATTTACAACGATCATCTGCCCTCCGATGATTTTCATAAATGCCTGCTCCAATACCGTCTACAGCTCTATGCTTGTCTGGCAAACGGCACGGGCAAGGACCGGACCTTCAAAATATTGGATAAGCTGTTTGCGTTATTCAAGGAAAACCGGATCGGAATCGAGGATCTCACCGATATTTGTTTTAACATTCTGTATTTCAATATATCCTTCATATTGAACCAGAGCTCCGAATCAGAGCTTTCGCTGCGCCATGGCATAAAGGACTGCCGTTCCCTCTCCCAGCTTCAGGATTTTATGAAGGCTGCCCTGTCACAGCAATTTTTTGATACCGCGGCCGATACTTCAATGAAAACTCCCATCCAGCAGATTCATGAATATTTGTCCTCAAATTTTTCAGAAAAAATCAGTCTGGATGAGCTGGCAAAGAATTTCTATATCAGCAAGTATGCCCTGTGCCGCGGTTTTCGCCAGGAATATGACGAAGGACTCTGGGATTTTCTGAAAAGAATTCGGATGGAGCACGCACAGCTTTTGCTCACCACCACTGATCTGAAGATTTATGAAGTGGCGGAGCAATGTGGCTTTTCCGATTCCAATTACTTCAGCAGTACCTACAAAAAATTTTACAGCCACACCCCTCAGCAGGAAAAAAGAGAGCTCTGATCTACTCTTTAATTCCGCTGAAAGCAACACCCTTTACGATCTGCTTCTGAAAAAGAAAGAACACCACCAGCACAGGCAAAACCGCTATCACCGTGGCCGCCATGGAATAGGCCATACTCATGTCCGACTGCCCCCGGAAAAAAACAATTCCCACCGGAACAGTCATAATCTTCTGATCCGTGATAGAAATAAAGGGCCATATAAAATCATTCCACTGCTGCAAAAATGTAAAAATCATCAGTGAGGACATGGCCGGCTTCATCAGCGGCATCACAATAAAGCAAAGGATCCGGAAGGATCCTGCCCCGTCCAGCCGGGCCGCCTCAAATAATGCCGGCGGAAGCCCGTCCATAAACTGTTTCAGCAATATCACCCCAAAGGAAGAACCAAGTCCCGGCAAAATCAGGGACGCGTAAGTATTCAAAAGCCCCATCTGCCGAAACAGCAGATACATGGGAATCATCAGACTGTGTACCGGGATCATCATGCCCGCCATCACAATCCAAAACCACAGTCGTTTTGCCGGAAACTCAAATCTGGAGAAGGCATACGCCGCGGACATGGAAAGCATCGCCGCGCCAAAGGTCACCGTGGAGGCCACAAGGAAGCTGTTCAGCAGCCAGTGAAAAATATCTGACTGGCCGTTGTGAATGACATAGCTGAAATTATCCAGGGTAAAGGGCGGCACCAGCCAGGTGGACATATCCGTGACTACGGAATTTAGGGGTTTCACCGCAACCACCAGCGCCCACAGCATGGGTACCCACCAGATAAACGCAATCAATATAGCCAGAGCCGTCACAAGGATTCTGGAAATTTTTCTTTTGCTCATTTCCCTCCCCCCCTTTCAACCTACTATTTTATTCGCCGCCCGGGACGTCACCGTATACTGGATTCCCGAGACAATCAAGATGATGCCCATCAAAAAGATGGAAGCCGCCGATGCGCGTCCGATCTCAAAAACCCGGAATCCCTGCTCATACAGATACTGAATATATGTTCTGGTAGCCCCTCCCGGATCACCGCCCGTCAGCAAAAATACCTGTCCAAAAACTTTAAAGGAAGCCACAAGCTGCAAAAACAGTACCGTAATATGTACCCTGGACAACAGCGGCAATGTAATATAACGCACCTTCTGCCAGTAGGTAATTCCATCCAGCTCCGCACACTCATAATAATCCTCCGGAATCTCCTGCATCCCCGCAATATAGAGAATCATATTAAATCCTCCGGCCCACCACAGAGTTTCCACCACGATCACCACCCACACCAGCGCCGGATTCATCAGCCAATAGATTTCTCCCGTCCCTGACAATACATGAAGCTCCCTCAACACATTATTTACCAGACCTGTATAAGGCTGAAACATATACAGAAAAATGTAGGCCACCATGGAAACAGCCATCACCTGGGGCGCAAAAAAGGTGGTTCGGAAAAATCCCCGAATGGGAAGCCCCGGATACTCAATCAAAAGAGCCAGCAAAAAGGGAACTCCGATCAGTACCGGCGTAGATACTACCACAAACAGAGTAGTATTTCCCAGGGCTCTCCAGAAAATGGAATCCGAGAATAGCCGGAGATAATTTTTCAAGCCAACGAAATGGGCTTCCCCCAAAATTTTATAATCTGTCATACTGAGCACTGCCGTCAAAATCAGCATCCCAAAGGTAAAGACCAGATAGAAACAGAGAAATGGAAGCAAATACAGAAAGCCTTCGATTTTTTTCTTTTTTGTTTTTATCACACAATTCCTCCTTTCCCGCCGCCGTTTTTTCAGAGAGGGGCTGCCGCTCCGGTGACTGAACATCACAGGTGCGGCAGCCCCACAGCAACTAGCTTCCCGATTTTTAATTGAACGACGTGGTCAATCTCTGCGTTATCTCGTCAAAGCACTGCTCCGGCGTGGTCTCATTCCGGGCAAGCTTACCAAGGGGCTCATTGATTTCCGCCGACCCCTTCAGCGCAAAGGGAGCTGTGCCGGTAAACGGGGTCGCATATTCTACCGCATCCTTGAAATACTGATGCATCGGGTAGCTTTCAAACAGCTCGGTACTCTGAGCCGGTACGTACGCGGGCACGGATCCCGCCTCCGCCCACATATCGCTGTTCTCCCCAAACCACTTGACAAACTCCAAAGCGGCCCTTGTCACTTCCTCACTCCTCTCCGGCTTATTGGGAAGCACCCAGGTATGACTGTAAATTGCGGTCTTGTAGGTATCCCCAAACTGAGGCAGAGACATCACACCGTAGTTATCTCCCAGATTCTTGTACAGATAATTCATCTGCCATGCCCCCTCCAGAACCATTGCCACCTTTTCCTGAAGCAGGAGATCCGAAATATTTTCTACGTTCTGGAGACCGCTCTGATGAATTTTCTGGTAGGTATCCATAGCTTTTACCGCTATCTCCTGATCCGCGATCCACTCCTTTCCATCCTCTGAGACAAACGTTCCCTCTCCCCCATACTGATAATACAGAGAATTAAACAGATACATAGGAATGGAGCCTGCCGTGGAAACCGCAAACCCCGGCACATCCAGCTGTGCGTCCAGGGTAGCTACCACATCCAGAAAACCGTCAATACCGTCCTCCAGCTTCAGCAGACCATTTTCATCGGCCAGTCCCGCCTCCGCAATCATGTCTTTGTTATAATGGAGCAGCAGCTGCAAACAATCCAGAGGCACCGCATAGTATTGATCGTTTCGTTTCAGCTGATTGATTTTTTCAATATAATTAGAAAAATCAATCTCTACACCGGTGGCCTCACAAGCCTCATCGATGGGTACGATAATATTTTCCTGAACCAATCCATTTACATATTCATCATGGGAATTGCACAGGTCCGGCGCCTGCCCGCCGAGAATCGCTGTCTTAATTTTTGTATAATAGTTATCCCAGTCCTGTGTGACGCAGTTCACCTTGATTCTGCCCTCGTATTCCTTGTTAAACTCCTCCACCATTTTGACCATGGTTTCTCCATCCGCCCCGGTAAAGAGGCTCCAATATTCCACCTCCACCGGCTCCGTGTCAGCTGCCGCCACAGTCATCCCCGATAATCCCGCAAATACCATACCTGCCGCCAATCCTAAACCTAAAACCTTCTTCATCATATTGTTTTCCCCCTTCTGGGCATCTTGCCCCAACACTCATTCCTTCCCGCGGCATTCAAACCGAATCATATGCCAGGAACACTTTTTCAGTACGGTTGTATAGACTCCATTTTCCAACCTGCCTAAGTCTCCGGAGCCCGGAACTACATTTTCCGGCTTTTCTGCTGAATTCACAGCCTCCAGATCCTCACACTGATAAACGATATGCTCCAGCTCCCTGACGGTTCCGAATCCCCTAAGCGCCATTTCCAGCTCTTGATCCTGTTCCATATCCCGGTTCAGCAGAAATACGGTCAGTCTTCCCTCCGCCTCACTCATCACAGCCGCACTGACGATAACCGGAACCTCTCCGAATTTTTCACTGATGTAGGAGGGGCTCTCCAGAGCAACCCGCAAAGCGGTGCCTCTTCCGTATACTGAGGTATAAAAGAAAGGATAGTAAATCGTCTGCTTCCAGATGGCTCCCTTTTCTACGCAGTTGAACAGCGATAAGTGATTGACCAGCTGTGCCTGACAGGCAATCTTTACTCTGTCGCTGTGATTGATAAACGACATCAGCATTCCTCCGGCAAGCAGGGCATCGGCAAAGCTGTAGCTGCCCTCACTGACCGCATTTTTGTCCGTCCAGTCAAACTTCCACCTTGCCCGGTTCGCCGTCTCCTCTCTGTTCCAAATCCCCCATTCATCAAAGGAAAGATTCACGGTCTTATCGCTTCTCACCTTTGCCTTCACACAGTCGCATACTGCCTCGATGGTCTCGATCTGCCGGTCCAGCTCCAGAGTAGACGCCAGGAAATCTTCCATCTTGCCACCCACAATGGTAAAATAATTGTGGAGAGAGATATAGTCCGTCACCTCATACGCCTCCTCCAGCACCTTCAGATCCCACTCCGGAAAGGACTGGATCGTCGTATTGCTGGAACCGCATAAAACCAGCTCAATGGTCTTATCCACCTTTTTCATCAGTCTTCCGGCCTCCAGCGCCAGCCGTCCATACTCCTGCGCTGTCTTATGACAGATCTGCCAGGGACCATCCATCTCATTTCCCAGGCACCATGTCTTGATCCCGTAGGGCTTTTCGGCTCCGTTCTTCTTTCTCAGCTCGCTCCAGTATGTCCCTTTCTCGTAATTGCAGTATTCTACCAGATTTCTGGCGGCATCCGCTCCTCTCGTCCCCAGGTTTACGGCCATATTCACTTCCGTCCCGGTTTTTTGGGCCCAGCGCAGATACTCGTCCGTACCGATGCGGTTCGGCTCCTCAGCAATCCAGGCCAGGTCCAGCCGTACCGGACGCTCACGGACCGGCCCCACACCGTCCTCCCAGTTATACCCTGAGAGAAAATTTCCTCCCGGATACCTCAGCATAGGAATCCCCAGTGCTCTCACCAGCTCCATTACATCCGTCCGAAACCCATCCTCGTCCGCCAGCGGATGCTCCGGCTCATAGATTCCTCCGTAGACCACCCGCTCCATGTGCTCGATCATAGAGCTGTAAATCCGTTTATCCACCTCCCCAATTTCAAATTGACGATCCAGGTAAATCCTGCTCTTGTTATGCATCTTGTCCTCCTTTCCTTTATCTGATGAAGCAATAATAGCAAATACTCCCAAGAGTTTTAATAGAATCCATTGCATTTATCCGTTAAAATATTGCAATTCTGAGTGAAATCATTGAATTGTTTGTCTTCTCTGTGCTATCATACCTTCATCAAACAGATCGGAGGAAGCTGTCATTGAAAATAAAAAATATCTCCTTTGTATTGATTTTTTCTTCTGTATTTTTCATCTGCAATATTTTTTTGATTTTTTCTGCCGAGCTTTTGTTCTATCGGAATACTGTAAAAACCATCACCGACAGTTCATACCACTACACCTACACGATTATGGATCAGGCGAACCGGCACTTTGACACCTACATGTCCTATCACCGCACACTCCTTGATTCCATAGCCACAGATGATTCCCTGATCAGCGCCGCCCAGTGTTATGAGAGAGAAAACGTGGACATGACTGTCAAATATGAAAACCGCGTCATCTCCACGATCAAAAACGCCTGCAATACCCGTTCGGATATCCGGGATGTGCTCATCATTATGGAAAATGGACTGATCATTAATAAGGACGCAAAATGGGGAATTAAAAGAGACTATGATTTTACCGCGGCCAGTTGGTATCAAAATGCTTTACAGTATGACCGCTATGCTCCTGTGAATATTTTCTATTTTCTCCCGGACTACTATGAGGTCTATGCCGTGGGAATCGGTGAGCCGGTCATTGCGATCAGCCAGCCGGTATATAATTACATTCAACATAAAATCGGAGTGGTCTTTTATATGCTGAACGTCAATGATTTCTGGAAAAACGTCATCAATGAATATCATCCCCAATATGGAGATCTTTTGTTGATTAATTCAGAAAACAAGATCATCACCCACAGCAAACGGGGCCGGGAGGGAGAAACCTTTTCCGATGTGGAAAAAGCCACGGTTGTTGACGAGACCACCAAACCTGAAAACCTGGACTCCATAAAGTCCTCCCTGCTCCTGATGCCCTCAGACAGCTTTGCCTGCAATGTACTGTGTACTCTGAATGTGGATATCGAAAAAGAAACGACAAATATACTGCGGTTCCTCTGTCTCATCCTTTTATTGAGTCTGATAGTGAACATCCTGCTCACCATCTTCATTTACCGCAGACTGAATAGGCCTCTGAGAGCTCTGGTCACAGATATGCTGGATATCCCCACCGGAAAGCTTCAGCTGCTCAATAAAAACTACAAATACGCAGAGCTTATTTTCATCGCCAAAAACTTTAATCTCCTGCTGAATGACATCAAAAAGCTAAACAACCAACAGATGGAAACGCAGCTTGCTCTTCAGAGGTCTCAAAATGAAATGCTGATCTCAAAGATTAACCCGCACTTTCTCTTTAACAGCCTTCAGCTCATCCAGACCGAGAATCTGTACGGCTCCAAGGAGAAAACCAATTCCATTCTGCTGTCTCTTAGCAGCCAGCTCCGCTACAATATCTATGATGACAGCGGTCCCACGGTTCCTCTCTCCCGAGAGTTAAAGCAAACCCTGGACTATCTGAAGCTCTGCGGCGATATTTATAAAAATAATCTGGAAGTGACGGTGGACATCCCAAAGGAATTGATGGACTGCCCCATTCCCAAGCTCGCTCTCCAGTCACTGGCGGAAAACTCTCTGAAGCACGGCTTCGAATATGCCCCCACAGACGGAATCATTTTGATCTCCGCCCAAAGGCGGGGCAATGATCTGATCCTGTCTCTGGGAGATAACGGAAAGGGAATCACCCCGGAGCAGATAAAAGAGATTGAGAACGGACTAAAAGAGGGGACGCACAGCGGGATTGGTCTCATGAGTCTTGAAAAGCAGATGGCCTACATCTATGGGCCGGATCATAAGATCACGCTCCATTCAGACTCGGGTTTCACCACGGTCACTCTGCAAATGCCTTATCAGAAAAATACACAGGAGGAATCAGAACTATGAAAAAAGAAGTTTTTATCGGGATCGACGCAGGCTCCACACATTTAAAAGCCGCCGTCTATTCCACCGAAGGTACCATGCTGGACATTCGGCGCTGCCGGGTCAATGTTTATCAGGATGCCACGGGAGGGGCTGTCTACGACGCGGAAGAGATATTTTCCCAGCTCTGCCGGTGTCTGAGAGAGCTGCTTCGCCCGGAGCTGCGTCCCGCCGCAGTGGGGATCTCTTCCTTTGGAGAAAGCGTCGTACCTGTGGATGCGTCTGGAAAGGCACTGGCAAAAATGATTGCCTGGTATGATATGCGCGGAGAAGAGCTGATCCAGACCTTTGCCCGCCGCTTTGGCAAAAGCCGTCTTTCTTCCATAACAGGACAGATTCCCAGCGGCAAGTTCACCCTGGCGAAACTCCTCTGGATGAAGCGGCACACTCCGGAGCTGTTCTCACAGGTTCACCGCTTTCTGTTTATGCAGGATTATCTTTCCTGTCGTCTCACAGACGCGCAATGTACGGAATACTCACTGGCATCCAGAAGTATGCTGTTTGATACGGCGAAAAAAGGCTGGTCCCAGGAGCTGCTCCGGGAGAGCGGTTTATCGGACCGCTATCTGCCCTGCGTCATCTCACCCGGCTCCATCGCCGGACAAGTATCGGCGGCTGCCTCTCGTCTCACCGGGCTTCCTTCCGGTATTCCGGTGGTACTCGCCGGACATGATCACGCCAGCTCTTCCATCGCCGCCGCCATTCGTTCCCCCGGAATCGCCATGGATTCCCTTGGCACCTCGGAAACCTCCATTTTTTCCGCTACTCCCAGCCTGGGCCAGGATCCGAATAGCTGCCAGCTTGGCTTCTATCCTTATTACCAGGACAGCTACTGCTTCATCTCCTCCATTCAATGCTGCGGATTTTCCATAGAATGGATGGCCAGAATGCTTTTCCAGGAAGACATCTACAATTGCTTTTTTCACTGCGCCGAAGAAAGCCTCAGGACACATCCAGGAAAAACCCCTCTTTTTCTTCCTTTCCTGCGAGGGCTTCAGGAAGCACCCGGCGCCGCCGGCTCCTTCACTGGCATCAGGGACTTTCACAGCCCGGCTGATTTTTGCGCCTCTGTCCTGGAGGGTCTCTGCTTCGAGCACAAGCGGCGGCTTCTGCAGGGTGAGGAGTATCTGCGAACGCCCTTTTCCACCCTGCGGGTCAGCGGCCGGCTCTCCCAATATTCCACATTTATGCGGCTAAAGGCCAATATTCTTCAAAAACCGTCCAGGTCCTCTCCCAGCCAGAAGCGGTCAGCCTGGGGGCCGCCATCCTGGCCGGAAGGGCCTGCGGCTGTCTCTCCCACTGGACCCCGGCGGTCTCCGCCATCTATCAGCCGGATGATTCCGCCTCCATCTATGAGACCCGTTTCCGGGATTACACCACAGCCGTGGACAGCCTGCTCCAAAGCCGCGGGGGCCACTAAGGCGCATCGGTAAAAATGTCACCTGGTCATTTCTGACTGGTGGCATTGATATTATATATCTGCTAAACTAATTTACTGTATGCTTATTGTACCAAGCGGCTGGAGCATATTTGAAAATCATTCCTGTGATCCGCGCCTCCACTTTACGGGAGAGCTGCCTCAAATTCGGTCGACGTAGCCCTCTATATCTCACTCATTTGGAGGAATTCTCTCACAAACTGGGACACACATCTTGTGGAAAGCAATTTTCAAATACACTCTGGCAAGCGTTCTTTCGTTACATGGAGGAGCTTTCTCACAATCAGTCGACTGGCGATATCTGAGAAAAGATGTTACGGACTCCTGAAATCGAGAATGCGGTGCTGCTCTCCTGTGCCGTTCCGGCATCTCCTGCTTCAAAGCCCTCCGGCTGGGTGCCTTCTTCGGCTCCCTCAGGCAGCTCGGGCCTTTCTGCGCTCTCTGATTTCTCCGGCTGGGCGCCCTCTTCGGCTCCCTCCGGTGGCTCGGGCTTTTCCGCACCTTGCATTCCCTCAGGCTGGGCGCCCTCTTCGGCTCCTTCGGGCAGTTCTGGCTTTTCTATTTTCTCGGGCTGGGCGCCTTCTCTGGGGCTCTCTGGGGGCTCGCCCTCCTCAAAGCGCTCCGGGCGCTCGCCCTTTTCAAAGCCTTCCGGGAAGTCCTCTCCTCCGGGGCCGCCGCCCTGGGGGGCGCCAAATCCCATATGGCCGCCGCCTCCCAGCATGGAGGTGGAGCTGTATTGAAGCTGGGTCTCATCCTGGTACTCTGTAATATTGGTATAGATGGTTCCGGCAAGCTCTCCCGTTACAGAGGATACTTCATACAGAGTGTAATCTCCTTCTGTCAGCAGATCGCTGCTGTAGACCAGCGTTTGGAAATCATTTGCGGCTGAAAAAGCTGTCACCGCTTCCCCGGCGCTGTCCTTGATCATCAGAAGCTGTCCCGCCTCCATCTGATCCGTAAAGCTCAGTACCGCAAATGGCCGCTCTGAATCGCCGGACACTTCATCGTACATGTTTCCAGTGGCAAGCACGGTTCCGCCGTTGAGATAAATTCCCAGGTCCGAGTCCACTCCGCTGTCCTGGCTGTCCGCGTTTGCGCTTGCGATCACAAGGCCGCCGTTGATGACGATCCACCCATTTGAATCGATTCCGTCCCCTTCTTGACCCAGACCGGAATTGCAGAGGACAATTCCGTCATTGATGGTCATGACTGATACATTGTCCTCGTTGGTATTGATTGCGTCATCTGCCGAATTTACGATGATCTCACCGCCGTTGATGGTCATATGCAGGGATGTCTCTATTCCTTCATTGTCCGAGGTGACTTCCAGTCTGCCGTTGCCCTTTTCCTCCCCGTCAATATTGATGGATACCAGGGAGTCGATGGCCGCGTCGAATTTCCACGCTTTTTTGGCTTCTCCGGCGTCCACTGCTTCCTGTGTTGTCCCCTCTTCGTAAATTTTTGCCACGTGAGAACCGTTCACCGTGTTTTCCGCTGTCATCCGCCAGAACCAGCCGAAATCCGGCTTTGCTGGTATCCACATCCTTCACGGCAGTATCCGGATCGTTATTTCCGCACTCATACGCATTGTACACCACAATCGCGGGGGCCGCGGTACAGGTAATGTCCGTCTGATCCAGAATCAGCGTCACCACCGCATTTTCATCCTCTCTGGAATCCTCTCCCAGATCTACCGCAATCTGTCCCCGTGAAATGCTTCCTGTCACTCGGTAGGTACCGGGCCGCGTGATCGTGATCACCGTATGCTCCGCCGCTTCCTCTTCCGTGTGGGCCTCCTCCTCGTCCCCCTCACCGTAGGCTGTGTCCTGTCCGGCGTGATAGTAGATCATCTCCGCCCCGGCATATACGGCAGAATCCGCATCCTGAGAAATCTCCGCCCCATCCACCAAAACACCCTCATCGGACAGGGTGATCACGGTCTCCCCAGCGGCGCTGGTTGTTTCAGATGTCTCCTCAGAGGTACCATTGCTCCGGGTGTCTCCCCGGCGGCGCTGGTTGCTTCGGATGTCTCTTCGGCGGCGCTGCTTATTTCAGATGTTTCCGCGGCATCGCCGTTTGCCCCGGACATTTCTTCTCCGTCCTGTATTTCTGATTCTTCCGCCGCATTTTGCGGCTCTGTTTCCTCCGCACAGGCCATCCCCGCCGCCCCTGCCGCCAGCAGCGCCGACAGTGACACCGCAAATACGGATCTCCACAATTTTTTTCTTATCATATGCCCCTCCTGTTCTATCCTGCCGGTTTCACCGGCACATCATGTTCGAAGCCTTCCCGATAAACGACGGCAAACCGTTCCGCTCTGGACTCCTCCGCCTGGCCGGACCGTTTTCCTCGTCCGCACCGGAATATAGCTCATGATACAGGAAGGGCATGGAACAATTGTGAGAACTTTATGAAAATTTTGTGATTGGACCGCTCTTTTATGTTTGCGCTCTGGACGGTATTTTTGCTTTTTTACCGCAGCTTCACTGTGCTTTCCGCCGCTATTTCATACTCCTCCCCGGAAGCGTAGTCCCGCAGCTTTGTTACCAGGGTGCAGGTGTCATCCTCCTCAGAGATTCCATGATTGGAATATTCCACGGTGAGCACCTTTCCGTCCTCCTCCATGGACTCGTAAGAACCCGCATAGGCGCATTCCACTCCGCTCTCACTGAAGATTGCCGGAGGCAGCATAAGCTTTTCGGAGCTTTGGCAGGCCGCCAGCAGCTCCTCTGTCATATGGTAATAGATGGTGGCCCTGATGGTGGTAGGCGATACTGTCATCTCCCGGATTTCCAGCGTAAATTCATCGCAGTCAAAGCTCTGGTCCGGGCACGCCATCACGGTCTGGCTTCCGTTCACGGAAAAGGTCAGATCCTGATTCTGATAGCGGACCGGGGCCGTGTAGGAGTCTGCCTCATCGCTGGAAATTGCCGCCCCGCCGAGCTCTGATTTTTCATATACAGAAAGGGGCAGCGTCACCTCAAAGGGATCCGGCAGCTCCAGCTTTGACAAATCCACCTGAAAGACGTACATCTCCTCCTCCGCCGCTGTGTTCTCCAATGCGTCGCCGGGATACAGATGGCTGGTGGACACCAGTCCCACCTCCGTCTCGTTGACGTAGAGCCGGTCCGCGTTTAGCTCATAATTGCTTCCATTCTCCGTGGGGATGCCATAAACGTACAGCTTCACTCCGTCAAATAACGTCTCCTGTATGTCCAGGAGGGGGGAGGAGTCGGGAAGGGCCGGCCACGCTTCCACAAGCTCCATATTTTCCTTCATTCCCCCGGAAATGTGTACCGTCTCCGGCTGGCTCACCTCCGGTTCTGTCTGGATCAGCTGTTCCTCCTGCTTTGCCGTGAACTGCCAGCCGAATAATTCCGGCAGCCGAAGCTTTGCCCCGGCAAACACGGTCATTCCCCCCAGAGTCACCAGGGCTGCGGCCACGGCTCCCCTCATGGCGGCTCCGCACAGGGATTTCCTGCCGGAAGCACGGTGAACACCGACAATCTTTTTACCGCTCTTCTTCATCTGCCTCTCCACCTCCCGGCACAAAGCCTGGTGAAAGGAATCCGGCATCCCGGGATATTCCTGGTGCCACTGTCTGTTATCAATTTCTTTCATAGTAAACCTCCTGTAAATGTGTAAATGAAACGAAAGATCAGCAAGTTCCCCCATTCAGGATGCGTCCTCCAGCCGCCTGCGAAGTTGCTCCCTGCCCCGGGACATCCGGCTTTTTACGGTGCCCTCCGGCAGCTCCATAATATCCGCGATCTCCTTTACGGCGTAGCGTTCCAGATAGTAGAGCTCCAGCGCCACCCGCAGCTCGCAGGGAAGACCAGAGAGCGCCTCATACAGCTCCGAATAGCTGGAGCGGTCATCAGACACCCTGGCTTCTCCCCTCGTCCATTGGCAGGCTCCTGGCATTCTCCCGGAGGATGCGGCAGCACTCATTGATCAAAATGCGGATCAGCCATGTCATGGCATAGCAGTCCTTCTTTAGGGTGTGAAGATTGGCGAAGCCTTTGGCTATGGCCTCCTGAGCGGCGTCCGCGCAATCCTCGTCATTTTTCAGTATGGACTTTGCGATGCGGTAGAGCTGCCGCTCATTTTTCATGATCAGCTCACCAAATGTCTGTTTATCCATGGTTTTTCCTTTCTTACAGGCCCGTAAATATTTTTTACACTTATTAGAGCATTTTCCCTTTCAAAAGGTTCACGGGAAAAAAACCGAAAAAGATTTTTTTCCACGAAAAAGTCCGGAACCTTACGGTCCCGGAATCGTCTTCTCTTTCAAAGCAGTTCCTTTTCCAATCCTTCTCAGCCCTTGGAGCCAATTGTCGCGCCGCCGCCCATTAGATTTCCATCCTTATCATACACGCGGCCGCTGGAATCCACATGGCCCCCCTCCGGCACCTGCCATCCTCCATCCTTATCAAAGGTATTTCCTTCTTTATCCACAATATGCCCGTTTTTGTCCACGTGGGAGCCCTCCGGTGGCCGGAAGCCCTGCCCCACCGCGTCCATGGAATTGTCTTCTGCCGCTGGGATCTCTGCGTCTGATTGCCGCACCGCCTTTTCCCCCGTATCAGCCCCTTTATTTCCACACCCGGCCAAGCCAGCAAGGGAAACGATCAGGCACATCATCATCCATTTTTTTCCTCTCCTCATGGTTCCTCCCCCTTTCTCTGATACAGAAAGGATACCCAATCCATGTATCCGATTTTTTTCAAAATTGCATCAGATCTGTATCATTCGGGAGGTCCCGCCTAAATTGGCAGCAAAAAACAGCCCTGTCCACATGAAATGGGCCAGAGCGTGTTTGAAAATTCATTGCACCTGTCTGGCGGCCCCAATTTGCGGCCTATCCGAGCCCGATTTCGTCAGCGTAGCCCCACTACGCCTCCTCAATCGGACTCGGATATCCCACAAATTGGATCAGCCATCCAGGCACAAGCAATTTTCAAACACGCTCTAAGGCTGTTTTCCTAAAAAGTTCCGGTTCATTTTTCTTTCTAATATTTATAAGCCATTACGCATAGAAGACACTACTGCCGCTTTGCCTTCCTTTGCTGTCTGATACCTGCCGCCAGCAAAATGACAAGGGAGAGCAGCAGCGCCGCTGTCCATGATACCACGTCCGTCTCATCCCCGGTTTTCACCCCTGTGCTTTGCCCGGCGCCGGACCCCTTTTCTGTAGTATCCGTTTTCTTATCCGTTTCTGTTTTCTTATCCTTTTCTGTTTCCTTATCCGTTTCTGTTTCCGCTTTCTTTACCGTGAACGTGGTCTCCACATAGCCGTTTTCTCCCTGAATTCGGAGCGTGTACGTTCCGTTATCCAGCGTTTTTAGGTACTCCGGCGTCAGCGTGACTGTGGGGGGATTCCCGGTTACGATATAGTCATCCCCGCTTAATTCTTCTCCGTCCACGGTCACCTTTGTAACCGCTCCAGCTTCTTCCGGGATGGTTACGGAGATCCCTGTGCTCCCGTCTCCGTTCCATTTACTGTTCTCTCCAGATACCGCCGGGTACCGTGTCTCTTCCGGAGATACCGGTGACTCTATCGGCTTTACCTCCTCATCCGCGGCTTCCGCCAGCACATAATAGCTGTTATGGTCTGTGACAAAGGAGATCCTGTCATCCCGAACGGAAGCGTCCAGCTTTTCCGCATTTCCGCTCTCCGGGATATAATATACAGCCGGACGGGTATAGGCGCCGTTCAGGCTGATCGTCACGGTGATCTGTCCGGTAAGCGCATACCTTTTTCCATTATTGTCCACAAAGTAAATATCATACGCGCGCAGGTTTGTGCCTTTTCCCTGCATGCACCTCTCGATCCATGCCAGAACATCCCCATTATCCACCGAAACCAGCTCCAACACCAGCAGCAGACTGTCCGGCAGTGTTTCTCCTTCTACCGTGACGGCCGTCCCGTCCGGCAGGAGAGCTTCCGCCTTATTGTTTTCCACCATGGCGGGCTGCCCTTTCACCACGATTTCCAAAACAATCCGGCTGCCTCCGTTTTCCTGTGCGTAAACAGCTGTGGGCGCGGCAAGCATTGTCAGAAAAACGAACAGCGCCAGCCCCGCAAAGATTCCTTTCCATTTCATCGGTATCACCGCCTCTTCGTCCTGTATTGCCGGGCTTTACTGTACATCCTGCAGCTCCGCTTTAAAGGTAAGGGACGCTTTGTATGTGCCCGCCTTCGTCTCAGCCCATGTCGCCGTGGGGATGTATACGGTCAGCTCATAGGCCGTGGCCTCCTTTTCCCGGAGCTGTGCGGAACTCCAGACTGCCCCCGAGAAAGCTTCCCCCGCATACTGCAAAGCAAAGGGAAAACTGTTCGTGTCATCTTTTTCATCCACAAAATCTGTCTTCTCAACCGCCACCCGGACCTGCTGCTTTGTCCCCACATTCCCGGTAACGTACAGGTCTCCGATCACTGTTTTCTCTTTCGCAAACTCAATGGTATTGGTCGTTTTCGGGATGGTCATAGTGTAGGTGGGCGGTTTTTGTATGAACAACTCCATAGACTTAGACTGCCGCATGTCACCGGTGTCTTCGGCCAATGCCGGAACAGACGACAGCAGCATCACAGAAGCTGCCATAAATGCCGCAAATGCCCGTTTTACTGTCTTTTTTCTCATTATTCACTCCATTCTGTCTCCGTCCGGCCGGGGCCGGACGGCCTTTCTTCTTTATTTTTTCTATTCCAACTTACGGAGTTGGAGTTTCAGTTGCAGTTGCATTTTTATCCACAACAGACGCTGTAAACACAATGGTCGCACTGTAGGATCCTGCCTGTACATTTTCCAATTTTGTAAAATACAGTGTCCCACCGTATGTCGCTGTTCTGCTCATACCCTCAAATTCTGCCACGACTGCATTAGCGTCAATACCTGTACCGCCTTTTTCCAAACTCACGGTAGAAGAGCAGGTATTGGTAGCATCACTCTCATCCTCAAGCGTTACCTTGCCGTTCTCGATCCCGCTGCTTACTTTAATCTGCAATTTTTTATCAGTTGGCAAATTGATTGATCTTACTCCAATTGCTTTCGATGAATCCGTTACCTCATTTAACAAAAACGTCGCAGGGATATTAAGCTCATATGAAGCAGCTTTCTTGAAAGACACTTTCATTTCTCCTGTCTGATCCTCAATCGCATATGCCGGAACCGCCGCTGCTGCGATCAGTCCAACCGCCAGGATACCCGTCAACATTTTTCCTGTCATTTTGTTTCTTTTCGTTGTTTTTGTCCTCCTCACGTTTTACTTTATTACATTTAGTGTTAATTTTATCTCAGAACCGTTTAACGGTGTCTGTTCCTCATTCATGGCGAAGCACTCGTATTTGAGCACCGCGTCCTCATACTCCCCTGCGGGGAGCGTTTGATCCAGCGTAATGCTGTAAATCCCTTTTCCCGGCTCCACGAGCCCCGACTGCCAGAGCCGCGTCCTGTCGGAGAGCAGCAGCGACATGCGGAAGTAGCAGGTGTTCTGCTCCGGGTTGTAAAAGTTCACGGTCTGCTCCGCATCGTCCGCCTTCAGGGTGATACTGCCGTAGCCGGGGATGTCGATGGTATCCGTGTTCTTCTCCCCGGTGTAGACGGACCTTTCCCCCGTCCAGTCCTCGGCGCTGGTGTCCAGCTCCGGCTCCGCCGCTGTGGTTTGCGGCTCCGTCGGTTCGCCGAACCAGGTATTCCAGTTCATTCCGGCGAACACGCCGCCGCCCACCAGGAGCACCACCGCCGCCGCGATCAGAATTATTTTTGCTGCCTTCTTCATTCTGTCCCTCCTCCCTGCTCGCTGTATGTCACCTCAAAGAATACTGTGCCGCTGTAGGTTCCGGCCGGGATGACCGTCTGCGTCGTATCTGTGGTCTTCGGCTCCGCGAAGGAAACCTCCGCCTTTGCAGTTTCCAGGTTATAATTATCCATCGTAAACGTCATGACAGGCTTCGTAATATCTGTAAAAGCGTTTCCGTCTACATACATGGCGGAAGTGAGCGTATCGGAAGCGTCCTGCCGTGTCAGTGTCAGGCTGCCGTATGAACTGACCGCACCGCCGCTTTGGACTTTTACCTGCACCTGCCCGTTATAGCCAAGATCAAAACTCTTTGATGTATTAACGGAGATTTCCGCTTTCCCTTTACTTGTGCTGTCCCCCGCAATAACCTCAGACGGAATGGTGACCGTGTACGCCGCCGCTGCTGTGCTCACTGTCTGGCCGCTGCTGATGTCAGACGCAAAGGAGCTTTCTGTCGCGTCGCATTTCGCATAGGCCGTATAGCCAGTTCCCGCTTTCAGATTCGTAAACGCCCCGGAATCCTGCCATTTTTCACTGTCTATAGAACCACCATCCGCCACGAGCTGATACTGCACTTCCGGTGATACGCCCTCCGGAGTGCCGGAAACGGAGGCGCTTACCGTAAGGCTGCTGGCTGTGGTACTGCCAGTCGTCTGGCTGACTGTGATCGCAGGTCTGGCCGGGATTGTGACTGATGCCGGATCACTTGCGTAAGCATTCGCCGTCTCTTGCATCCGGATCTGCACCGTCTTCGCAGTTCCATTCCACCCAAGAGCAGCCACCGTCATATCTGCGGCGCAGGTTGTCCACGTTTCCTCTTCGTTCGTCCTGTATTCCATATCCGCTGTTGTGTTCAGCTTTTCATTCTGGTAGTCAATAGAAATAACAGGACTATTCTGTGATTGCTTCGGAATTTGGTAGGTCTGGGTGAATATCAGCGTGCCATCTTTTTCCGTTATATCCTCATCTTCTACTTTTTCATTATTAAATGTTACAGCTACGCTGTCTGCAAATTTATAATTTTCTGATTGGACAGATAAGGTCACTGTGACGGTATATGTGATTTCACCCTTTGCGACGGTATCGTTCGGATTCCAGCTAGAGGAAACACTTACGCCATCCGTGTCACTGTTCGCAGAGGGCAGATTTTCTCCCGCCTGCGGCGCAGACAGGTTTATCGTCACTGACTCGATTACACATTTCCCGTTGTCAACCTGCATTCTATTTACCATTTTGATCTGATTCCACGGACTTTCGTTCAAGTTGTACTTCCCTTCGCCGGAGCCGATACTGTCCGCTGGTATTATGAAATTAATATCACCCCACTTGCCGAAAAATGCCTTATCAGTGACACTAATGGGCGCAGTTGCAGGAAGGGTTACTTTTGTCAGGCTGCCGCAGTAATAGAATGCATAATTGCCGATGCTCGTCACACCGTCCGGGATCGTTATTTCTGTAAGGCTGCTGCATCCATAGAACGCCCTAACGCCGATGCTCGTCACACTGCCCGGGATCGTTATTTCTGTAAGGCTACTGCATTCACGGAATGCATCCCCCTCGATGCTCGTCACACTGCCCGGGATCGTTATTTCTGTAAGGCTCCTGCATCTAAAGAATGCACCAGTGCCGATGCTTGTCACACTGTCCGGGATTGTTATTTCTGTAAGGCTGCTGCATTCATGGAATGCACTAGCGCCGATGCTTGTCACACTGTCCGGGATTGTTATTTCTGTAAGGCTACTGCATCCATAGAATGCACTAACGCCGATGCTTGTTATCTTTGCACCCTCTTTTACCGTTACGCTCGTTAGGTTACCGCACTCCCAAAATGCACGATCGGCGATGCTTCCTCCTACATCTTTTTCTATAATAATACTCTTAATGCTATCTCTGTAGGACTCTCTGATGGCACTGATGGAGGTAAGCCCTTCACCTGAGGTTATTGTAAGCACACCATCATCACTAAGCATCCATCCCATTCCTGAAGACGCCATCATGGATACCTGCCCGTTGAAATAATTCATCAGGTCCATCAGCTTCGCCAGATCCACCTGCGCCTGCTGTTCTTCCGTCAGCTCGTCAAAATAGGCGTCCGCCGCATCCTGTGCGTCATCGTAAACCTTTTTCCGCTCATCCGGCGTCATCTTCTCCACTTCCTCCACAGAAGGAAGGGCGTCGATCATCGCCTGCACCGATATTACGGCTTCGTCTGGTGCGACTTCATCTGTTTTGGTCTCTGCATCGGAGTCCGATGTTTCCTCTGTAGACGTTTCTGTTTCCGAATCTGTCTCGTCCTCATCGGTTCCCTCTGTCCCGACTTCCATGGTTTTCTCTGTGGATGTCTCTGTTTCCGAATCTGTCTCGTCCTCATCGGTTCCCTCTGTCCCGGCTTCTGTGGTTTTCTCTGTGGACTCTTTCGTTTCCGAATCTATCTCCCCTGCGGACGTTCCTTCCGTCCCGGTTTCTGTTGTCTTCTCGGCAGGCGCTTCTGTTTCCGAATCTGTCTCTGCGGCCGTTCCTTCCGGCCCGGCTCCTGTCATTTCCTCTGTGGACGTTTCCGTTTCCGAATCTGTCTCGTCCTCATCGGTTCCCTCGTCCCCGGCTTCTGTGGTTGTCGCAGACGGCTCCGAATCTGCACCTTCCGCTGCCGCTATTCCTGTCTGTACTGTCAGTGCTTCTGTTTCTGTCTCCGAAAGGGATTGTGCGCTGCAGATTTCGCAGACAAAGGTACATTCCTTCCCTTCCACCGCCGGGGCGTAGCCGCAGCTTGCGTCATGCACCGCATAGGTTATGCTGCCGTCAGCGTTTACTTTATCCTCATGGATGCAGTTTAAGGTTTTGGTCACGCAGCCGCTGTCCTCACCGCATACATGGGCGCACGCTGTCGGCTCCGGTCCCCGCACCAGCTCCGTCTCCGCTGTCCCTGCGTCTTCCGTCGTCCCTTCTGTATCCTGATCTCCCGCAGGCACCTCAATGGCGATCAGCGGGTAACATTCCTCCGTATGTACATGGACACAGCTTGTCACATACTCATAGCATTCCTTTGTATGCTCATGGCGGCAGGGCTGCTCCGATACCGCTTCCTGATAGCCGCATTCCGCTGTATGTACTGGATGGTGTTCACAGATGCCCCCGGTATATCCGGCGGCTCCTTCCGCCACGGTCATTCCCGGTATCTGTGTTCCTATAATCGCCCCGCTAAGAAGCACCGCCAGAATTTTCCCTTTCTTTTTATTTTCCATGTTCTTCCTCCTCATTCGCCGCGGGCCAACTGCCCCGGCTGCTCATGCTTTTCCTTTTTTTCTTTATTTCCGCGAGCAACGAGCCAAGCAGCCATGCTTGCATGGATATTTGGCGACTGCCGCAAGGGTAAGTGCCCTGTGGGTACAAATACCCCGTTGCTTGCAGCGGGGTATTTGACTTTCTCAAGCGTAAACCTTAATTCAAACCGGGCTGCTTCGCAGGGATGCTCCGGTAAAAGCCGGACCGGGCACAGCTCCCGTACCGCAGCCATCTTCCCGAACATGACAACCCTTGCATTTTCCCTATGCGCATCCGGATTCATTGGTTTCCCCCTGCCTTTACACAATATTTGGCTCATACTCTCCAATGATGTTCAGATGCCTGTAAAAACAGCAAAAAAGCAGCAGCCCTTCCGCTTAACGCAAAAGAACTCCTGCATGAAAAAACAACCGATTCCATTTATCCCCAAAAAGGGAGCACTCAAGCTCTGCTCTGCTCAAAATTGTACGTCCTGCTGCCATTTTAAGTCAACCCCGTTTCCGAAAATACGAATAATCGTAGGGTAGCAAATGAGGAAAACAATTTCAAGCGTTCTGCGTAAACGGGCCTGTGAGAGCGTAAATGGGAATTTTGAAGCCCTGCTAATTCCAATGGAATCTGTAGTATCCTCTCGGATATGCCATCCCGCTCTGTGCGGACTTCATTGTGATCTCGACCGCGTCAGCGGATACTCTCAGTTCTGTGATCACTCCGTCCTTCCATTCCGCAGGATACAACTCCCGGCCCTTCAGCTCCGTGGGAGCCACACTCCCATCGTTCAAATAGAGATTTCCCTCCGCATACTCCACACATGGCTTCTCATAATTCGGCGATACGTGAGTATGCCCGGAAATGTAAATGATATTTCTACAGCGTTCCACCATATTTTGCAGATCTTTGTTTCTGGTCAGATACGCTTCCCCGCCGCTCCTCTGGGGATTATGATCCGCTAATGGCGCATGACAGAAAATGATGTGCCGCTTTGCGTCCCGTTTTTCCAAAAGCTGTCCCTCCAGCCAGCGCTCTGTGTCCCTGGTAAAGGCCAGCCGCCTCGGACGCATGACACAATTAAGCCCGATCACATGAATTTCCTTTATCGCCGCGGTCCAGTGTCCCAGCTCACTCCTGGTTATCTTGAGCCCCCTGTCTTCCGCCCTTTTCAGCAAGCGCTCCTGAAACTCAAAATAAGGAACGGAAGGTCCCTCAAAATCTCCTCCTGAAATGACCGGCCAATCATGATTTCCCCCAATCGGCAGCACAATCTTATCCGGCACGGCCTCCTCTATACACGAAAGAAAATCCGAATACTGCTCCGCTCTGCCATCATTCGCCACATCTCCGGCCAGCAAAATCACTTCGCTCTCAGCCAGCTTCAAGGCCCGTCTGATCCTCCCCGGCTTCCTTGCCAGATGCAGATCACTCATGACAGAAAATTGGCAAAACGCCCCCTCCGTCCCCGGCCCGCATGAACTATATTCCCCGGGAAGGGCGGTTATTGCCTCCTCTGTCCTTTGAAAATCCGGGAAAACGCACCGGACGAAGACATGCGTCGCACCGTATGGAATGGCTCTATGTCCATCGAACCGGAATTCCGCGTCCCCCGTGGGACTCACAGGCACATACGCAAAGGCGCTCCACCCGGGCAGCGGCCCCTCCGCGTTCGCCCAGTAAAGCGAAGCCGCCAGACTGCCCTTCGCCCTGATTTTAAACAGTCCATCCGCAAAACCGGGATGACACAATTTTATTTTCAGCTCCACCATCATTTCCTCCCATAGAAATAGTAATCTTCTTCGCGCGGCCCATTTTCCTGAAGCAGTTTTTTATCCGAAAGATATCGCTGAGTTCAGCTTTGTCTCTACCAGCTTCATGATTTTTTCTGTTTTGCTGTCCGCATACCAGACGTCACGATAGGAACATATCCTGGAGATTTTATACCCTCCGCTGATATGGAGCCCGTAACACTCTCCCGCCCTGCGGCCCAGATACAGCCTTGCGTAGCTGTCCCATTCCCGATCCCCGAAATCAAAGGTGGGAATGGATACGTAACTCCCCAACACGGGCCTGCCTTCTGTGTCGCGATAAATGCTGAGGGAATCGGTCAGGCTATAATCGTAAACAAAACCGCGCTGTTTCTCAAGAGTCCCCCGGGAGCGAAAGGCGTCATATACCTCTTTTTCGGAACGGTAAAAGAATTTCATACCGCCAAAATTCAGCTCCTGATAGCTCCTTGGTCTTGGATAGGCGATCCTCTCATTGGCTTTTTGGCAGACCTCCTCCAGCTCCTTTGTCCCGTACACCGGAGTTTTTTCGAACGCATTCTTCTCCGCATTGATCAGCGTACCCGGAAATGTAACCTTCTCCAGGGCGGCGCAGCCGCCAAAGGCATGCCTGCGGATTTCCATCAGTCCCTCCGGGAGACACACCTCCTTCAGTTTGACGCAGCCGTAGAAAACGTCCTGGTCAATCCCTGCCAGCGTTTTCGGAAGACGCAGGCTTTCCAGGCTTTCCATACGGTAAAAAGCGCCTTTTCTGATATAGGTCACTCCCTCCGGAATGTCCAGCTCCACGATCCCGCAGCCGCAAAACGTTTCATTCTCAATGCTTCTCAGTCCTTCCGGCAATGTCAGATTTTTTAATTTACCGCAATGCTTAAACGCATAGCTGTCAATGCCGGATAAGGAATCCGGCAGAAGTACCGAATGCAGCTCCGTACATTCCTCAAAAGCGCTTCTTCCGATGCTTCGGACGCCGGAAGGAATCACGATCCGCTCCAGCGCGGATTTTTGAAAGGAGCCGATGCCGATCTCGGTGAGGGAATCCGGCAAAATAACCTCTCGGATCGATTTATTATTGTAAAAGGCGGATATTCCGATTTCCACCACGCCCTCCGGCACCACCGCCACGGCCTCCTGTCCCTCATATTTTTCCAATACGCCGTCCTGATTCACCTTCATCATCGTCATACCCGATTCCTCCTTTCAGAATGTCAGTAAAGATAGCCGTCTATTCTGCTGACCCTGGCAAATTGCCGGTCCAATCACACGCCCCGGAGCTCCTTTCGTACCTTCATCAGAATCTTTCCAAGATGATTCTCTCCCTCCTCTGTTTTCAAATCTATTCCCCAGAACGTATCCTGCCAGGTATTTCCCTCTATTAATTCTCGCTCCCCTGTGTCAAGAAGAAGCGCGGCCAGCTCCGGGTGCTGAGCGAACTTTGCCCGCACGATTTTTTCCATCAAATTCACTTTCACTTCTTCCCAGTCTTCTCTGAGCCGCACTTGACGTCCTCTGCGTTTCGCTTTCCCCGGCGGACAATCTGTAAATGCTCTCTTCTCCTCCTCCGTCAGACATTTCTGGGCCTGAAAAGCGGCCTCATTATTTAAATAGCGCAAGCCTTCATATTCTATGGGAGCCGGATAGAAATTGCTGAGAAATTCATACTGGTCCCGGAAAGACCGGATTTCCGTTCTCAGCCACCCCTCCTCCACCAACAGCTTCCATACCTGCGGATGCGCCAATTCTTCCGCCCCCGCGTCTCCCATACGCAGCCGGTCTCGAAGTACGGTGGAACTGATTCCCCCGATTCCCTCCGGCTCCGGCACCAGGAAAAAGCTGTCCCGGTATCTTGCCAAATGCGGATGATCCATGATCTGCTGATTCAGATCCACCCCGTCTCTCTTTACCACCGCAAATTTGAACTGCTCAAAAAACGCGTTTCCGCTGTGCCATCGTGTGATGACGTTTAGCTTATCGCCGCCAATCAGGAAATACAGCGTGGCGTCCGGATTCTTTTTCTGGATTTCTTGCATTGTCCGAAAGGTATTCCCTCTCCCGTCGTCCTGAAACTCGCATTCCTCCACAGTCAGACGCCCATCCTCCCCGCACATCAGCCGCAGCATCCGGCTTCTCAGCTCTTCACTCAGAACCTCCTTCGGATGACGCTGTCTTTTCATCTTTCTTTCCACATATTTCTCGCTGGAGGGGACAAAAATCCCCGCATCCGCGCGCAAAGAGTCCACGGCCGCCAGCAAAAGCTTTCTGTGGGCCACCGTAGGCGGATTAAAAGAGCCGCCCATTACCACAATCCTGCGGGCTCTGTCCGGCCTCTCCGGAATGACTTCCGCGGCAGCGTTCCCCATCTCTGTTTCGTTATATCGTTCTGTCATCATGATCCTCCTCCCGTTACCGAATCGCGCGCTTTGGCGCAAGCTCTTCTTCTATCTATTTTTTATTCCATATTCATAATATAACAGAGGCGGATCCATACTTTTTAAATTTGTTTCCGCTGCCCGCAAGATCTAAAAAGGGCTCCCCGATTTCTCGGAAAGCCCCATAAAATCCTGCTTTTGACTGATTACTCGATGATAGAAGCAACACGGCCTGATCCTACTGTACGGCCGCCCTCACGAGCTTTCAGAAATGAAATCTGAGTGTTTTTCCTTGTTTTTGCTACTTATTTTTCATCATATTATCTGATTTATCACTATATTTTTACTGTTCTGTAAAATTGCATATCCTTTATTCTTCCAACAATACCGACAATCAAGGCAAGGTGAAATATTGCACCTATAGGCATCTACAATTCTGTACTCTCCTGTAATTTTTTCAGTGATTTTATTAATAAGACTGCTAGTGTCACTATTTATTCTTGGAGATCCATTTAATATCAAAGTTTTCATTACAATCTCGTCCTCCATATTCCGATTTTTCCAGTTTTACAAATCGTTAAGGAAAGAATCGAAGGTGGTGCAAACGAAAAAGCAGCCTTGAA
>CAZGRM010000003.1:0-52364 GCA_964528295.1 uncultured Lachnospiraceae bacterium
TCCCTCTCATCCCTACACCATCGGCCTGATGGCCTCTAAGCCTGTGGTGGGCAAGCAGGTGGATAAGCTTTATTCCATCCCCGGCAAGGTACCAAACCCGGTGAACATGCCGAACTACTGTTATTTCAAGGACCGCTGCGAGATGTGCGTGGAGCGCTGCGGGGGAGAGTATCCCAGGGAGATTAGTTTAAGTCCCACACACAGGGTGAGCTGCTACCGGTACTATGAGGGAGAGGCTGGCGCCGCAAAGCAGGAGGAGAAGCCCGAGGCGGCGGCATCGGCGGAAAAGAAGGACAGTGGAAAACGCAAGAAGAAGGAGGGAAAATAGATGGCCTCGAAAAGTAATAGTAAGACGATGGGGCAGGCGGGCGTAACCTATGACCCTCAGTATATTTTAATGGTAAATGATCTGAAGAAGTATTTCCCCATCAAGAGCGGCATGATGTCCCGGACCATGGGGCATGTGAAGGCGGTGGACGGCGTCACCTTCAATCTGAAGCGGGGCACCACCATGGGCCTGGTGGGAGAGTCGGGCTGCGGCAAGACCACCACCGGACGGACCATCCTGCGGCTCTCCGGCGAGAAGACGGGAGGCCAGGTGCTGTTCAACGGCCAGGAGGTCTATGACCTGTCCCACGACCAGCTCCGGGCTCTTCGGACAAAGATGCAGATTATTTTTCAGGACCCCTTTTCCAGCCTTTCTCCCCGGCTTCCGGTGGGAGAGATCATCGGTGAGGCGGTGCGGGAGCACAAGCTGGTGCCGAAGGCGGAGTTTAACGATTATATTGACCAGGTGATGGACAACTGCGGCTTGCAGCCCTTCCACAAGGACCGCTATCCCCATGAGTTTTCCGGCGGCCAGCGGCAGCGTATCTGTATCGCCAGAGCCCTGGCGCTGAATCCGGAGTTTGTGGTCTGCGACGAGCCGGTGTCCGCATTGGATGTGTCCATCCAGGCTCAGATTATCAATCTTTTGAAGGAGCTGCAGGAGAAGTTTTCCCTGACCTACCTGTTTATCTCCCATGACCTGTCGGTGGTGGAGCATATCTCCGACACGGTGGGCGTGATGTATCTGGGGAATCTGGTGGAGTACGGAGAGACGGAGGATATTTTCAAGAATCCGCTCCATCCCTACACCAAGGCGCTGTTTTCCGCCATCCCCATCCCGGACCCGAACGCAAAAATGAACCGGATCGTGCTGGAGGGCTCCATCCCCTCCCCGGCCAATCCGCCCAAGGGCTGCAAGTTCCACACCCGCTGTGCCAACTGCATGGCGAAATGTAAGGAGGTAGCTCCCAAGCAGAGAGAGATCGAACCGGGGCATTACGTGGTGTGCCATCTGTACGATCAGTAAGAAGCGCCGTGAATGATCCAGAATCGCAGAGAAGGTATCCGGGGATTCCGACGGCAGGCGGCCGGGCCATGTGCCGGCTGACCGCCTGCCAAAAGGATCCCCGGCGTCCGGGAAGGGAGGGCAGCGGTGAGAAGGAAAGGCTTTGACATAGAAGAAAACCAGGCGGAGGACGACGGCCATACCATAGCGGATATGAGCGATGTGCCCCGGGGCACATGGTCCGGCGGCTGGCGTCCGGCGGCGCCAGGGAACAGGAGTCATCCGGCGGCACAGTCCGCCCAAAGGGATGACAGCCGCCCCATGGCAGACCGGCCCTCCCCCCAGACCTCACGCCCCTGGGAGGACCATTCCCTCACCGGGAAGGAACGCTTTATGTTCATCCTGGGTACCCTGAAGGCCACGATGTTGATCGGACTGGCCTATCTGGTGGGGCTGGGGCTGTTGATCGGGCTGATGGTGTTGGTCTGGAGTCACTGAAAAGGAGGGCAGCCCTTTGGGCGGCCCTCTTAAAATTTTACCTTTTATGGATCCACACAAGCATTTCTCCCGGAGCGCGGTTGCTCCAGGCGAAATAGGGAATAAACAAAAGCTTTGCCGTTTGGCGGGCGGGAGGCTGGTATTCCTGGTATAAGGTATGCTCCCCCCACTCTTTCTCGGAAAGCCGCTCTCCGGTGGTTTTCAATGTTACAACGCCATTCAGCAGATTGGGCTCTCGGCAGATTTCAAAGTCAGGATGATCCAGGCATACTTCCTGGAGCTGTCCGCCGTTGTCGGCCTCCTCCAGACAATATACCACCGGGCCTCTCATCACAGCCACCTTTCCGACATTTTGCCGAACTCTTGGATGGGAGGAAAGGAGCCTCACTGGCATAGCCATCTCAAAGACAACCTCATCCTCGCTCTGCCAGGTACCGTCCAGGCAGAGATATCCGTTTCTCTGGGAGACTTTGATGCTGGGATTGCTAATCTTTAGATCCCACTTTTTGCACCAGTCCGGAACTCGGATGTGGAGGGTAAAGGCGGCGGGGACCTTTGCTGAGACTTGGATATGGACATTTCCGGACCAGGGATAATTGGTTTTTATGGAAAGCCGGGTCTTGACACCTTCAAATTCAGCATCGACGGTTCCTCCGATAAACAAATTGATAAATAAATTTGAGGTGTTCTTTTCATAGGCGTATCCGCCCAGGGAGGAGAGCAGTCTTGCGATATTAGGCGGGCAGCAGGCGCAGCCGAACCATTTTTGGCGGGTAATTTTTACGTGGGCTTTCCCGTGATCCTTTTCGGAGGCCTCAGGTACCGCTTCCAGAGGATTTACATAAAAGAATTTTTCACCGTCCAGAGATATTCCGCTGATGACGCCGTTGTAAAGACTGCGTTCCATCACGTCAATATAACTGCTTTTTCCCGTAATTTCAAACATTCTCCGGGCAAAGAATACCATACCGATGGAGGCGCAGGTTTCCCCATAGGCGGTGTCATTGGGAAGATCGTAATCAAAGGTAAAGGATTCTCCGTATTGGGACGCGCCGACAGCACCGGTAATGTACATCTGTTTTTGAGTGATGTTTTCCCATAAGCCTTCGCAGGTGTCGAAAAGCTCATCATCATCTGTGGCCGCGGCGACCTCAGCCATTCCAGAATACAGATAAAGGGCCCGGACAGCATGTCCCTCTGCCCGTGTCTGCTTCCTCACAGGCTTGGCGGCCTGGTAATATTGCTCTTGAAAATAGCTGTCCTTCCAGAAAAATCCGTTGTTATTTTTGCGGCGCTCCTCTTTAAAGTACAGTGGTTCCTGTCCCCGCTGATCAATAAAATATTTTGCCAGCTCTAAATGCTTTGTATCGCCTGTAATTTCATAGAGCGCCACAAGTGCCATCTCCGCAATCTCATGTCCCGGATATCCGGGAAGCTTTCCTTCACCGATTCCAATACAGGTATAACAAAAGTTCACATACTTAATGGCGATTTTCAGGAACTGATCCTTTCCGGTCGCTTTAAAGTAGGCAATAGCGGCTTCCACCATATGACCCATACAATAAAGCTCATGATGGTCCATAAGATTTGTGAATCGTTTGTTTATGCCGGTGAGAATATAGTATGTATCCAGATATCCATCCGGCATCTGGGCAGCCCCGATAAGCTGAATGGTCTCGTCGGCATTCTGCTCCAGGACAGGGTCAGGATTCCACATAAGGGAGTAGGCCACCGCCTCCAGCCATTTATAAACGTCGCTGTCCTGGAATACCATACCATGAAATTTTCCTTGCTCGATACCTGCGGCAATCTTGAAATTGCGCATACAATGGCTCGGTTCCGCCCCCTCGATTTGGTCATTTAACGCGTCCCACTGATAAGGAATGACATGGGTTTTTATCAAATCCATATATTTCTCCCAGAAAGTATCCTGGATGGAAATCTTGTTCAGTGAAACCATGTGTGTTTTTTTTCTGATCATATGCGGATCTCCTTTGACTAGAATACTTCATTTATTTCGGAATAGCATGCCCCGTTGCCCCGAATGGATGCCCTGCTTGTTCCATATTCCGGAAATTGAAAGTCAAACCCCTCATGCCAGAGAAGACCCATTTCCTCCAGTGTGTGATTAAAACCATTATACCATCCCATATAACCATGCTCCCGTTTCAGGACACTCACCTTACAGACGCCGGCGCAGTCCCATTGACCTTCGATTTCCCCGAAGGTGGGATTATCCGGATGGCGCTGCCATCCGGTGATTCCGTCCCTGGAACGGGCCATTCCGTTAGCGGCCCGCATATCGGAGTCACTTCCGAGATAGGTCATGTAATACCAGTCGTCCTGTTTCCAGACGAAGCATGCGGACACCTTATACATTTCCCAATGATGAGAGGGGTCCGGGCCGAATATGGGATTTGCAGGATGTTTTTTCCAGTGAATTCCGTCGCTGCTCTGGGCGTAGCCGATGGCATCCGCCTCTCCCTTTGGTGTGGCCCCTCCGGAATACCACATTTTAAAAATTTGTGTATCTTCCTCCCATATGACGTGGGGACACCAGATCATCTGTTTTTCCCAGGGCTGAGTACATTTCATGACCGGCTCCCCATATTTCTTCCAGTGAATTCCATCCGGGCTTGTAGCGTAGCAAATGACACTGGTGGAGTGGGTTTCGCACCATTTGTGACCGGTATACCACATATGGTATAAATTTCCGATATGCAGTACGGTGGGTCTGCTCACCTCGGAGCATTCCCACTGGGAATTTTCGTCTAAGGTGAGCGCCACCCTTGGGAGGGACCAGGTCTGCCCATCCTTGCTTTCTGAATAGACAATGCATGCCACTGGCCGCCAGGAGTACCACATCTTATAAATTCCGTCTTCATAAATTACATAGTTGTCAAACACAGTTCCCATCGCTCCGCCAAACAGGGGAGCAGTGCCTATCCGTACCCAGCCTGCGGTGGTACCACAGGGAATCGGCTTATATTGATCTGCTTTATGCATCATGGCCTCCTCTCAGTATTTTGCGATGTCATCATGATAATAGTAATTGACACTTCCAAGTCCGTGTCCAAAGCCTCTTTCGTCCTCCTGCTCATCAAAGCGAAAATCCCATCCCGGGTGGCAGGCAATACCGATGGCCTGCCCCTCCCGCATCCCCCCGGTATACCACATTTGGTAACCTTCGGCCTCTTCTGTGATACTGATTTTTCTCGTCCCGAGCCAATCCCAGTTTCCATCCACGCCCGCCAGGATCGGGTTGCTGATATAGCGCTCCCAGTTGTGAATGCCGTCCTTGGATCTGGCGACGCCGAGCCCGGCAATCAGGTCACCGTCCATTCCCTGATAGAACATATAGTAGAAGCCATCTTTCTTTATAACATAGGGAGCAAGTACCTTCCCCATTTCCCAGTAATGAGCCGGGTTTGGTGTTAAAATCGGATTGTGGGGAGCTTTTTTCCAATGAAGGCCGTCGGGGCTTTCCGCATAGCCGATAGCGTCGGCTTCATGCTGGCGGCCGCCGCTGTACCACATCTGATAGAGAAGTCGCCGATCATCCCAAAGCACATGAGGATGAGAAACCGCAATTTGTTCCCAAGGTTCATCAGGCGTCAGAACAGGAGTTTTTTCTCTGGTCCAGAGGAGACCATCCCTGCTTTGGGCGTAGCCGATACAGCTTTTGGCGCTGTTTATCTCTGTGGGATACATTAATCCGGTGTACCACATATGATAAAGTCCGTTCCTTTTGACGATGGTGGGACGGCAAACCTCGTGTCCTTCCCAGGCGGAGCCCGTCACCGGAATGAGGACGACCTGGACGTTATCCCATCTCATACCATCCGCGCTCTCTGTGTAGGCGATCACTCTTCCTTTTCTCCAGGAAAACCACATTTTGTAGATTCCGTCCTCCTTCATTACAAAGGGATCGTTTACGGTACCGAGACCGGGACCAAGGACGGGCCGGGTCCCGATGACTTGCCATCCTCCGGTACAGCCCCTGGGCTTGTATTTGTAACCACATTCTTTCATAAGCGTTCTCCTTTCTGTCAGCTTTTGACGGCGCCCACCATCATGCCCTGGACAAAATATTTCTGGAAGAAGGGATAAATGACGGTGATGGGCAGGGTTGTCACTACGATTGTGGAAAATTTCAAGGCTTCGAAATAATATTGACGTTCTGCTCCGGTGCCGCCTGTGCTGGTGGAAGCCTGCTGGTTTGCCACCATGATGTCTCTCAGATAGAGTTGAATGGGCTTCAGCTCCCGGCTTTTTAAGTAAATCATGGGATTAAAGTATTCATTCCAGTGTCCGACAGCATAGAAAATAATCAGTACGGAAATAATGGGCTTTGAAATCGGTACGATGATTTTCCAGAGAATCGTAAAGTCATTTGCCCCATCCATGTGGGCTGACTCTGACAATTCCTCCGGGATGGATTCAAAAAAGCTGCGTGCCACAATGAGGTTGTAGGCGCTGATGGCCGTAGGAATGATCAGAGCCCAGAATGAATCGTAAAGCCCTACCTTATTTACGACAATATAGGAGGGAATAATTCCTCCGGAGACAAACATGGTGATGACAATGAACAGCGATATTTGTTTTCTCAGAAAAAACCTTTTTACGGAGAGGGCGTAAGCGGCCATTACGGTGAGAACAATGTTTACAATGGTTCCGACCAGGGTATACAAAATGGTATTTCCATATGCCTGCAAAATATCATTTTGCTGAAAAAGCGTCGTGTAAGATTGCAGAGAAAAATTTACCGGCCATAGAACCACATCTCTTCGTATGACATTGATCGGATTGCTCAAAGAATTTGCGATCACGTATAAAAAGGGACATAGTGTGATAAGCGCCGCAAACAGAATAATGACATAGATGACGACTGTTCCGATTCGGCCATTTTTTTGAAATTTCTTTTTTCTTATCATCTGTTTTACCTCTTAAAATAAAGCTGTATCACTCATCCTTCGGCTAATATAATTTGCGAAGAGGACGAGACACAGACTCACAAGACAGTTAAATAGCCCGATTGCGGTCCCATAGGAAAAGTCAGCGTTTAGTAATCCGGCCCGGTACACGTATGTGGAGATTACGTCCGCGGTTTCGTAGGTGGACTCATTGTACATCAGTATAATTTTTTCGAATCCCACACTCAAAAGCCATCCGATCCTCATAATCAGCAATACAATGATGGTGGGGGAAATGCAGGGAAGCGTAACGTACCACATTTTTTTCCACCGCCCCGCGCCGTCCACAATTGCGGCCTCGTAGAGCTCCGGGCTGACTCCGGATATCGCGGCAAAATAAATAATGGAGTCCCAGCCAAAATTTTGCCAGATATTGGACAGGACGTACAGCCAGCGAAAGGCGGAGGCCTCTGAAAAAAAGTTGACGGAGGTTCCGCCCAGCTTCATAATCAGTATGTTTATAATGCCGTCCGTGGGGCTTAAAATAATTTTCATGATACCCACCACCGCCACAATGGAGATAAAGTGGGGAAGATAAGAAAAAGTCTGTATGGTTTTTTTGACCCATTTGCTCTTTACCTCATTCAGGAGCAGGGCAAAGAGAATGGGCACAGGAAAGCCGAAAATCAGATCCATAAAGCTCAAAACAAAGGTATTCCGTATGACCCGGAACGCATAGGGGCTGTCAAAAAAGCGCTTAAAATTTTGAAATCCTACCCACTCACTTCCGAGAATCCCCTTTCGGATACTGTATTTCTGGAAGGCCACAATATTCCAGGCCATGGGAAGATAGTGAAAGACCAGAAAATATAAAATACAGGGAAGGATCATCAAAAGGAGATATTTATCTCTCCGGATCGCTTTGCGCAGCGGTACTTTAGCGGCGTTTTTATTTTTCTTCAAGCATACCCCTCCTTTGCGAAGGAGGGCCGCAGCTAAAGCAGCTCCAGCCCCCTAAATAGATCATATGGCTTAGTTTACATTTGCTCTGTCGTACCATGCCTGCTTCACGGAAACCACCTCGTCAATTCCCATATCCTTCAGTGTCTGTACATAGCTGTCCCACTCATTCAGAGAACGGTTTCCTGTGATGAAATTCACTACATTCTCTTTCACATAGGTTTCGATGTCCGGCCATTTCTCTGTGTATACCTTGTTTTCTTCTTCTGTTCCGATGATGATGGGAACTCTGTCGGACATAGTGTCCTTGAATTCCTCATAGGCCGTATCAAAATAGCTTCCCGCATACATAGCCCGGAACGCGTCCCCATACTCATTGCCCACAAAATTGGGCCATGCGCCGATCTCCCGCATAACATCGATGGCACTGGTGCCGCTGTTGATTACCTTATCGGTAAAGACCTTTTCTCCATTTTCCACGGTGTAGGTGTCATCCTCAAATCCCCAATAACGAAGAGTGGCAGATTCCTCGGAAGCGTATACCCAGTCGATCCACTGAACCGCAAGCTTGGGATTTTCGCAGTCCACAGTCACCGCATAGTAATCGTGGAAGGACTGCCTTTTGCTGACCGTGGGTGTGTTGTCCGGGTAGTTGTCATTGGAAAGCAGAGGCAGGAATACAAACTCTCCGTTTTCCGCGCCGGCGCTTTTCAATGTGTCGCTCTTGGAAATCAGATTGTCCGTGGAGCTGATGGTGACGCCGCCAAGACGGTCCTGGGCAATGAGAGAGTCTGTATCGGATCCGTCAATTGTGGTACTCAGCAGACCCTCCCCGTACCACTGGTTCAGAGTGGTGAGACAGTCCTTGAATTTTTCATCGATCAAATCGAACGCCACCGTCCCGTCATCGGACACAGACCAGATATCCGTATTGTTGAAGCCAAAGGCCTCTTTCAGACTGTACAGTCCGTACATGGAGTCGTTCTGATAGCCGAGCGGAACTTCGTCTGCCTTTCCGTTTCCATTGGGATCCTGCTCTTTGAAGGCGACCAGCACATCGTGCAGCTCATCGATGGTTTCGGGCATTTCCAACCCAAGGGTATCCAGCCAGTCCTGGCGAATCGCGTCCCACATGACTACGTAGTTGTTTATGTCAAACTCCGCATGGGGGATTCCGTAAATATTTCCGTCGGGCGAGGTGCTCTGCGCCTCATAGATGGGCTGCTCCTGAAACAGTTTCCAGAGATTGGGGGTATCTGTCTCATTGATATATTCCTTCATGTTTATCAGGAGGCCCTGGCTGCTGTATTCTGCCAGTCCCACGGTACCGTTTGGTACGCGAATGATGTCAGGAAGATCAATGCCTGCCGCCAGACGTGTCTGAGCCACTGTGGTGTAATCATCACTGGATACGCATTCCCATTCTATATTGACTCCAGTAATGTTGGCGATTTCATTTTCTATGGGAAGGCCGTCCTCCGAGTCATAGTAGGAGGAAGAGTGCCAGTTCTGGTAGGTAAGAATCGTCAGAGTCTCACTTCCCGGCTCACACAGAGGCAGAGAATAGCCGTCTCCCTCCGCGAGAGCAGAGCCGCCGAAGCTGAGTAGTATTCCGAGTGTCAGGCCAAAGGCGAATATTTGCTTATGTTTCATAATTACCCTCCTTTTATATAGTTGTTTGATAATTGGATACATTAACCATAAAACGTCTTATGTTTAAACTATATATTACAATTATATAGAATAAAGCGGTTCGTGAAAATGCCAAATCGCACTTTTTCATGCCAAATAGAACTGGTTCTTTTTGTAAAAAACTCTTGTATTTTCCATAATTATTTCTGGTTTATTTGTTGAAAATACAGTGAAAATATTATATTTTGATATTTTTTATGCCAAATTTTGTCTGATTTAGGATGGCTATTGCGCTGACGGAAAAAAACAGCTATAGTGAAAGGGGAGTCTGGATGATGTGGATGCGCAGAGGGGATGGTCAGATATGGAAAATAATACGTCACTGTTTCGTTTTAATGTCTTAACGCCGTTTCATTTTAACCGTACCGGCAAATTTGAGGCTTTAACTGCCGACTGGAAGCATAACCGCTTTACGAATGAGGATTTTGAGCTGATCGTAGTCACAGATGATACGCTGTATCTTACTTCAAGACAGAAGAATTACGCTATAAAGGCGGGAGACTATCTTCTGCTTGGGCCATATTTGAATCAGCGGTCGAATTTAGATATCGGATCAAAGGAAGGCTATAAGGAATCAAAGTGCAGCTTTTATTGGCTTCATTTTCTGTGCTCCAATACGGCATTTCTTTCCAGACCCACGTCCTCCTTTATTGATTATGGTCAGGACTCCATCGTTCTTCCTGAACAAGGACATCTGTTTCATCCCCAAAAGGTTCTTTTGCTGATGCGGCAGCTCCAGGACTGTGTCAAATCAGGATATGATATGCATTATCTAAATTATTTTACCACGCTGATTTTGTGTGAGATATCCAATCAATACGGACTTTTGAAGTCTTCCCAGAAAAGTGTGAGGAAGAACGCCTCGAAGGATTCCCTCCGACTTTATAATGACATCATTGATTTTATTAGCTATTATCCTGATATAGGATTTAAGGTGAGTGATATTGCGGAGCATTTTGGCTATAATGAAAAGTACATATCGAGATATTTTAAAAAGGTTTCCGGCATCACATTGAAACAGTATATCATCAATTATAAAATCGATCAGGCAAATTTTTTATTGCTCGATACAAATCTGAGTATCAATGATATTGCGGAAAAATGTGGTTTTTCTGATTATCATAATTTTATCAGAAATTATAAATCGGCAACTTCCATGACGCCGTCAGAATACAGAAACACTTACTCAAAACGAATTTTAAATTACGATTAGCGGAATTTTCCAAAAAGCCCGCAGCCTTTCTGGGGATAGAACAGTCCTATTAAAATATCGGGACGGGTTGAGTTTGCGCGTTGGAGAAGAAGAGAGACGGCGCCTGGTTTGAGGAGCAGGTGCGGTCTTTGAAGAGTACAATGTTTTACGTCGCGTTGTCGGTGCCGCACAATGAGTGGGACGCGGAGGACGCAGCGGCCAATGCCATATGGAAGGCGTATGAGAATCTGGACTCTCTGAGAGATAAGGGAAAGTTCCGAACCTGGATTTTGAAAATTTTGCGGAATGAGTGTGTGGATCTGATGAAGAGGAACCGGAGGGAGGAGCCCCAGCGGTGGGAGGTGTCGGAGGATTTTCACCCTCCGGATGTGGATTTGTGGAATGCCCTGAAGGAGCTGGGGGAGAAGGACCGGGTGGCGCTGCTGCTGTTTTATCTGGAGGGATACAAGATCCGGGAGATCGCGGAGATTCTGGGGGAGCCGGTGGGAACGGTGAAGAGCAGGCTGTCCCGGACCAGAAAAGGGCTGAGAGAGACGCTGAAATAGAGGGACGGAGGCTTTATTCTGACAGGCGGGGGCTTTGCGGGGGTAACGCGTCTGAGAGGATGGATGGGCGGCAGAGAGCGGAGGAGATGATGACGTGAGGAAAAGGCTGAAAGAGAATTTTCCGGCAGTATCAGAGCGTTTCAGTGACCGGATGGACCGGACGCTGGAGGAACTGCGGACTAAGGCGCCGGAGCGTTCCGGTGAGGAAGTGAGATGGCCGGGGAGCGGCAGGCCGGGGCTTTGCCGCAGGGTCGCGGGCCGGGGAGCGGCCGCGGCGGTGGTGTGTGTCTTTTTGTTTTTCGCCGTATTTCCTTCTTATGCGGCGGATATCCCCATTTTGAACCGGATCATTTATACCATCTCGCCTCTGGTGAGGGAGACCGGTGAGGGGGAGGCGAGGGCGGCCGAGAAAACGGTGGCCGTGCTGAAGGATTTTGTGGAAAACGGCGTGGTGATGTACACAGGGCAGGAGGATACCGGGGGCGCCTGGCAGATCAATACGAACACGGTCCAGGCCGCCTACTGTTTTCGGGACAAAGTGACTCGGTATATTTCGCCGGAGGAGGGCCGGTGGCCGGAGGTGGAGATCACGGTCCGGTATGTGGAGGCGAAGCGCAAGGGATATGAGGTCAGCGGAAATGTAGCCTGTGATGTGCTGGTGGACGGAACGTTTTGCTTCTCGGAGAAGATTGAGGTGGTGCTGGTAGAACGCCGGGACAGCTTGACTGTGGTGGGAATGCGGGAGTCTGTGGAGCCGGCCCCGCAGCCGGTGACGGAGAGGACGCTTTTGGATGGCTGGTTGGAGTGAAAGCCTGGGAGACGGGAAATGAGAGGAAAAAAAGGAGACAGACGAAAATATGCGGCCGCGGGTGTGGCGCTGCTGCTTTTGATTTGCGCGGCCTCGGTTTTATTTTTGCGGCCTCGGTATTTGCGGCCGGGGACGGATACGGCGGAGGTTACGATTTATCTGGATCATGGGAACCAGGCGTACGTGCGGGCCATGGTGGCTATGTATGAAAATCTGAGCGAGATCGCCCAGTATTCGGAGGAGAGTGAAATCTATCCCCGGATCACCTGGAAGCTGGTGGATAAGAGCGGACTGACCGCCCGGGACTACCGGGAGGAGCTTCTGGCGGAGCTGGAGGCGGGAGAGGGGCCGGATCTAATTTTTCTGGATGAATACAGCTGTGAGGACCCGGCGGCCTGGATGGAGGCGGGGTATTTTGCTGATCTCAGCGGGTGGATGGAGAGCGATACCTGTGTCTTCCTTGCTTCCCGCTTTCTGCCAGGGACATTGGAGGCGGGGCAGAACGATGGCCGGCAGTATCTGATTCCGGTATCCGTGGATATGCCCATCCTCTGCACGACTCAGAGCCGGCTTTCAAAGCTGGGACTTTCCGAGGATGACTTGAAGACGACGGATGATATTTTGGCGGCGGCCCGCCTGTATCAGGAAAATACGGGGGAGAGCCCCTTTGACAGCAGCCGTTTTTTGGAAGGGCTTTTCGGGGATGAGGAAGCGGCGGACGGGAAAGGGACGGCGGCAGAGAACGCGATCGACGGGGGAGAGGCTTTTGCGGAGGGGGCGTTTCTGTTTTTGACGGCAGGGATAGACAATTATCGGATTCTGGCGTCCCAGCTGGCTCTTTTACCGGAGGAGGAAGAGATTGTGTTTCTGCCTCTGGCGGGGACCGAGGGCGAATCTCAGGCGGTACTGAGGCAGATGGTGGCGGTGAACCAGAATACCGCGAACCGGACGGCGGCTCTGGGGGCCCTGAACGCCTTTTTCGTGGGACAGATGGACAACTATGCGGAAAACCTTCCGGTGGATCTATACTTTGATTGGGCGGAGCTGCTCAGCTATGTGGATTTTCTGGATCCCACCTTTGCGGAAGCTTCGGAGAACGGGGTGGGGCAGAGCGTCGGATGGGCCTATGGCTCTCTGATCCGGCAAGGCGTGGAGTCGGCCCGCCTCCCGGTATTTGATCTGCCTGAGGAGGGAAGGACAAAAAGCGCGGAGGGAAGGGTGCTCACGGTGATGCTGCCGGATACCGGATGGGAGCCGGAGGGGACGCTGGCGGACTGGATCCGCTCGGCGGCCCGGGAATATGAGGAGCGCGCCGGGATAGCGGTGGAAATCTGCTGGAACAGGGGAGCGGACGTGGTCAAGCTGCTGATGAATCATACGGCGGCCGATATTACGCTGACTGGGGGGCACATCTGGCCTTACCCGGAGTCAGACACGCTTCGGCCATACATACTGGATTATGAGCAGTGGATGGGAAACGGAATGCTGGCCAGGATCGGCTGGAAGGAGGGGGCGCTGGAGAGCGGGGCGGAGTGCTCCGTTCCGATGATTCCCGCCGGACTTCGGGGGGACGGCGGGCTCTGCGGCGGTTTCGTCATCTCCGGGGACACAGAGCTTCCCGGGGAAGCCATGGAGTTTCTCGCTTTTTGTTTCGAGGATGAGGGCTATGGGCAGGTGCTAAAGCAAAAGGGCTGGGAATCTGTTTTGGAGGAATAGGGAAGCGCCGGAAACGGCAAACGGTGCGGGAGTTTCGCGGGAGCGAAACTCTTTTTTTGAAAAAAGCGGCTGATCCGCAACCTTTTCCCGGAAATATCAGTCTTATTAGTAAAAAACGGAGGGAATCAAAATGAAGAGATGGAAAAATAGTCTGATATTGGCGGGGCTGGCGGCTCTGGCCCTTGGCGGGGTGGCCGCCGGGAAGGAGGAGGGGCTGTCGGTGTATCTGAGCGAATATCAGGCGAAATACTACGGAGAGGGGATTCAGAGCTTTCGGGAGACGTATCCGGAGGTGGAGCTGGAACTGGTGACCTACAGCATGATGGAGCCATTAAGCAGCAGTGAGAAGGTAAAGACTCAGCTTATGGCGGGCAAAGGACCGGACCTTTTGCTGTTTAGCTCGCTGGGACTGGACGACGTTCACAAAATGCTTGCCGCGGGGGCCTTTGCGCCGCTGGATGAGTATATGACAGCGGAGAATGGCTGGAATGGTGAGGATTTTGTGGATAAGGTGATGGATGGCGGGCGGTTTGAGGGGACTCAGTATGTGCTTCCTCTCAATTATCGGATTAACCTGATGCTTGCTTCCCGGGAGGGGCTGGAGGAGATCGGATTTAATCTGTCTGCCTGCGGGGATACGGTGTCTTTGCTGCGGGAGGTGGCGGCGCTGTTTGACAAGGAGCACGAGGAGCAGATTTTGGCGGAGCCGGGGTGGTTCAGTGCTTTTCCGCAGGAATTGGACGGAGATTTTTTGAATTACCGCGAGGGGGAGCTGGGCGTGGACCGGGAAGAGCTGCGGGCCGCCTGTGAGGCGTACAGCCGGATTTTTGAGGAGGATAATTATGGGGACTCCTATATGGATCTGAGTTGGTATGGGAGGGGGACGGCGATTTTGGAGCGCAGGGCTTATATCAGCGGAGGGAGCAGTATCACCGCTCTTTTGCAGGATGCGGCGGCCATTGCGGCGGAGGAGACCCCGGTGCTGCTGCCTTTCTTGTCGTCGGAGGGAACCACGGCGGCCATCAGTGAATACGCGGGGATCCGGGCTACCAGTGAGAATCAGCAGAATGCCTGGAATTTTCTTATGATTTTGCTGAGTGAGGATATGCAGAAAAAAAGTGCCGCCGGGACGGGCTATGTGCCGGTAAGGAAGTCGGCGGTGGAATCGGATGTGAGGGAGAAGCTGAACGAGGCGGTTGTGTCCGGTGAGGCGGAGATGGCGGTGAAGGAGCCGCCGGAGGAGTTTACGGAGGAGTATCTTCAATATTTAATGTCTCCTGGGAGAGCGGGTTTTTTCAACAGCCTGGCCCGGGACTTTGTTAGCACGATGGTGCCCTTCTTTGAGGGTGAGAGCGGCTATGAGGAGTGCCTGGAGGAATTTGAACGATACGCGAAGATTTATTTGACAGAATAAGCGCGAGTGGGAGGAATATTTTATGTGGAAAAAGCGATTGGCCGCCGGGCTGGCGGCAGTGATGACAGTGGGATGCGCCTGGGCGGGAGAGCTGGAATGCGGGGCTGAGGAGGAAATCCCGGAGGTTACGATCTGGGTGGATGAGGACAGCCAATGCGTAATCCGGGAAGCGTTAGCCGGGTATCAGGCAGCGAGGGAAAACGCCGGGACGAGATACGAGGCGTATTTTCCTCCGGTCTCCTGGAAGCTGATAGACAAAAGTGACCTCACCGCCGGGCAGCTTCAGGCGGCCCTTTTGGAGGAGCTGGACGCCGGAGGCGGACCGGATTTGATTGTTCTGGATGGGGCAAACGGGTGGGATCCAAAGGAGCTGATGGAGTCAGGATATCTGATGGAGCTTACCGGGATGACGGAGAAATATGTCCAGGAGAAGCTATCCTATCCGCCGGAGGTTCTGGAGGTGGGACAGCTGGAGGGGAAGCAGTATCTGATTCCGGTCACCATGCGGTGCCCGGTGGTGTTTGGAGAGACGGAAGCGCTTGCGCGGGCGGGAATTGACACGGAGAGCGGATATGGGGATTTGGCGGAATTTCTGGCGGCGCTGGTGGAGGCTTCAAAGGCCAGCGGAAAATTGATTTTTGACAGCGGGGAGGCGGTGGATTGGATGGAACAATACTGCCTGCCGGAAGAGGAGGCCGCAGACGGGAAAGTGACGGAGGAAGGGGCGGATTTGAAAGAATTGCTGGAGGAGACAAGAAAACGCTCCGGCGGGACAGGCGGCTTTTTTGGACCCTATGAGGCGATCCGCTCGGGGGAGGCGCTGTTAAGCGGCTGCGGCCTTACGTCAAAGTCCAAGCTGGCGCAGAACCTTTCCCTGCTAAGTGACCGGGAGATCAGCTTTCTGAATGTGCCCTCCTGGGACGGGGAAATACGCGCGGTGGTCACCCGGGGAGTGGCGGTGAATAAAAATACTCCGTATCCGGAGGCGGCGAAGGCGCTGATTCAGGCCTTCCAAGGGCCCTATCCCAACGACTCCCAGGCGACGGAGGATTTCCCGGCTGCCGGCACAAGGACCTACTGGAAGAATCAAATATCGAAGCAGGCCGCTTTGGCGCAGGAGGCGTTGGAGGGACATTATGCGGAATTGGCAAGGAACATTTCCACCACCGACAATATTTCCAAAGAATTTCGGGAACATGCGCTGAATGCTTTGACGGGGGCGGTCTATCAGCGGACGGCAGAAGAGCCGGAGCAGGATGCGGCTTTGCCGACGGAAAAGGCGGAGGTGCTTACGGTGTTATATGAAAATCTGGGAATGGGAGAGGAGCATCCTCTTTTTTCCTGGCTGGACAGTGCGGCGGCTGAATTTTCCAATGAAGAGGTGCGCATGCGGCTGATCCCGTTTTCATCGGGAGCGTTCGGCGCGATATCAGCCGCTTACTTTATGGAAGAAGCCGGAGTGGGGCCGGATATTATTCTGTCGGCCGCTTATACCCAGGCAGGAAGCGAGGATTTTTTCAAGTGGTATATGGAGCTGTCCGATTTTCTGGCGGACTGCCAGGAGGACGTGGAGGGCGCGGCGGCGGGAGATGAGATCAGAGGACTGGTGTGGGGGAGAGATGAGGAAAAGGACAAGAGATACGCGTTTTTTGTCTCGAAAAAGTCCTCCATGCGGGAGACGGCCCTTTCGTTCTGCGTCCAGGCTTTAAAGAACGAGAATTACCAGGCGGCGGTGGAGGCGATGGGACTGACTGCTGGTACCCTCCGCAAATAGCGGAGGGTGGACATCCATATTCCGGTAGGGGCTATGAAAGCTTGTAGGCCACCAGCGCAATATCGGTTCCGGACTCTCTGGAGAGGTCTTTTTCCAGCGCTGTGATTTTTTCTTGGGATGCCGGGGATAGGTCCGCATAATGTGTTTCGGAGGAGGCGTCCTCCTTTGCCAGCGCCCGGGCCATCCGATCGGCGGCGGACCGGCAGGAGCGGGGAAGTTCTGTTACGGTAGAGTGAATGTCAGACATGGTCGATTACTCCTTTCGAATTCTTTGCGGAGGATGCCGCGGAATTGCCGATGGCCCAAGTAACGCGCGCCATGGGAAGAGCGGCATGCCTCACGGTGTAATATCCGCGTTCTTTTCGAAATTTATTCAGGGATGGCTGGAGCGATAAAATGGTATCATATAAAAATCCGAACACCTTTCGATGTTCGGATTTTTATAGTGGAAGCAAGGAGGCTCGAACTCCTGACCTTTCGCGTGTGAGGCGAACGCTCATCCCGGCTGAGCTATGCTTCCTCGTGAAATACATTATAGCACGTTGCGCTGTAAATTCAAGGGGATTTTCATTTTTTGGCGGGGAGCAATTTTTAAAGGCGCTCTTGAGCTGTAACACTAATTTTTCTGAAAAAAAGCAATTGGCGTTGACAATCTCTGGCAGTTCTTTTAAGATAAACGTATGGTTAGAAAGAGCTTTGGCCCGGAGGGAGAATGGAGCCGGGGTTGCTTGCGGAAAGGGGAAGCGTTATGGTCAGAAAGGCAGAGATCGAGATAAAAAAGGAGGTCCGGGGCGGCCGGGGAGAGGTGGAGTTTCAGCATATTCTCTCGGCGAAGGAGCTGAACGGGCATGGAAGCCTGTATGCGAGGGTTCGGCTGAAGCCGGGATGCAGTATCGGATTTCATCAGCATATTGGAAATACAGAGCCCTATTTTATTCTGGAGGGGCAGGGTACCTTCGTGGATAATGACGGATCCAGGACCCTGGTGGGGCCCGGGGATGTGTGTGTGATCGAAGTGGGTCAGGGACATGCGATGGAAAATAACTCCGATGAGGATCTGGTATTTATGGCGTTGATTTATAATGAGTAAGGGGAGGATTTCGTATGAATTTTGAGGAGCTTGGGAAAAAGGTTAAGAAGTTCAGCAAGGATACGGTGACGGAGGTACAGAAAATTAATGAGGTCCGTCAGCTCAACAGCAAGGTAAATGATGAGAAGAGGACGCTGGAAAAGATTTATCTGGAGATGGGGAAGAAGCTTTATGACGCCTACAAGGATGAGCCTTTGGCGGGCTTTGAGGAGGAGTTTCGGCAGATTTCTCAGCGCTTTTCCACTGTGGATCTTTTGCAGGATCAGATCCGTGCCGTGAAGGGCGTGGTGCTTTGTCCCTGCTGTAATATGGAGATAGCGGCTACGGAGCGGTTCTGTTCCAATTGCGGAACGAAGATGCCGGAGGTGGCCGTCATTGAGGATAAGGTGGATGAGGATGCCATCGAGGTACATTCCGAGGTGGTGGAGCCGGAGACTGTGAACGAAGAGGTAGTAGAGGAAGCGGCTGTGCGGGAGCCGGGAAAGGAAGAAGCTGAGGATAGCGTACAGGAGCCGGAAGAGGCGGAAGTGGAGGCAGCTGCCCAGGATTTGGGAAAAGTAGAAGCGGAAGTCGCCACACAGGAACCGGAAGAGGCGGCAGAGGCGGCCATCCAGGAGCCGGGAAAGAAAGAAGCGGAAGCCGCCACACAGGAGCCGGAAGAGGGGGAGGCAGCCGCCCAGGATTTGGGAAAAGTAGAAGCGGAAGCCGCCGCCCGGGAAGCGGAAATCGTTACCCAGGAGCCGGAAGAGTGAGAGGCGGAAGCTTCCGCGGAGGAAAAAGAAGAGCCGGAAGAAGGAGCAGAAGCTTTTGCGGAGTAGAAAGAAGCCGGAAGAAGGAGCGGAAGCTTTTGTAGAGTAATAAGAAGACAAACAGAAAACAGTAGGATTTTGTGAGAAGACAGGGCGTGTTTGAGTGGAGGTTTTGCCGCGGCTTTGTCTTAGAGTAAGTTTGAAAATTCATTCCCGCAATCCGCGTTTCCCATAAGCTGGGAAGCGCGTTTCACGGGAGGCGGTTTTCAAATACGCTTTGGAGGAAGGGGGAGAGAGATGTTTTTTTATATGCCGACGAAGGTGTACAGTGGAAGGGATTGTGTGCGGGAGCACAGGAAAGAATGGTCGGCTCTGGGGAAGAAGGCGCTGATCGTCACCGGGCGAAGCTCCGCAAAAAACGGTTCCCTGGAGGACGTGACGGCGGCGCTGGAGGCGGAGGGGAAGAGCTGGGTGGTCTTTGACCGGACAGAAGAGAACCCCTCCATTGAAAATATTATGGAGATGCGTAAGCTGGGGCTGGCCGAGGGCGTGGACTTCGTGGTGGGCATCGGCGGCGGCTCTCCCATGGACGCGGCCAAGGCGGCGGCTCTGATGCTGTATCACCGGGATAAGGGAGCGGAATTCCTCTATGAAAAGGGGGAGGACGAGGCGCTGCCTGTGGTGGAGGTACCCACCACCTGCGGTACCGGCTCGGAGGTGACCCCCTACGCTATCCTGACCATCCACGCAAAGAGGACCAAGTCCAGTCTTCCTCACAGGATTTTCCCGGAGTTTGCGCTGCTGGATGGGAAATACCTGATGGGCGCCGGACGGAAAATTCTGGTCAATACGGCGGTGGATGCTCTGGGGCACTTCATTGAGAGCTATATCAACACCAACGCCACAGAATTCAGCAAAATGCTCTGCGAGTATGGAATGGCTGTCTGGAGCGGCAATAAGAGCGTGCTGATCGGAGCGGACGTGACCCCGGAGGAGTGTGACCGGCTGCTGCTGGCGTCCGCGGTCGCGGGCATGGCCATCTCCCACACGGGCACCTCACTGCCCCATGGACTCAGCTATTACCTGACCTATGAAAAAGGAGTTCCCCACGGAAGAGCCGTCGGCTATTTCCTGCCGGGCTATCTGGCGGAGGCGGGGCCTCTGCTGCGGAAAAAGGTGTTGAGCCTGACAGGCTTCCCGGACCTTCAATATTTCGTGTCCTTCATGCACAAGCTGATTGGCCGGATGGAGGCGGAGGACGAGCTGATCGATCAGGCGGTACGGGGCATTTTGTCCAACGAGACCAAGCTGAAAAATACGCCCTATCCGGTGACGGAGGAGGTGCTGTACCGCATCTGCGGAGTGGCGAAATAAGGGCTTGGATCATACATTAGAAAGGTAACAGAACGTATGGAAGGCGCAGCGAAGAGAGAAATGGATGTTTTAGTTGGTGAGATTCTGGACAGCTATCAGGCTTTTCCGGAGACGTGCAGCATTAATACGAGAAACCGCTTAAATAAAGACATTATTATTGATATATTGGAGGAGATCCGGTGCATCGTGTTTCCGGGCTTCTTCGAGGTAAAAAATCTCAACAGAGGTTCCATCGAGTATCATGTGGGAGAGCTTTTGGAGGATATTCATTACCGTCTGAAAAAGCAGGTGTCGAAGGCGCTGTATCACTCGGGGAAACAGGAGATCCGGGAGGAGGATGCCAGGCAGCAGGCGGAGGAGATCGTGAAAGCGTTTCTGAAGCGGATCCCTGCCCTCCGGGAGATACTGGCCACCGATGTGCGGGCGGCCTACGACGGGGACCCGGCGGCTTATAATACGGATGAGGTGATTTTTTCCTATCCCGGCGTGTTTGCCATCTCGGTGAACCGGATTGCCCACGAGCTCCACGTCATGGGAGTCCCGCTGATCCCCAGGATTATGACGGAGTACGCCCACAATCTGACGGGGATCGATATTCATCCCGGGGCCACCATCGGCAGCTATTTTTTCATTGATCACGGCACCGGTGTGGTAATCGGGGAGACCACGGAGATTGGAAAAAATGTGAAGATTTATCAGGGTGTCACTCTGGGCGCCCTTTCCACCAGAGGCGGGCAGAGCCTGAGAAATACCAAGCGCCATCCCACCCTGGAGGATAATGTGACCGTTTATTCGGGAGCCTCCATTCTGGGAGGAGCCACGGTGATCGGAGAGGGAGCCATCATCGGCTCCAATGCGTTTATTACCTCCTCCGTTCCCGCGGGTACCAGAGTCAGCATCAAGAATCCGGAGCTTCAGTTTAAGGACCGGGTGAAGATGACAGAGCTTGGACAGGAGGTATTCTGGAAGGGCAACTGCTGATGACGCGATCCCCGCCGGGGCGGCCGCGGGCTTTACCGGGCGGGATAAGGCGTAGTCCTTCGGATACTTCGAAAGGAGGAAGGACCGAAGGATGAAGTATAGATTTTTCACGGAGAGGAGAGGGATAATGGAGAAAAAAGAGAGAAAGCTTCAGGAAGAAAACCAGGACCAGGAGACTGTCCGTGACAAGGCCGGGATCAGTGAAAACTGGGCGGAGGAGACGATTGCGGATCTGGATGACTGGATCGAGTCTCAGGGGATCTATATTCGCCAGTGATGGCAGATAATGTGTGTGTGAATCGCCCACAGGCAGCCGCCGGAGATCCGGGAAGGGCTGTCTGTGGGCCTCTTTTTGAGGGTATTTATTGCTCAGGGGAACGAGTTTACAGAAGCAGCTGCTCTGCGGCGTACACAAAGAGTGGAATCGTGGCCAGTGACGCGATGGTGGTGAAGGCGTACAGCTCCGACGCGTACTTGTAGTTTTTGTGGAAGCGAAGGCTAAAGGCCGTGCCGGTGGCGGCCACGGGGCAGGCGGCGGCGATCAGGGTGGTGCAGGCCACGGTGGAGTCCAGCCGCATCGCGGCAAGCCCCGCCAGGACCAGCAGGGGCATCAGGAGCAGCTTAACCGCGGAGGTGATGTACAGCTTCCGGTTTTTCAGCATTTGGCTGAAATCTGTCTGGGCCACGGAAATGCCGGCGATCATCATGGCCAGAGGGGTATTCATGTTTGCCACATAGTTCATGGTGTCGCCAAGCACAGCGGGCAGACGGATCTGAAGGAAGAAGAAAATCACGCCCAGGATGCTGGCAATGATCATGGGGGAGAGCAGTCCCTTTTGCATGTCCTTCCGGGTGGTCTTTCCGGTCATAATGATTATGCCGTGGGTCCAGGAGAACAGGTTGAACACGGTCATGTAGGCGGTCAGGTACAGGACTCCCTCGTTTCCCAGGATGCTCTGCACCAGGGGGATGCCCATGAAGCCGCAGTTGGCATACATGCTGGAAAAGCGGTCAATGCAGCAGTCGGGGTTTTCATTGTCCCGGATCAGGAGGGTCGTGACGAGAGCCATCACCCCATGGGTGAGAAAGGCCAGCAGATAGGCGGTCAGCAGCCCGGCGGCCAGGTGGGGGCTGTAATCGGTCTGGAGCACCGTGATGGCTAAGACGGGATTGACCACCATAAGCAGCAGATTGGACAGCATTTTGTTTCCGTGCTGATCCACAAATTTCAGGCGGTAGCAGAGGCAGCCCAGCAGCATCAACAGGAGCATTTTCAGGATTTGGTTTACAATCAGGACAAACATGGTGGTATAATCCTTTCTGAGGATACGTAATTTACTATGAAAGCTAGAGCATGTTTGAAAATTCATTGCACCTGTCTGGCAGCCCCACTTTGCGGCCTATCCGAGCCCGATTTCGTCAGCGTAGCCCCACTACGCCTCCTCAATCGGACTCGGATATCCCACAAATTGGATCAGCCATCCAGGCACAAGCAATTTTCAAACACGCTCTAGTCTCGGTGACCAGGCAGATGGGCGCGCGAAGCGCGGAGCGATCCGTGGCTTTCATGCGCGGTGGCGCCCGCGGCGGCCGGCATCCGGGCCGGGGGCCTGCTTTTTTGAATAATCGAAAATAGTATGCCACCATTTTCCGGGAATGTCCAGAAAAAAGTAGACGAAAAAGCGAGTGCCATGTCCCGGCGAAGGGCGGCGCCGCAATGTCAGGAGGATTGTGATGAAAAGGATTATTTTGGCGTCGGCTTCCCCCAGGAGGCGGGAGCTTTTGGAACAGATCGGGCTGGAGTTTGAGGTGATTTCGGCGAAGGGGGAGGAGCGGATCACGAGCCGGATTCCCTCAGAGGTGGTGAAGGAGCTGTCCTTCCAGAAGGCGGAGGAGGTGGGAAAGGAGATCAGGGACGGAATTGTGATCGGGTCGGATACGGTGGTCTGCCAGGATGGGGAGATCATGGGAAAGCCGAGGGACAGAGAGGACGCGGCGCGTATGCTGGGACTGTTGGCGGGCCGGGGCCACTCGGTGTTTACGGGAGTGACGGTACTGGTGAGGGAGGCGGGAGAGACTGTGTCCTGCCGTATTTTCGCGGAGGAGACCAGAGTGTATGTGTATGGGATGACGCGGGAGGAGATTTGGCGCTACATCGATACGGGGGAGCCCATGGATAAGGCGGGGGCCTACGGGATACAGGGACGATTTGCGGCTTATGTGGAAAGGATTGAGGGGGATTATAACTGCGTGGTGGGATTGCCGGTGGGAGCGGTCTGGCAGGCGGTGAAGGGGTTCTTGTAGGCGGACCGGGAGTCCGCGGACTCCCGGCCGGATGGAGAGAAAGCAGCTTTTGCCAAAAGCCGGCCAGCATTGCGCCGCCGACGCATAGAGAAAAACAGCTTTTGTCAAAGGCCGGTCAGCTTTCCTCCTCAGGATAGTACACATCCACCAGAAACAGAGCCTGGGGCGGGGCGGTGAAGCCGGCCTGGGTGCGGTCCTGGGACTCCAGAATGGCAGGGATCCGTCCGGGAGGAATGTCTCCCATTCCCACCTCCAGAAGAGTGCCGGTGAGGATGCGCGCCATATTATAAAGAAAGCCGTCGCCCCGGTAGCGGATGTAGAGGACGCCCTCTTCCTGGGTGAAGGTGATCTCATAGATGGTGCGGACCGTGGATTTTTTCATGCGGCGGTTGGAGCAGAAGGCCTTGAAGTCGTGGGTGCCGGTGAGGTAGGAGGCGGCCTCCTGCATTTTGTCCAGGTTCAGAGGCTCCTCCACCCGCAGGAGATAGCGGCGCTCAAAGACATTGGACACGTCCCCGCAGTCGATCCGGTATTCGTAGAGCTTGCTGCTGGCGGAGAGCCGGGCGTGGAAGCGCTCAGCGGCCTTTTCCACGGCCAGCACCCGGATATCCCGGGGAAGATATTCGTTGAAATAGTGCTGGATTTCCTGGCAGGAATACCGGCTCAGCATCCGGGGGACCCGGTAGTTGGCGATTTGGCGCAGGGCATGGACGCCGGCGTCGGTGCGGCCGGAGCCGTGGAGCTCCACCGGAGCGCCATAGAGCTGCTCCAGGATGGCCTCCAGCTTTTCCTGGATGGTATTCGGGGTGTTGCCCTGGCGCTGCCAGCCGTCGTAGCGGCTGCCATCATACTGTATCATCAGACAAAAATTTGCCATATCCGTTCTCCTTCTTTCTTCTCTGACATGTGGAAGACAGATCACTCCTCCAGAACGACTCGGTAAATCTCATACTCGCCGGCCTGGCCGATCTTCTCATATCCGTTTTCCAGGAAATAGTCTCCCAATTCCATATCCGTGGGAGAAATAATATAGTTGGCGTTGCATTTTTTGGCGTTCTTGCGGAATAGCTCCGGGTCAATTCGGATGCCGTACCGGGACACCAGGGCCAGAATGTGGAGCCGGTGGCCGGACTTGATGGTCTTCTCCACCGCCTCCTGGTCGGAGGAATCGATCTCCCAGTCCAGCAGGTCGGCGCGGCGCAGCAGACTGCGGATGCTGGGGTCATACTGCCGCAGCTCCAGAAGCTGCTGGCTGGAGTAGAGGGCCGCCTTGTCGGTGCCGGTTTCCTTGGAATCCTTTTCCAGCAGATCGGAGATTTCCAGAATGGCATTGCTGGTCTTGTAGATATTCTGGGGCGTCAGCAGGTGAGATTTCACGGAGGTGCCGAAATGGACCACGAAAGCCACACAGCAGAGGGCAAGCGCCGCCCGGAGGACCTTTTTTGGCGGGATGGAGCAGACCACGGTGAAGCCGTAGGCCACCACCAGATTTACCGGGATCAGCCAGAAAATCCGTCGGATCCGGGAGGTAAGACCGATCATCTCCGCCAGCGGGACGATCAGGAAGGGATTGAAGATGGTCAGCGCCATAAAAATCGCAGGGTAGAGAAAGCCTACGCTGAGAAATTCCCTCCCCGCCACGAAAAATCCGGCCAGGCAGATGAGATAAGCCAGCAAAAACCACTCTACTCCGCCAAAGGCGCTGCGGAACATTTCATATAAGAAGGTAATGTTTGACAATTGAAAGATGGAACTCATGGTATCACCTACTTTCCGGTATAAATGACCAGGCTGTGCTTTGTCAGCAGATACAGGGCAGCCATGACCCCGCAGGGGATCATCAGAATCACAAAGCCCAGGACGATGGAGAATTTTTTCTTTTTCAGAGCCAGCGGAAGATAGAGAGCGCTGAGCTCAAAGGGAATCATGAAGATGGAGGACATATTAAGTCCGAAGGATCCCAGGATGACGAAAAAGGAATACCACCAGTAAGCCTTCTGAGCGGGATTGGCGCTGGTCTTCAGGAAAAAATACAGCAGAGCGGGGATGATCAGCACCGCCAGGATCGTTTTTCCCTCCGAGGGGCGGATGATCAGAAATTCCGCGGCTGTGAACAGATTAAAGCTGTAGCTGTTCAGGAGAAAGAGGAAGGCGGTCATCACCACCGCCTTGGTCCGGTTGCCGTGAAACAGATATTTGCCCAGCTCAAAGGCGATCAATTGATACAGAATGATCACCACGGAGGCCATGACGGTCATTGTCTCCACCATGGGATGGAGGTGAAGGAGCTGACACATGACGGCGCTGTGATTCTGGTAGGTTTCCAGCAGATATTCGTCGTTCAGACAGTCCAGGATACGGCCCGTGTAGGGGTTGTACTGGCTCAGGGTGTTGGTGTAAAGGGAGGTGGCGGTGTCCCCCAGGTAGTAGGACTGATCCCAGATCGCGTAGGTCTCATCATTCCAGTTGAACCACAGCACCTGCGCCAGGATCAGGACCAGGAAGGCCAGGGTCAGATATTTCTGCTTCCCGCTGAAATGAGAGCGGAGACGCTCCCATTTTGTCCCCCACTGCTTTCGCTCCAAAAAAAGGAAAAGGATCAGGATAACTGTCAGAAGGACGGCCCAGACCGCCGACAGGGTGGAGAGGGGCATCAGCATCAGCTTCATGGGCAGGCAGAGCAGGGTGAACAGAAAATGGTACAGGAAAAAGCCCAGAATGATGGTGCGGGAAAATGAAAAATCCGCCGCGGGAACAAACCGGACCGCAATGGAGCCTGTGGCATAAAAGAAAAACAGATACAGCAAAACGGTACACGCGATGATCAATACCTGATATGTCATAAGGATTCTCCTTTAATTTTTCTTTAAAGATACCAACAATTCAGAAAAAAATCAACCCTGGGGAGGAATCGGAGGCGGGAAAATGAATTAGGTGTCAGGCAAACCTTGAAAAAAGGCGGTAATTTGGTATACTTGTGGTAATTGTTCGGAAGGCAAAGGAGAATGCGATCGGAATTATGATAAAAATCAGTGAGGAGCAAAAGGCGGTCATTGAGGAGCAGCTTCTGGAGCTGCCGCTGGTTCAGTACGGATGGCTGGACAGGGAGGAGCTGGTATTTTCGGAGCGGGTGCGGACCATCTGCCGGCAGGAATGTCCCAGATACGGCACCAGCTGGGCCTGTCCGCCGGGGGTGGGCACGGTGGAGGAGTGCAAAAAGCGGTGCGAGGGCTACGACGGTGTCTTTCTGTTTACCACCATCGCCGAGGTGCGGGATGTGGAGAATATGGAGGAAACGCTGTCCACCCGGGCGGCCCATGAGGAGGTGACCCGGCGGATACAGGAAATTTTGGAGAACCATCTGGGAGAGGGAGGAAAAGCGGGTCCGCGCCGAAGTGGACCGGGCGGATTGGAGGCCAGGAGGACGCTGGCGCTGTCCGCCGAATCCTGCGCCATCTGTGAAAGCTGCGCCTATCCGGAGGCTCCCTGCCGTCACCCGCTGAGGATGATTCCCTGCGTCGAAAGCTTCGGGCTGCTGGTGCCGGCCCTGGCGGAGAAGGCGGGGATCGAGTTTATGAATGGGGCCAATATCGTGACCTGGTTTGGGCTGGTGCTGTTTGGCGGGGAGTTCACAGAATAAACATAAAGTGGCCACAAAAGGAACATATTTTTTACACATTTCCAACAAAAGGAGCGGATATACTCTGGGCATAAACAAAAAAGAGGACAGAGCGGTATAGGATACCGCAGAAGATAAAGAAAACTGTTCTGCGTAAGAAGGAGGGTTTTTATTATGACGAAAAAGACATTGATTTCATTCTTGTGTGCAGGTGTAATGACAGTGGGAGCGGTGACCGGGCTTATGGGCTTTACCGGCAAGGAGGACGCGGCAAACGCCGGCGGAGCGTACACGCTGCTTTCGACGGCGGATCTTGACACGGCGGAGGTGGCCGCCACCAGCACAATTTCAGGCGTCAGCGATGTGGCGGCGGCTGTGATGCCGGCGGTGGTATCCATCACCAACAAATCCATTCAGGAGGTAAGAGATTTCTTCAGCATGTATGGAAGAGGCGGCAGAACCTACCAGTATGAGAGCGAGAGCTGCGGGTCCGGAATTATCATCGGACAGAACGACACCGAGTTGCTGATCTGCACCAACAATCATGTGGTGGAGGGCGCCAATGAGCTTACCGTGGGCTTTGTGGACGATCAGGTCTATGAGGCGGTGGTGAAGGGTACCGATTCCTCCAGTGACCTGGCCGTGGTGGCGGTGAAGCTGGAGGATATTTCCGATGACACCATGGACCAGATCAAGATCGCGGAGATCGGGGACTCGGATGAGCTGGTGATCGGCCAGCAGGTGGTGGCCATCGGCAACGCACTGGGCTACGGCCAGTCCGTAACCACCGGTATTGTCAGCGCGCTGAACCGTACGATTCAGCTGGAGGGCTATGAGAACCTGGAGCTGATCCAGACGGACGCGGCCATCAACCCGGGCAACAGCGGCGGCGCTCTGCTGGATATGAACGGCCATGTAATCGGCATCAATTCCGCAAAGGCTTCCGAGAGCGGCGTGGAGGGCATGGGCTACGCCATCCCCATCTCCTACGCGAGATCGATTCTGGAGGATCTGATGAATAAGAAGACCAGAACCGAGACCGTGGATGAGGAGAACAGCTCCTTCGTGGGGATCTCCGGCCAGGGCGTATCCGACGAGATGTCAGAGCTCTACGGCATCCCCAAGGGGATCTACATTACAGAGGTGCAGGAGGACAGCCCCGCGGAGGCGGCAGGTATCCAGAAGGGTGATGTTATCGTAAAGTTTGACGGCAGCGGTGTGACAAGCATGACGGAGCTGAAGGATATGCTGGCCTACTATGCGGCGGGCGAGGAAGTACCCGTGACCATCAGCCGTCAGACCGACGGTGTCTACGCCGAGCAGAAGGTCACCCTGACCCTGGGCGCCCTGTCCGACTACCAGACCGTGATAAATGACAACTAAGCATCCGGACAGAAAGCCGGAGGATCCTGAATCGGGATATTATAATACGCAGGCATCCGCCATTGCCCCCCAAAGGGGCGGTGGCGGATGCTTTTTTGCTTTAAATAATACTTGACACTGAAAAGTATTTATGATACATTATATAAAAATCTCTTTTTGATAATATACGCATCATTTATCTAATAGTTCCAATTGAAAAATCATGAGAAATTACATATAATTGAAGAAAGGCGGACGTAAGTGCGGGCACAGTTGGCGAAGGAAATTGACCTGGCAGGCGCAAAGATACAATATGATGAATACTGCAAACGGATTCTCGGAAATAAACAGATCCTGGCCCGGATTTTGGGGCGGGTAGCGAGGGAATTTCAGGATATGGAGCCGGAGGCTATCATCCCTTGCATTGAGGGGGAACCGGAGATTGGCTGTGTGCCGGTCCATCCCGGGGAGACAAACGCGGACCGGGTGGCCGGGATGCAGAATGAGGACAAGGTGCCGGGGGAAGGGCAGGTTACCTTTGATATCCGTTTTTTTGCGAAACTACCCGCAAAACGGGGGCGAATGAAGCTGATTGTCAATGTGGAGGGGCAAAAGAATTTCTATCCAGGATACAACATTGTGACCAGAGGAATCTTTTATGGGGCGAGACTGATCTCCGCACAGATGGACACGGAATTTGAAGAGCCGCATTACGATGAGCTGAAAAAGGTATATTCGATCTTTATCAACATGAACGCGCCCCTTTATTTATCCAATGCGATATCGGAATACCGCATAACAAAGCATGATTTAATCCCCGGGATACCGGATCATCCGAAGGCGTACGACAAGCTGTCTCTGATCATGGTGACGCTGAACAGGGGCAGGGACACGGAGGACAGGCTGATTGGCATGCTGAACACCTTGTTTTCAGACAGCCCTGCGGCGGAAAAGTGCGGGCGGCTTTCGGAACAGTACGGCATTGCCATGGAAAGTAGTTTGGGAGAGGAGATGAGGCTCATGATGAATTTTTCCGATTTGGTGGAAGAAAGAGGAATCGAAAAAGGGGAATCCCGTTTTGCGAAGCTGACGGAGTTCCTTCTGAACAGGGATAAGCTGGATGAGCTGAGAAAAGCTGTCATCAGCAAGGAGTACCGGGAGGAGCTTTATCAGCTGTATAAGCTTTAAAGTTATGGAGGCGGTGTATGAGCCCGACAGAGGGCGGACACGCTCCGGGGGGCATGGTGAGCTCCCTATAATTGTACAGAGAGGGAAGAAGTTATATTATGAAACGAAACGTAAGCATAGAAGAGATTTCCGACGGAAGATTATACGGAAGCAATGATATGGTGAAGGCTGGCTGCGGCGGGTGCAGGGGCTGCTCCCAGTGCTGCCACGGCATGGGGGAGTCGGTGATTCTGGACCCTCTGGACGCCTGCCGGCTCGCGGAAGGGCTGGGCCGGCCCTTCGGTGAGCTGCTGAATGACAAGCTGGAGCTCCATGTGGTGGACGGGATCATTCTTCCGAATCTCAGGATGGAGGGGGAGGCGGAGACCTGCGGCTTCCTCAATGGGGAGGGCCGGTGCTCCATCCATCCCTACCGCCCCGGGGTCTGCCGCCTCTTCCCCCTGGGGCGGTACTATCTTGATGCGACGGAAACGGCCGCGGGTTCGGAGGCTTCCCGCCAGTCCGGCGCCTTCCGCTATTTCCTCCAGGTCCATGAGTGTCCCATGCCGAACAAGACAAAGGTGAAGGTCAGCAAATGGGTGGACACGCCGGAGCTTTCCCGGTATGAGGCCTACATCAGCAGCTGGCACAGCTTTCTGGAGGAGGTCCGGCGGCTGCTTCCCGCCATGGAGGAGGCTCAGGTAAAAAACGCGAACCTCTATCTGCTGAAGCTTTTCTTCCTGAAGCCCTACGATCCCTTCGCCAGCTTCTATCCCCAGTTTGAGGAGCGGCTGTCCCAGGCGGAAGAGGTGTTTTTTTCTTAGAGCTATTCCTTGTAGTGAAAGAGCTCGCTGTTTTTGTACTCCTTCGGGGAGATACCCACCACCTTCTTAAATATTCTGGAAAAGTAATACTGATCGGTATAGCCCAGGCTTTGCGCCACCTCATAAATATACAGGTCGGTGGTTTTCAGGAGGCGGCAGGCCTGCTTCATCTTCAGATTGATAAAGAATTCCACCGGAGCATGGCTGGTATATTTTTGAAAGATGGCGTTCAGATAGCTTTTGGACAGGTCAAATTCCTTTACCATATCTTCCAGAGTCAGATTTTCCCCCAGATGCTTGTACATGTAGCGGACCACATTGGTCACGTGTTTGTTCTGCTCCTGGACGGAGTTTCCCTTTTCCCTGTCGTAGGTCTCCGCCAGGATCAGGGAGAGGACCTGGGAAATATAGATAAAATTTCCCAGCGTATAGTTTCCGCCCAGCACCCGGAACAGCAGATCAAAAAGAAAATGCATACGGTTCGTGGCATTCTGCGTAAAATTTATGATCTGGCAGTCCTCCAGGGGGAAATAGGTCACGTCCTCCCCCTTAAAGTGGACCCATAAAATACTCCAGGGGTCATTTTCACAGGCGTAATAGCGGTGACCGGTGTACCTCGGGATACAGAAGGCCTGATTTTCATTCAGGCTGTACTTTTTCCCTTTCAATTCAATGACGCCCTTTCCCTCCGTGCAGTATATAAAAATATATTCTTCAATTCCGTCCTTTCTCTCCCGGAAATGGTGCTCCGCTCGGGGAAAAAATCCTACATCAGTGAGATACAGCCGGCGTACCTGCGGATGATTCACATAGCTTTGAAAGGATTCCGTGGGGAGGACGATCATCTGTTCTCCCTTGAATCCGTCTCTTTTCCATTGGGTAAATTCGATCATAAGCTAAGTGTATCACAATTGTGGAATATTGTCCATTTTTACTTATGATATGGCATTTTCAACAAGATTCCCCCCATGCTAAAATAGGGACAACTAAACTACTTTGGAAGGGAGCGGAACAATGATGAATGGGACGAATGGAATGTCAAAGGTGAAGGCGTGGGAGGAATTCAGCAGGATTCCCACGTATCCGGTATATCCGCCGGAAAAAATCCCACTATTCATCGAAAAAAGAGCGTATCAGGGCAGTACCGGAAAGGTATATCCGCTGCCGGTGACGGAAAAAATATCGGACGAGAAGGAGGAGCGGACGTACCGGGCCGTGTATCTGGAGAATGAATATCTGAAGGTGTGCGTGCTGCCGGAGCTGGGTGGCCGGATCCAGAGAGCCTACGATAAGACCAACGGGTATGATTTTGTCTATTATAACCATGTGATAAAGCCGGCGCTGGTGGGGCTGACGGGGCCGTGGATTTCCGGCGGAATTGAGTTCAACTGGCCTCAGCACCACAGGCCCACCACCTACTCGCCGGTGGATTACGCTCTTGTGGAAAATGAGGACGGATCCTGCACGGTGCATGTGAGTGAGACGGATAAGATGTATGGAACGAAGGGGATGGCCTCCATCACGCTGTATCCGGGAAAGGCCTACATCGAGATCCGGGGGCAGCTGTATAACCGGACGGACCTGCCCCAGACCTTTTTGTGGTGGGCCAATCCGGCCGTGCCCGTCAATGATCACACCTACTCCGTATTTCCGCCGGATGTAAACGCGGTGATGGACCACGGAAAGAGAGCGGTGTCCACCTTCCCCATCGCCACCGGGGAATACTATAAGTGCGACTATTCCGAGGGAGTGGACATTTCCCGGTATAAAAATGTAAAGGTCCCCACCTCCTACATGGCGGCTCACTCGGACTTTGATTTTGTGGGAAACTATGACGAGGGGGTGGAGGCAGGGCTGCTTCATGTGGCGGATCACCACATTTCGCCGGGGAAAAAGCAGTGGACCTGGGGAAACGGTGATTTCGGCCGTACCTGGGACAGAAACCTGACGGAGACGGACGGACCCTACATTGAGCTGATGACGGGGGTGTTCTGCGACAATCAGCCGGACTTCACCTGGCTGAAGCCCCACGAGGAAAAAACCTTTGTGCAGTATTTTATGCCCTACAAGGGGGTGGGCCGGGTGGGAAACGCCACGAAGGAGGCGGTAGCCGGCCTGGCCCGGCAGGAGGACGGCAGTCTGGTGCTGAAGGTTTACGCGACGGGAGTATATCCCCGGGCGGAGATTCTGGTGACCGGGAGGGACCGGATCCTGTACCGGGAGACGGCGGATTTGACGCCGCTGGAGTGCCGAAGCGCCCGGATCGTTCTGCCAGAGGAGTCGGGACTAAAGCCGGAGGACTGCAAAGTGACAGTGACCTTTGAGGGCAGGACCCTGGTGGAATACTCCGTGTATAAGAAAAAGCTGGAGCCGATCCCCTCGCCGGCGGAGTATATGAAGGCGCCCGGGGACATGAAGTCCCTGGAGGAGCTGTATCTGGCGGCCACCCATCTGGAGCAGTACCGCCACGCCACCTTTGAGCCGGCAGAGTATTATCTGGAGGGCCTGCGCCGGGATCCCACGGATATCCGGCTGAATAACGGATACGGGCTTTTGCTCTACAAGCGGGGGCGCGTGAGGGAGAGCATCCCGTTTTTTGAGGCGGCCATCAAAAAGCAGACCTGGAAAAATCCCAACCCCTACGCGGGAGAGTGCTATTTTAACTTAGGCCTTGCCCTGGAGGCGGAGGATCAGGAGGAGAAGGCCTACGACGCGTTTTTCAAGGCCACCTGGAGCGGGGAGACCCAGAGCCCCGGATTTTACTGGCTGGCCTGCCTGGCGTCCCGGAGGGGCGATTATGAGCAGGCCCTGGAATTTGCTGAAAAATCCATGATCAGAAACTGGCACAATATGAAGGCAAGGACGCTGAAGGCGGCGCTTTTGAGAAAACTGGGGCGGGACAGGGACGCCTTGCTGGGGGAAAGCCTGGCCATCGATCCTCTGTACATGGGATGCCTGTATGAGCAGGCGGCCGCCGGGACCTTGAGCTCCTTTGAGGAGTGGAAGGAACGGATGCGGGGGGAGGCCCACAACTATCTGGAGCTGTCCCTGGATTATATGAAAGCGGGCATGTACGATGACGCCCGGAGGATTCTGGAGGCCTGCCCGGACAGCAATCCGCTGTGTCAGTATTATAAAGGCTACACGTATGTGCGGCAGAACCGGGTGGAGGAAGGGAAGGACTGCTTTGCCAAGGGAGAAACGGGATCGCCGAATTACTGCTTCCCGAACCGGGTGGAGGAGATCCGGATCCTTCAGGCCGCCGTAAAGTATCTGGACAAGGCACCCATGGCCCACTACTATCTGGGAAATCTTTTCTATGACAAAAAGCAGTACGAGAGGGCGGTGAGCCACTGGGAGACCGCGGTGGAGGAGAAGGAGGACCTGGCCGAGGCCCACCGGAATCTGGCCATCGCGTACTACAATAAGCGGGGAGATGGGGAAAAGGCCCTGAAGGCCATGGAGAGGGCCTGCGGTCTGGATCCGGCTTATCCCCGCTACCGTCTGGAGTATGACCAGCTTGCGGCGAGACTGAATCTTCCCAGGAAGCTGCGGCTTTCGGCGCTGGAGCGCTGCCCGGAGCTTACCAGGGATCGGGATGACCTGTACCTTCGGTATATCACCCTGCTGAACTGCGGGGAACGGTATGAGGAGGCGCTGGAGGCCCTGGGAAGCCGCCGCTTCCATCCCTGGGAGGGAGGGGAAGGAAAGGTGAGCGCACAGTACAGGTACGCGCTGACCGGGCTGGCGGTCCGCAGGCTGGAGGAGCATCAGCCCGGGGAGGCCCTGCGCCTTCTGGAGGATACGCTTTCCTACCCGGAAAATCTGGGGGAGGGAAAGCTGCCCAATGTCCCGGACAATCAGGCCCACTATTACATGGGCAAGGCCTGCCGGATGATGGGGGAGGAGGAGAAGGCCCGGGAGTATTTCCTGTTGGCCGCCTCCGGTCCCCAGGAGCCGGCGGGGGTGCTCTATTACAACGATCAGCCCTCGGACTTTATTTTCTATCAGGGACTGGCGAATCTGGAGCTGGGCCGGGAGAAGGCGGCGAGAAAATCCTTCCACCAGCTGATCATCTACGGGGAAAAGCATCTGTTTGACGAGGCGGAGTATGATTTCTTCGCGGTGTCCCTGCCGGAGATCGAGGTGTTTCAGGAGGATATCCGGCTCAGAAATGAGCAGTACTGCAATTATCTGATGGCCCTTGGCGCCCTTGGCCTGGGAGAGCGGGAGAAAGCCGGGCGTTTGCTGAAGGGGATACTGGAGCGCCAGGCGGATTACCAGGGAGCCCTGGCTCACCTGCGTTTCCTATGATAAATAGGAAGATAATCCATCAATGCCAAAAATATGGCATTTATCTTACGGCTGATTGTGCTATACTACTATTACAGAGTCAAGACTGGAAGCTTTCAGAAAGAAAAATGTTTAATCAGAACCGGCATAACGGGAAAATATTGTGAATTTTCGCAATAGAATGTACGAAAGGGGTAATAGTATGAAGAAAAAAATATTGTCTATGTGTCTGGCGGCGGCGATGGTAGTTCCGGTCTTTGGAGCGTGGGGCGGACAGGTATCGGCCGGTGAGGAGGAGATCACACTCACCATCTGGGACTGGGATGAGGCCCATTTGACCCATATGACCGAGTGGTATCACGAGAGACATCCCAATGTGAACTTTGAGACACTGGTGGTTTCCTCCACAGACTATATGCAGAAGCTGCAAAGCGCCCTGGCCAGCGGCAGCGGGGTGCCGGATATCATCCTGGGCGAGATGGGGTACCGGGGACGGCTCTTCGATCTGGGAATCCTGGAGGACCTCTCCCAGGAGCCCTACAGCATCGGGGACGACGAGATGTTTGATTTCTGCTACCAGCTGCAAAGCGGGCCCAACGGGGAGCTGCTGGGAGTGGAGCAGCAGATCTGCCCCAGCGGCTTTGCCTACAGAAGGGATCTGGCGCTGGAATATCTGGGGACGGACGATCCCGATGAGATTGCGGAGATGATCTCCGACTGGGATAAGCTGTATGACCTGGGCGAGGAGATCAAGGAGAAGAGCGGCGGGACGGTCACCATACTTCCGGGAACCACGATATTTTTAAATAAGATTTTGAACACCGGCATCGTGTCGGATTACATTGACGGCGACACCATCGATCTCACCGGCAGGTACACGGAGACCTTCGACATCGCGACGAGGTTCAACCAGGCCGGCATCCTTGGCCAGCAGGAGGAAAATTCCCCGGCGCTGACCAGCAGCTACGCCTCAGGCGAGGTCCTGTTCTTCCCCTGCGCTCCCTGGAGCCTGAAGTGGGAGGTGGCCACCAATGATCCGGAGGGCTCCGGAAACTGGGGACTGACCAGCGCTCCGGTGGGCTTCACCTACGGAGGCACATCGGTGAGCATCTACTCCGGCAGCGAGAATAAAGAGGCGGCCTGGGAGTATGTGAAGGATGTATATTGTACCGGAGACGGCGTGGTGGAGGCCTATGAGCAGTTCGGATTCATGACCGGCTTTAAGGCGGCCTATGGGGAGGATTCCTATTTCTTTACCCAGGACGGACAGTATGATGAGTTCTTTGGCGGACAGAAGCTGGCGGAATACTTTATCAACACCATCGCCATCGAGACCCTGGGGCAGGTTCAGACCAAATATGAGGCGTATGTGAAGACCGCATTGGGCAACACGGCGACGCAGATGACGGCAAATCCGTCTATGACTACGGAGGAGGCCCTGGAGATCCTGAAAAATGAGGTACAGATACTGATTCCGGAGGCGACTTTGAAGTAAATTTACAGCGGATGACAGAACAAAAGCTGCCGGGCGGGCAGCTTTTGTTTATAAAGGAGGACATATGAGCAAAAAAGTAAAAAATCATGCCTTGCGGAAAAAGAACAAATGGCCCTACATCTTCTGTGCCCCCTTCCTCATCGCCTACTTTTCCTTCAGCCTCTTCCCCATGCTGTGGTCCTTCCAGCTGAGCTTCTTTGACTGGAACGGAATCGGAGAGAAAATCTTTGTGGGAGTTCGGAATTATGTGAATTTATTTACGAAGGACGCGCTGTTTTTGAAGGCGCTGAAAAATACGGTGATTTTGATGGCCTTTTCCACTCCCATCACGGTGCTTCTTGGGCTGGGAGTGGCCTACCTGCTGTTTGATATCAGGAGGGGAAAGCGGCTTTACCAGACGGTGAATTTCTTCCCGTATATCACCACGCCGGTGGCCATCGGCTTTATCTTCTCCTACCTGTTTGACTGGCAGTCCGGCTACGTGAACAAGCTGTTTGAGGCGGTGGGGCTTCTGGATGAACCCTTTTTCTGGCTGGGCAGCGAGATTGCCTCCAAGGTAATCATCGTGATCATGGTGGTGTGGCGGTATCTGGGATACTATATGACCATTTATCTGGCGGCGATGACCTCCATGCCTATGGAGGTGTACGAGGCGGCGGCCGTGGACGGGGCCAACCGGTTCCAGATCTTCACGAAGATCACGATCCCCATGCTGAAAGGCACCACCCGGTTTTTGATCATCACATCCATGATCGGCGGGCTGCAAATGTTTGAGGAGCCGAAGCTTTTGTTCAGCGGCTGGGCCGCGTTGGGCAGCGGGCAGACCGGAGGGCCGGGGAATACCGCCCTGACGGTGGTCTGGAAATTCTACAACGACACCTTCAATCTGGATACAAAGCTGGGATACGGCTCCGCCATCGCCTATTCCTTGTTTGTGATCATTATGATATTCTCCGTCATTGGCTTTAAAATCAGCGGAAGGAGGGACAAGGAGTGAACAAGAAAACAAAAAAGCGCACGGGAGCGGTGATCCAGCAGATCCTGTTGATCCTCATGACGGTTGTGATGTTTTTTCCGCTGTATATTGTGTTTGTCATGGGGACCTACTACAGTGAGGACATTTTTAAGGGAATGCCGGTCCTTCCCGGCGGATATTTCATGGAAAATCTCAAAATGGTGTTTGCGAAGGGATTTTTCAGCGCTTACCTGAACTCCATCCTGGTATCGGTGGCCTCCGTGGTGATCAGCGTGCTGATCTCCACCCTGATCGGCTTTGCCCTGGCGAAGTATCAGTTTAAGGGGAAAAAGGTGATCTTCGCCTTTGTGCTGGCGGTGATGATGATTCCGGGGCAGATCGCCATCATCGGCTATATGCTGGAGATGAGAAAGCTGGGGCTGATCAACACGCTGCTTCCCCTGATTTTCACCTGGGCGGCCCATCCGCTCGGCGCCTTTTTGATGACCCAGTTTATCGGAGACGGCGTGCCGGATGAGCTGCTGGAATCGGGGCGGCTGGACGGCTGCTCGGAGCCGGGGATCTTTTTTCGGATCGTGGTGCCCTGTATCAAGCCGGGATTTATGACGCTGGGGATGCTGGTATTTTTGAGCTCCTGGAATAATTACGTATTGCCGGTGATCCTGATCAATAAGCAGGAGCTGTTTACCATCCCGCTGATGGTGAACAATCTTTCCAACGCGTTCCGCAGTGATTACGGAGCCATCATGTGCGCACTGGGGCTTTCGATTTTGCCCATGATCGTCATTTTCAGTCTGTGTTCGAAAACCTTTATCAAGGGAATCGCCGCGGGGGCGGTGAAAGGATAATTAGTGAAAGGGAGGATGTAAGATGTCACTTCAAACGATTGATCTGAAAAGCTGGAATTTTGCTCTGGGGGAGGAGTGCTCCTGCCTGGAGGCGGGGAGAAGGGTAACGGTCCCCCATACCTGGAACATTGAGGAGGGGACGGAGGATCACTGGGGAATCGGCTGGTATTCCTGCGGCTTTGTCCCGGAGGACTCCTGGAGGGACAAAAGGGTAGAGGTACTGTTTCGGGCGGTGTACCATGACGCCGCCGTGTATTTGAACGGGCAGCAGGTGGGGGTTCACAAAAATTCCGGGTACACCCCCTTTTCCCTGGAGCTGACAAAGGGGATCCGGTTCGGGGAGGAAAACCGGCTGACGGTGAGGGTGGACAACCGGTTTTCACCGGAGATGCTGCCCTGCCAAAGGAGCTTTGACTGGGCCAACGACGGAGGACTGATCCGTCCCGTGCGGCTGCTGATCACGGGCAAATGCCGGTTCCAAAATCTGAAGGTGACGGCCCGGCCTGTCATCACCACCTTTGAGGAGCGGCAGGACGAGGGCCGGGCGGTCTTCGGACTTCAGGGCGGGATCGAAGGGCAGGACCTCTCCACCAGAGTCTGCTGGGAGCTGTACGAGGGCTGCGACGGAAACGAGACTCTGGTGACCAGCGGGGAGGCTCTGTGCCGGGACGGGGAGGTGAGACTGCCCGGGATGGTGCTGGAGCAGGTTCGCTACTGGCATTTCGACAGCCCGAGGCTGTACACGGTGAAGCTGACCCTGGAGGCCGGGGGCGCGGTCCAGGATCGGGAGAGCATTGTGTTTGGCTTCCGGGACTTCCATGCGCAGGGTCCCAATTTCTACCTGAACGGGGAGCCGGTGAGAATTCCGGGGACGGAGTGGATGCCGGGCTCGGACCCCGCCTTTGGCATGGCGGAGCCCAAGGAACAGCTGGAGAAAATGCTGGGATGCCTGAGAGGGTCAAACAGCATTTTGACGCGGTTTCACTGGCAGCAGGACGAGTGGGTGTACGACTGGTGCGACCGCCACGGAATGCTGGTGCAGGAGGAGGTGCCCTTCTGGGGAAGGGACCCGGAGAAGGCGGGAGAGCGGCAGTGGGAAATTTTTAAGGAACAGATCGGGGAGATGGTGGCGGCCCACAGAAATCATCCCTCCATCATCGCCTGGGGCGTGGGAAATGAGCTGGACGCCCAGTGCGGGGAGACGATCCAGTATATCAAGGACGCGGTGGCCTACACCCACCGGCTGGATCCGGAGCGGCTGGCCAACTATGTGTCAAACAGCATTTTCCAGGGTCATTCTCTGGACGGAACCACGGACGGCGACGTGATGATGGTGAATGATTACATCGGCACCTGGCATCAGGGCTATGACCAGTACGGCGAGTGGGAGGCCATCGTGAAGGCGAATCCCGACAGGGCCATGATTCCGTCGGAGTTCGGCCTGTGCGAGCCGGCCTTCACGGGGGGAGACAGGCGCAGAGAGGAGATTTTCCTGGAGAAGCTGGCCTGCTACCGCAAATATCCCAATATTGCCGGCACCATATATTTCTGTCTGAATGATTACCGCACCCAGATGGGGGAGGACGGGGAAGGCAGGCTGAGAAAGCGGGTTCACGGCTCCACAGGCCTGTGCGGGGAACCGAAGCCCTCCTACCGGACGGTGCGAAAAGAATACTCTCCGATTCTGTTGAGAGCGGAGGGAGAAAAGCTGGCGGTGGAGTGCAGAAGGGATCTGCCCTCCTACACCGTGAAGGGCTACTATCTGGAGAAGGAGGGACGGCGGATTTTGATTCCTGATCTGAGACCGGGAGAGGTGTGGGTGACGGAGGAGTCCGCGGCAGAGGAAAAAGCGGTCCTGGCGCGCCGGCCCGACGGGACGCTCCTGTGGTAAATCAATATTTGGGCATTGACGAGAGCTGCCTCCGGGCTTACAATGAATGAAAAACTGCGAGAGGGAAGACGGAGGGAACGAAGGATGGAGCTGCTGAAGGAGAGAATCCGCAGAGACGGAAAGGTAAAAGAGGGAAACGTGCTGAAGGTGGACAGCTTTCTGAATCACCAGATGGATATCGGACTGTTTCGGGAGATGGGGAAGGAGTTTAAGCGCCGGTTTGCCGGGGAGGAGATCAATAAGATTCTGACCATCGAGGCTTCCGGGATCGGGATCGCCTGCGTGGCGGCGGAGTCCTTTGATGTGCCGGTGGTGTTCGCGAAGAAGACCCAGACGAAGAACATTGCCGGAGATGTGTACACGTCGAAGGTGGAGTCCTTCACCCACGGCCGGGTGTACGATATCATTGTGTCGAAGGAGTTTCTGGGAGCCGGGGATAAGGTGCTGCTGATCGACGATTTCCTGGCCAACGGAAAGGCGCTGGAGGGTCTGGCGGAGCTGGTGGAGATGTCCGGAGCGAAGCTGGTGGGAGCCGGCATCGCCATCGAGAAGGGCTTCCAGATCGGCGGTGAGCTGATCCGCTCCCGGGGGATCCATCTGGAGTCCCTGGCCATTGTGGAGAGCATGGATGAAAAGACCGGGGAGATTATCTTCCGGGAGTGAGCTGTCTCATTTCGGAAGCTTTGTCAGGGCATACTGGAGGGAATCCTCCAGGTGCTCCTTCATCAGATCTCCGGCCAGGGCGAAGTCCCCTGCCAGGTAGGCGTCGCAGATGCGCGCGTGCATCCGGTTGATGGCCTTCTGGGGGCCGGGCTCGGTCTCGTAAAGGTTTGAAAAAATGGTGAGCTGGCTTCGAAGCTTTTCGGCCGCCAGAGTCAGGCGGCCGTTGCCGCAGTAGTCATAAAAAATCAGATGGAAGCGGTCGGAGTATTCGATCCATTTGGGAATGTCATCGGGGGAAAGGGCGTCCTTTTCCTCGATGATTTTTGTTTTGTCGATGATTTCCCGGAGCTTTTGGCAGATTTCCTGCCGGGCGGGGCTGGAGGCGGAGTAGAGAATGGCCAGCCGGTCCAGATCGCCCATGAACTGATACAGCTCCCGCAGGTCCTGCTCCGTCAGGCGGATGACGTTTACGCCGATGTTTGAATAATACTCCACCAGCCCGTCCTCGGTGAGCCGGGTGAGGGCGTCCCGGATGGGGGTGGAGCTGACATCGAACCGCTCCTTCAGCGTTTTCAGGGTGAGCTTTTCCCCCAGAGGTATTTTCTGGGTCAAAATGTCGGAGCGGAGAATTTCGTAAATCTGTCCGGAGAGGGTAGTTTTATTTAAATCCATAGGGGCCTCATTTCTGTCCTATAAAAATAGAAGAGCGTAAATTATCTGTTACTGTTCCACCAGTCTGGGGTATTTTTCTACTGCTTTCATTTTACAGGCACGGAAATAAATGTCAAGTTTTTTGTATTTGCCCCGGGAGACGGGCCTCCGTTTTATTCTTTCTGGCCCCTGTAGATCAGGTAGATCGCAGGCTGCAAAGCCCCGGAGAGGACGGCGTACAGGATCAGCAGGACCCAGGCTCCTCCCACGTATTTGCCAAACAGAGGATAGAGATAAAATTCGCGGATCACAGAATTCATCTGAGTCAGCTGGTAGGGCATAAGACCCTCGATTTTTTCGGCCAGGGGAGAATTTACGATCCGGACCACCGCCGGCGAAAAGAGTGCCGCGAAGGGCAGGATCACCGACACCACGGTGGATTTCGTCCTTGCGGATACCAGCATGGAGAGGGAGTCCACGGACAGGCAGCCCAGGTATCCTGCCCCGGCGATCAGCAGATACTCCTGGAGAAACGTAATGTTGTAAAAGCTTTTCCACCCCTGGCTGCTGATCTGGATCCCGCAGTCAAAGCCCTGGGCGCCCAGCTCCAGCAGAACTCCGGCGGAGAACAGGGCGAAGGACAGCCAGTACACCGCCGTGATCAGGAGAAATCCCGCCCTTAGCTTGGCCCGGACCGCCCTTCCCCGGCCGAGGGCGGAGGAAAAAAAGATAGAGCTGGCTCCCGTGCGGTACTCCTCGGAGAAGATGCCCGCCACCAGAAACCCGATCACAAGCACGAGAAACATCTGAACACTGGACGCCGCGGAAAACAGCTGAGACCACCCTTTTGCGTACTCATAATCGAGGGGCGTCTCCAGGGCCTCATACTGCCCGGTCAGAAACTCCTTTTCTCCGTCCGTATACCAGTCTCCCTGTGCCTCCAGCCATTCCTTCAGGCTGCTGATCCGGCGGTCATAGAAGGACCCCGCGTCCTCCGGGCCCAGGGAGTCCACCACCGTGGAATCCGTATTGTCCAGGCCGCCGAAGGCCCTGGCGAGTAAGATCCGGATTCCCCGGTTTCCCTGGGTCCAGCCCTGGGTGAGGACGGCGGCTATTTTTTCCTCCGTCAGAGGGCCATACCATTCCTGCTCCGCCTGGCGAAGCTTCTCTGCCGCCTGCTTTCCGGTCAATTCCGTATTGTCTTCACTGATCCACAGAAGGTAATTGGCGTTGCCGATCATGTAGAGGAGAAAGACAAGCGTCAGCAGCAGCGCGATTTTACTGCTTCCCTTTGAAAATACCTTTTTCAATTCAAAACGCGTCATTTTCCCGGTCCCCCTCTCCGAAATGATACAGAAATACATCCTCCAGGCTGGTCTGTACCGGCCTTGCGCCGGATACGGGCGCCCGCTTCGCCAGGATCCGCAGCTCTGCCCCCTCCGCCGTGGTCTTCACATTGGCCACACGGTACCTTTTGAGAAACTCTCCCACCTGAGGTTCCGGTACGCGGCACAGGTAGGCCCGCTCCGGCATTCTGGCAATCAGCCCGGCGGTGGTGCCCGCGTCTGCGATTCGGCCGTTTTTCATCAGCAGTATTTCGTTGGCGATGTATTCCACATCCGGTACGATGTGGGTGGAGAGAAGTACCAGCCGGTCCCGGGACAGCTCGCTTAAAAGATTTCGGAGGCGGATACGCTCATTGGGGTCCAGACCCGCGGTGGGCTCATCCAGAATGAGAAGCTTCGGGTCGTTCAGCATGGCCTGGGCGATCCCGACGCGCCGTTTCATCCCGCCGGAAAGCCCCCTCATCTTCTTTTTCCGGTGCCGCTCCATCCCAACCCGGGAAAGCAGCTCCTCTGTCCGCTTCCTGGCCAGGACGGGATGCAGATCCTTGATGGAGGCGATGTACAGCAGGTATTCCTCGGCGGTGAAGTCCGGATAAAATCCGAACTCCTGGGGCAGATAGCCCAAAAGCCGGCGGTAGGCCCTGCCCATCTGCCGGATCTCCCGCCCATTGCAGAGGATGCGGCCGCTGTCCGGTTCCATCAGAGTGCAGATCATCCGCATCAAGGTGGTTTTTCCCGCCCCGTTGGTGCCGAGAAGTCCGTAGACCCCATTGGACATGACGAGGCTTAAATGATCCACAGCCGTCACATCCTTATACTTTTTTGTCAGATTTTCTAAAATCAATTCCATAATAAGCCCTCCTCCCAGTGGTTTTGTCCCGTCTTTAAAAGCTGTTTCCCAAGCAGCGCCAGTCCGAAAAGAGTGAGGAGCAGAAGGCCGGCCCACAGGGGCTTTGATACCGCCAGGTAAAGCCGGCCGTCGCTGACGATCCGGTACCAGACGCCGGCCCATATGACGCAGAACCCCACGGCCACATACTCGGACCGGAAGCGGCCCGCGCACAAGGTGCCGAGACAGACGCACGCCGTTATGTTTAGCGGAATGAGAAAGTGTGTAATGATATCAAACAGAGTCAGATGAACGGTGAGGACGGCCGCCGCGAAAAACACTGTCAGCAGCAGCAGATCCGCAAGGGCAAACAGGGTCAGCCGCGCCGCGTAGATCTGGCGCAGGGTAAAGCAGGCCGAATTTTCCACCTCCATGGAGCCATTGTGAACATTTTTCCACAGCTCCGGGATCATCAGCAGGCCGAACATGGGCATTGCCACGGCGGTCTGACGCCAAAAGGCCGGCTGGCCGCCTCCAAAATACATGGCAAGCCACAAAAGAACCAGAAGGAGAAGCTGAAAAAACCACCAGCGTTTTCGGATAAAACACAGCTGCTCTCTGAGAAACTGGAGCCAGCCGCGATCCTCTGCCTCCAGTCCCTCGTAAAAGGCCTGCTTCGACAGCTGGATGGTCCTTTGGATGTGCTGTTCCCTCAATTCCTGTTCTGTCATAAAATTCCTCCCTTCCATAGCTTACGCAACAGCTTTTTTCCCTTGCTGAGGCGGTACTTTACAACGTGGGGTCTGATATTTAACATTGCCGCGATTTCCCTCTGCTTCAGACCGCAAAAGAAGTGCAGAACCACCGCCTGCCGGTAAATTTCCGGCAGCCTGTCCACCGCCCGCTTCAGGTCCAGCCGCTCCTCCAGGCCGTTTAACGGATCGGGGGACAGGCCGCTGTCTAGGTCCGCCTCACCGGTGGGAATTTCTCCGCCGGCGGTTTTGTAAAAGTCCCTGCACAGATTTCCCGCTATCGTGTACAGATAATTCAGGACCTTTCCATGATGACGGTATGAGGAGAAATTGCGGAAAAAATGCTCAAAGGTCTCCTGGGTCAGGTCCTCCGCCAAGCCAGGGTCCGCCAGCCTTTTTCCGCAGTACGCCCGTATCATGGGATAATAGCTCCTTACAAATTCCTCGATGGCAGAATCGTCGCCCCTTTTCATTCTTTGAATCAACCCTTCATCCGAACCCATGCTTAGCCCCTTTTCTGTTGTGTCGTCTTTCTAGAGCGTGTTTGAAAATTCATTGCACCTGTCTGGCAGCCCCACTTTGCGGCCTATCCGAGCCCGATTTCGTCAGCGTAGCCCCACTACGCCTCCTCAATCGGACTCGGATATCCCACAAATTGGATCAGCCATCCAGGCACAAGCAATTTTCAAACACGCTCTAATATATATAACGAAAAAAAGAGGAAAAAAGGAGACGGATTGGAAAAAAAATTGATCAGATAAGGCGCCCGGCCTATTTTGCATTTTGCAAAATATTTATTGCAATATTGAGAGAGGGATGTTAAAATGAATTCCGATGAATCAGTGGTTTAAAGCTTTGGCGTGAAAAAGTGACGGCGGCGGCCCAGGGGGCCGGCGCGGCACACCGGATCAAAGTGTCAGAAGGACTGACGCGATATGCGGGATCGGAGTGTCAGAGAGGCTGGCGGGATGTGCCGGTTGGCCGCGGAAAGACCGGGAGATGAAAGAAAAGAGAGAGGGAAGCGAAATGAGAGACGAGAAGCTGCTGAGGGAGCTGACCCAGCTCTGGGGAGTGGCCGGATATGAGAAGGAGGTCCGGGCCTACATAGAGAAGGAGGCCGCACCCTATGCGGATGAGATGATGACAGACGCGGTGGGAAATTTGATCGTGCTGAAAAAAGGAAAAGAGGGCGGGAAGAAGATCATGTTTGCCGCCCATATGGATGAGATCGGCTTCATGGTGAAGACCATCGAGGCGGACGGGAGGCTCCGGGTCTGCAATATGGGCTGGAACTGGACCGGCTCCGCCTACAACAGCCGGGTGCGGTTCCGCAACGGCGTAAGCGGCGTGGTGGGCTGCATGGGCGCCATCGAGGAGGCGGGCAACCAGGTGGGAAAGCTGTACGTCGATATCGGGGCCACCTCCAGGGAGGATGCGGAGAAGTACGTGAAGCTGGGGGATGCCTGCGGATATTACGGCGAGTATCTGGAGCTGGCCAATGACCGGGTCTGCGCGAAGACCCTGGACAACCGGATCGGCTGCTACCAGCTTTTAGAGGCGCTGAAGGAAAACGATGGCACCTGCCCCAACGATATTTACTATGTGTTCTGTGTCCAGGAGGAGCTGGGCTGCCGGGGCTCCAAGGTGGCGGCGGAGCGGATCCGGCCGGATATCGGGATTGCGGTGGATATCACCCCGGCCCACGATTATCCCTGTGACCTGGAGGGCAGCAACGCGGTGGACGGCGGCATCGGCATCAAGATCTGCGACCCTTCCGTGGTCTGCGACGAGGATGTGGTGGCGGTCATGGTGGACTGCTGTGAGCGGGATGGCATCAAGTACCAGCGGGAGGTTATTGACAAGGGAGGCACCGATGCCTCCAGCATGAACCTTTCCGGCACCGGAGTGCGGGCCGGAGGCGTGGTGGTGACCCGCTATCCCCATTCCCAGAGTGCGGTGGCGTCCAAGAAGGACATCGAGGCGGGGGTGGATCTGATCACAGCCTTTTCCAGGAGCGTATTTCGCTTCTGATAGGAAAGCTTCGGCGGTATGCGGGAGAAATACATGAAAGTAACGATTTTGAAAAACGCGGACTTCCTGACCATGAAGGACGGCCCGGTGACGGGACACGGAGATTTGTGGATCGGGGAGGGAAAAATACAGAAAATTGTAACCGATGAAAAGGAGGCGGGCGAAGCCGCGGCGGAGGCAGCCTTTGCCGAAGTGATCGACTGTACCGGCCGCACCGTGATTCCGGGGCTGATCGATTCCCATGTCCACTACGACGAGAGCTATATGGGGGATTTCTTCCTGGCGTCGGGAATCACCTCAGTGCGGAATATGCGGGGCTTTGAGGGACACGCCAGATGGAGGAACGAAATTCTCTCGGGGAAGCGCCGGGGACCCTACCTCTATTCCAGCGGTCCGGTGTACGACGGGGAGGACCCCACCATCCCGGACAATGACAATGTGATCATTCGGACAGAGGAGGACGCGGAGGAGGCCATCCGGTATACAAAGGCCAACGGCTTTCTGTGGATGAAGACCTACCCCTCCATCGATCCTGAGCTCTACCGGTACCTGCTGAGGCGCTGCGCGGAGGAAGGACTTCCGGTGTGCGGCCATATGACGAAGCGGATGGATCACAGGATTTTGGCGGATCTGGGCTACGTCTGCTGCGAGCACACCAGCTCCCTGCCCGCCGACCCGGAAACCATCCGGTACCTGGCCGAGAAGGGCATGTGGTTCTGCCCCACCCACGTGGTCTGCGAGACCCTTCCCGACTACGTCTGGAACGGGAAGCGGCTTGGGGAGCTTCCCCACTATACGGACCTGCCGGAGTGTATCCGCGGGCTCTGGGAGGAGCAGAACAAGGTGATCATCGCCAACTACCGGGAATTGAATGTGCGTCCCGATTTTCAGACTATCATTGACCGGGGAACCTGCTTTTTAAAATATTCCCGGAGGGTGATGGCGGGGACGGACTGCCCCTACCCCGGCGTGGTGCCCGGCTTTGCCCTGGCCGACGAGCTGGAGAAGCTGGAGCAGGTATACGGATTGACGAGATACGAGGCCCTCTGCGCCGCCACCTGCTATCCGGCGGAGCATATGGGCATTGAAAATCAGAAGGGACGGCTCCTGCCCGGCATGGACTCCGACCTGGTGCTTCTGGATGGAAATCCCCTGGAGGAGCTGGGAAATATCAGGAGGATCCGCCAGGTATTTCAGGGAGAGAGATCCTGGACGAGAGAGGACCTGGAGCGGCTCCTTGCCGCCGCCGGGAGGCTGAAAAAAGAGGAAATCGAGGTACTGACGGGAGCGGACGGACGGCCTCTGAGCTGACCGGGATACTTCGGACTATTTAAAAAATAACGGAATAAAAGCTCTTTGAATCCTTCAAAGACAGATTTTGAGCCGTTACAAAATAAAAAACTTCCGGCAAAAAGCCGGAGAAAGAGAGGAAAAAACTATGAGAAAAGCACTTGCCCTGCTGGCTGCGGCCTGCACCCTCACCATGTCACTTTCCTTCGGCGCGGCCGCTGCCGAGAAGACAGACCTGGTGATCGCTGTCGATGCGGACGTGGATACGCTGCATCCCACCGACTTCTCCACCACGGTGGAGCTGAACATCCTGAATCAGATTTATGACACCTTGATGTACATGAATCCGGACGGCACCCACGATCCTGAGCCGAGAGTGGCTGAGAGCTATGAGATCAGCGAGGACGGTCTGGACTACACCTTCCACATCCGGGATGACATCACCTTCCACGACGGTACCCCCGTCACCGTGGATGATGTGGTATTTTCCATCGAGCTCTACAAGGATTCCGAGTACCAGGGCTCCCAGATTTCCATGCTCTCCAGCGTGGAGGCCACGGACGATCACACGGTGGTGTGTCACCTGGATTCTCCCTACGCTCCCTTCCTGGAAGGCATCCTGTCCCCGAATATCTGCTCCAAGTCCTACTATGAGTCAGACCCGGACAGCTTTGTGACGAATCCCATCGGCTGCGGCCCCTACAAATTTGTGAGCCGGACCACCGGAAGCAATATCGTTCTGGAGGCCAATGAGGATTACTACAGGGGAGCGCCCTCTATCAAAAATCTTAGCTTTGAAGTGATTCCGGACGCGGCAACGAAGGCCATCGCCCTCCAGACCGGAGAGGTGAGCTTCGCGGAGATCGATTCCTCCGTGCTGACTCAGCTCCAGGCCAATTCCGCGATCACCATCAGCGAGGTGCCCACCTCCAGCTTCTGCTACGTATCCATGAACCTGGAAAAGGAGCCCTTCGACAACGTGCTGGTGCGCCAGGCGGTGAACTACGCCATTGACCGGGACAATCTGGTGGCCGTGTGCTACGACGGCGAGGCGGAGGTAAACTCCAATATCTGCGCCAAGGACCGCAACGGCTATTCCGAGGACCAGTTCCAGTACACCTACGACCCGGAGAAGGCCAAGGAGCTGCTGGAGGAGGCCGGCATCACCACTCCCTATGACCTGGGTGAAATCCTGGTGGCGGAGAAATACTCCAACCTGGCCACCGTTATTCAGAACGATCTGAAGGCCGTGGGCCTGGAGGTAACCATCGCCGTGAAGGAGTTCAACTCCTACATCGGAGACCTGACCAGCGGAAATTATATGATTACCGCACTGAACATGACGCTGGAGGGAGATACCCAGTCCCTGGAGATGGCCTTCACCACCGACTACATCGGAACAGCCAACAACGCCAGATATTCCGACGCCGAGATGGATGAGCTGTTCAACCAGACCAGGACCGAGACGGATGAGGCGAAGAGACTGGAGCTCTTCAACCAGATTCTGTGCAAGGCCCAGGACGAGGCCATCTATGCGGTGCTCTGCAATCCGCTGACCCTGTACGCTTACAGCAGCGATCTGCAGTGTCCGGAATTCCCCTTCGAGGGAAATTACTATGTGTATGATTTTGCGTGGTAATGGATTTTTAAGCGCGTTCTAGAAAAGGCGGGGGAAAACCTCCGCCTTTTTTCAGAAAGGGGTAACGGCTCAAATGACAAAATATGTGATAAAAAGAATTTTGTATATGATTCCGGTGCTGCTGGGAGTGGCCTTTCTGGTGTTTACGATCCTTTCTCTGACACCGGGGGATCCCGGCTCCATCATCCTTGGAATCACGGCAAAGCAGGAGGATATCGCGGCGCTGAACGCGGAATTCGGCTATGACCAGCCGTTTTTCGTTCGCTTTTTTAACTACATAGGTGGAATCATTTTTCATTTCGATCTGGGAACCTCCTATGCCACCCGCCAGCCGGTGATCAACGACATTCTGGCCCGGTTCCCGAATACCTTTGTCCTGGCCCTGCTGTCCATGTGCGTGTCCTCCATCATCGGCATCTCCCTGGGAATTCTGTCGGCGGTGCGGCAGTACTCGGTGATGGATCATGTCTGTGTGGTGGTGGCGCTGGTGTTCGCCTCCATGCCAAGCTTCTGGCTGGGGCTTATGCTGCTGATTCTGTTTTCCCTGAAGCTGGGCTGGCTGCCCTCCTTCGGCGCCACCTCTCTGCGGCATTTTATTCTGCCCACCCTCACCATCTCTCTGACCTCCGCGGCGGGGCTGCTGCGGCTGACCAGGGCCTCCATGCTGGAGACGGTCCGCCAGGAGTATATCCGCACCGCGAAGGCCAAGGGGGCCTCCAACAAGAGAGTGATCTGGAAGCACGCCCTGCGCAACGCTCTGCTGCCGGTGGTCACCACCCTGGGCGGGGGCTTCGGCGCGTCCCTGGGCGGCGCCATCATCGCTGAGACGGTGTTTGCCATGCCCGGGATGGGGACGCTGATGACCACGGCCATCCGTCAGAAGGATGTGCCCACGGTGATGGGAGCCACTTTGTTTCTGGCGGTGCTGTTCAGCTTTATCATTTTGATTGTGGATATTCTGTATGCGTTTATTGATCCGAGAATTAAGGCGAAATACCAGAATGGAGGGAAGAATCGTGAATAGAAACAGAAAACACGCCCAGCTTTCTGAGTTCTGGCGCCGCTACCGGAAGAATAAGACGGCGGTGGTGGGGCTGGTGCTGCTGGTACTGATCGTGGGGATGGCTCTGTTCGCGGATCTGATTATTCCCTATGAGAAATGTATCGAGCAGGTGGGAGCGGACCGGCTTCAGGGTCCCAGCCTGGCCCATTTTTTCGGGACGGATGAGTACGGGAGAGATTTGTTTGCCCGGATCGTCCACGGATCCCGGTATTCTCTGCTGATCGGTCTGGCCACCAGCCTGATGGCTCTGGCCATCGGCGCCGTGCTGGGCGCCAGCGCCGGATATTTCGGGGGAGTGGTGGATAATGTGATCAGCCGTATCATGGATGTGTTTATGTGCGTGCCGCCCATCCTTTTGTCCCTGGCGGTGGTGGCGGCCCTTGGCACCAACCTGAGAAACCTGATCATCGCCATCACCGTATCCTGTGTCCCGGGCAACGTCCGGCTGATCCGGTCTGTGGTGCTGACCACGGCGGAGCAGGATTACGTGGAGGCGGCCAAGTCCTACGGCAGCTCCAATGCCCGGATTATTTTCCGCTATGTACTGCCCAACGCCATGGGGCCCATCATCGTAAATACCACCATGAGTATTTCCGACATGATGCTGTCTGCCGCGGGGCTGAGCTTTATCGGTATGGGGATCCAGCCGCCCTCCCCGGAGTGGGGCGCGCTGCTGTCCAACGCCCAGACGTATCTGTTTTCCGCACCCTACATGCTGCTGTTTCCGGGTATGTTTATCCTGGCCTCGTCCCTGGCCTTCAATCTGGTGGGCGACGGGCTGACGGACGCCCTGGATCCCAAGCTGAAGGACTGATGGGGAGGAGGAACCGCTATGGAAGACATTTTAAAAATAGAAGACTTATCCATTATTTATAAGACGGACCTGGAGACGGTCTATGCGGTGAACGGCATCAGCTTTTCCCTGAAGCAGGGGGAGACCATGGGGCTGGTGGGAGAGACGGGAGCGGGCAAGACCACCACGGCCATGGGGATTTTGGGGCTGCTGCCGGAACGGACGGCCCGGGTCACCTCGGGACGGATCCTTTTTGACGGGGAAAATATCTGTGAGCTGAAGGAGCATGAGCTGGAGCGGGTGAGGGGACAGAAGATTTCCATGATTTTCCAGGACCCCATGACGGCGCTGAACCCGGTGCTCACCGTGGGCAGCCAGATCGGAGAGGCCCTCTACCTTCACAATGCGGAGGGGCTTTCCCAGAAGGAGATCGATCGGAAGGTGGAGGAGACTCTGGAGCTGGTGGGGATCCCCAGGGAGCGGAAAAATGAGTATCCCTACCAGTTTTCCGGCGGGATGCGGCAGCGGGTGGTGATCGCCATCGCTTTGGTGTGCAATCCGAAGCTGCTGATCGCGGATGAGCCCACCACGGCTTTGGACGTGACGATTCAGGCCCAGATTCTCTCCATGATCTGCAACCTGCAAAGAAGATACGGCACCTCGGTAATCATGATCACCCATGACCTGGGCGTGGTGGCGGAGACCTGCGACAAGGTGGGGATCATGTATGCGGGAGAGCTGGTGGAGTACGGCACCCTGGAGCAGATTTTTACCGGGGAGATCCATCATCCCTATACGGTGGGACTGTTTGGCTCCATCCCCAATCTGACGGAGAACGCCAGGCGGCTCCAGCCCATCGAGGGATTGATGCCGGATCCCTCCCATCTGCCGGAGGGCTGTCACTTCTCCCCCAGATGCAAGCACTGCATGGAGATCTGCAAAAAGAAGAAGCCGGGCACTTGGGAGTGGGAAGGGCACCAGGTCAGATGCCACCTGTATGCGGCCGAGAAGAAGGAGGTGCTGTCGTGAGTGAGACGCTTCTGGAAGTAAAAAATCTGAAAAAGTATTTCAAGACGCCCGCTGGAATGCTCCATGCGGTGGATGACGTAAGCTTTTCCATTCCCAAAGGAAGGACCCTGGGGGTGGTGGGAGAGTCGGGCTGCGGCAAGTCCACCCTGGGGAGAACGCTTTTGCGCCTCAATGAGCCCACGGCGGGGGAAATTTTGTTTCAGGGGACGGATATCACAGGGCTGGATAAGAAGGCGCTGAAAAAGATCCGGCCGAAGATGCAGATGATTTTTCAGGATCCCTACGCCAGCCTCAACGGGCGGATGACGGTGCGGCAGCTCATCGCGGAGCCGCTGATCGTGAATAAGGTATGCCGGGGGAAGCAGGAGGTGGAGGAAAAGGTCAGCCAGATTATGGATACGGTGGGACTGGCCCAGCGGCTGTCCATGACCTATCCCCA
>CAZGRM010000004.1:0-39108 GCA_964528295.1 uncultured Lachnospiraceae bacterium
GGACTGGACAATGGCTCCGGCACACATCTGGCAGGGTTCCAGGGTGATGTAGATGGTGCAGCCCTCCAGCCTCCAGTCTCCCAGCCGCCTGCTGGCCTTTTTGATGGCGTTGATCTCGGCATGGGAGGTGGTGTTTTTGTCGGTGTTGCGGCGGTTGTAGCCCCGGGCGATGATTTTGTCCTCATAGACGATGACGCAGCCGATGGGGACCTCCATCAGGGCGTAGGCCTTTTTTGCCTGGCGAAGAGCTTCTTTCATGTATTTTTCATCAGAAGTCATGGAAAAGCCTTTCTTGCGGGAAGGAATATTTTTCAGAAGGCGATCCGAAAGGGGCTTTGAGCCAAATGGCTTGCCGTCTGCATATAAATATCGGGACGCGGCAGATCTGCTTCGTCCCGGTGTTTTCTTTTTATCCGTGCGCTTCCCTTCGAACGCATGCCACAGGCGTTACTCTGACAGTTAACTCGACCCAGGCACCCTCACGGCACACAGGTGGCCCTGCTTAGTGCTGCTCCGTTCCCGACCTGACACGGTTCACAGGTTCCTGTTGCGCAAGACCCAGATGTCAACATCACTTATCAAAGGCAGCCCCACAGCAGTACGCCCTCGGTTCAGCATCACCCCCGCTGTAGCGGATTGCGAGTACAGGGCACCGCTATCTCCCCGGCTGCACGGATATTCCAACTATACAGGTTTTTAGCGGGTTTGTCAAGCACACAAAATTTTGTTGTTCCAAGGCCAGGAGAAGAAAAGATTAAAAAAATATAAATTGCACAAAATATAGTTGCCTTTTTTGTGAAAATGTCTAGAATATAATTAGCTAGCTAAATGAAAAAAATGGGTTCCGCTGTGTGGGTTGGGGGGAATCAGAAGGAGAGGTGGGGAGATGGAATATTCAATGGATGATGGAAGAAATGGGATTGATGTATTGTTTATCCAGCTGATGCACCAGTACACGGTGATGGGGTATAAAAAGTTTGCGAAGCTGGGGGTTCATCCCGGACAGCTTCCTGTGCTGAAGGTTCTGAGCAGGGGCGAAGGGATCACTCAGAGGGAGCTGGCGGAGCGGATTCGCGTGAAGCCTCCCACCATCACGGTGACGGTGCAGCGGCTGGAGAAGGCGGGGCTGGTCCGGCGGGAATCCGATTGGCTGGATCAGAGAAAGAGCCGCATTTTTCTCACGGCACAGGGGAGGGAGATTGTGGATCAGATGATAGAAATCTGTCAGGAAAGCGAGGCGCTGCTGATAGGAGGATTTTCGGATGAGGAGCTGGAGCGGCTTCGGGGTTATTTTTTGCGGATGATGGAAAATCTGAAGCAGGCCGCAGGATTGGAGGAAGGATTTTCCTGACAGAGAGAGGAATGGAGGCAGGTTATGGTAAAACTGGCAAAGTATTTAAAAAGCTCCATCGGCCTGGTGGCGGCTATCGTGGTGCTGCTGTTTGTACAGGCTTTCTGTGATTTGGCGTTGCCGGATTATACTTCAAAGATTGTAAATGAGGGAATCCAGCAAAATGGAATCGAGGATGGAGTCCCGGAGAAAATGCGGGCCGAGACGATGGAGGACATGAAGCTTTTCCTGGATGAGGAGGGAAAGGCGCTTTTGGAGGGGAGCTATACGCAGGAGGATGGAGTCTGTTCTCTGAATGAAATGACTGACGAGGAGAGAGAAAATCTGGAGGCGGCGCTGGCTCCTGTGGAGATGCTGATGGTGGCTCTGAATCAGGACAGTGAGGAGACGAGAGCCATGCGGCAGCAGATGAATCTGGGGGAGGATACCTCCATTCTGGACGCTGTCAAGAGTCTCCCGGAGGTTATGCGAGATCAGATTTTGAGCGCGATGGGGGAGCGGACGGCTGATTTGCCGGAGATGATGAGTGAGCAGTCCGCCATTCTCTTTGTGCGGCAGGAGTATGAGGCCATGGGAGTGGATCTGGATGGGATGCAGATCCGGTATCTGATGAGGGTAGGGGGAAGGATGCTGCTAATCGCGCTGTTGGCCATGGCGGCCACGGTGACAGTGACCTTTCTCTCCTCACGAATGGCGGCCAAGGTGGCCCATGATCTGAGAAATGATGTGTACCGGAAGGTGATTGGCTTTGGCAGCGAGGAGTTCGGGAGGTTTTCCACTGCCTCTCTGATCACCAGGAGCACCAATGATATTCAGCAGGTTCAGATGCTTTTGGCCATGGGCTTTCGGCTTGTTTTGTATTCGCCGATTCTGGGGCTGGGGGGCATTTTGAAGGTGATGGAGACGGACTCGTCCATGACCTGGATTATTGCTCTGGCCGTGATTCTGATTATGGCGGTGATCGGTGTGCTGTTTAAGGTGGCAATGCCCCGGTTTATGAAGCTGCAGACCTTGATTGACCGGCTGAATCTGGTGACCCGGGAGCAGCTTACCGGGATTATGGTGAGCCGGGCCTTCAGTGCGGAGGCCCACGAGGAGGAGCGGTTTGAGGCGGCCAACCGGGATCTGACCAGGACAAATCTGTTTGTGAATCGCTGTATGACTTTTATGATGCCTGTCATGATGGTGATTATGAATGGGGTGTCGGTGCTGATTGTCTACAAGGGAGCCTATGCCATTGACGGAGGCTCCATGCAGGTGGGAGATCTGATGGCCTTTATCCAGTATTCCATGCAGATCATCATGTCCTTTTTGATGATTGCCGTGATGTCCATCATTATCCCCAGGGCCAATGTGGCCGCAAAACGTATTTATGAGGTACTGTCCACCGAGACCAGGATCCGCAATCCTAAGGAGCCAAAGACGGCGGATCCCTCCCAGAAGGGAGTGGTGGAGTTTGATCACGTGTCCTTCTCCTATCCGGATGCGGATGAGAAAGTGCTGGAGGATGTTTCCTTCCGGGCGGAAAAGGGCCAGACGGTGGCCTTTATCGGAAGTACGGGCAGCGGAAAGAGCACACTGGTAAATCTGATTCCCCGGTTTTATGATGTGACGGACGGAGCGGTCCGGGTGGACGGCGTGGATGTGAGGGAGATGACGAAGGAGGATCTGTGCGGGAGGCTGGGCTATGTGCCTCAGAAGAGCGTGCTGTTTTCCGGCACCATTGACTCTAATATCCGGTATGGCCGGATGGAGGCCTCCCAGGAGGAGGTAAGGCAGGCGGCGGCCATTGCTCAGGCGGCGGATTTTATTGAGGCCAAGGATGAGCAGTACGGTTCTCCCATCGCCCAGGGCGGTACCAATGTGTCGGGAGGACAGAAGCAGCGGCTCTCCATCGCCAGGGCCATCGCGAAGCGGCCGGAGATTCTGATTTTTGATGATAGCTTTTCGGCGCTGGATTACAAGACGGACGTGGCGCTTAGGCGGGCCTTGAAGGAGGCCACCCGGGAGACCACCACGCTGATTGTGGCCCAGCGGATCAGTACGATTCTTCACGCCGATCAGATTATTGTGCTGGATGAGGGCAGGGTGGCCGGAAAGGGAACCCACAGGGAGCTCCTGGAGAGCTGTGAGGTTTACCGGCAGATTGCCATGTCCCAGTTGTCAGAGGAGGAGTTGGCAGGATGAGTGAAAGGAAAACAAGGCACAGAGGCCCCATGGGCGGCGGAGTCCCGGGGGAAAAGGCGAAGGATTTCCGGGGCAGCATGATGAAAATCTTCCGCTATATGGGAAAATATAAATTTCGGTTTGTGATTATGTTTGTGTTTGCCGTGGCGGGCACGGTGTTCAATATTGTGGGGCCCAAGATTTTGGGTAAGGCCACCACGGAGCTGTTTAACGGACTGGTGGCGAAAATCGGCGGCACCGGCGCCATTGATTTTGGAAGGATCACGGAGATTTTGCTCTGGGTGCTGGGGCTGTATGTGTGCAGCGCTGTTTTCTCCTTTATTCAGGGCTTTATCATGACGGGGATTTCCAATGATATGACCTACAGCCTGAGAAAGGATATCTCGAAGAAGATCAACCGGCTGCCTCTCAGCTATTTTGAGAGCAGAACCACAGGAGAAATCCTGTCCCGGGTGACCAATGATGTGGATACGCTGCAAAGCGGCCTGAATCAAAGTCTGACTCAGCTCATTACCTCCACCACCACGCTGGTGGGCGTGCTGGTGATGATGATCAGCATCAACGGATGGATGACGCTGGCGGCGCTGGTGATTTTGCCCTTTTCCATGGGGATCATCGGCCTGGTGATGAAGCATTCTCAGAAATTTTTCCAGGGACAGCAGAAATATCTGGGAGAGGTGAACGGACAGATCGAGGAGATTTACGGCGGCCACAATGTGGTCCGGGTTTTCAACAAGGAAGCGGATGTGGTGGAGGAATTTGAGAAGATCAACCAGCAGCTTTATCACTCCGCGTGGAAGTCGCAGTTTTTCTCCGGTATCATGATGCCCATTATGCAGTTTATCGGAAATCTGGGTTATGTGATGGTAGCGATTCTGGGAGGCTTTCTGGTGATCAAAAACGCGATTGAGGTGGGAGAGATCCAGTCCTTCTTCCAGTATATCCGCAATTTCACTCAGCCGATCCAGCAGATTGCCCAGGTGACGAATCTGCTTCAGTCCTCCGCGGCGGCGGCTGAGCGGGTATTTGAGTTTCTGGAGGAGAAGGAGGAGGATCAGAAATCAGAGCACCCGGTGGATATTTCCGGTCTGAACGGAAGCGTGCGGTTCGATCATGTGCGGTTTGGCTACAATCCGGAGCAGGTGATTATCCATGACTTTTCCGCGGATATTCAGGATGGACAGAAGGTGGCCATCGTGGGCCCGACGGGGGCGGGAAAAACCACCATGGTAAAGCTTTTGATGCGGTTCTATGATGTAAATGGAGGAAGGATTCTGGTGGATGGGCATGATGTGAGGGAGTTTGACCGGGGCAGGCTGCGGGAGATGTTTGGCATGGTGCTCCAGTATACCTGGCTGTTTTCCGGCACTATCATGGAGAATATCCGGTATGGGCGGCTGGATGCCACGGATGAGGAGGTAATCGCGGCAGCCAAGGCGGCCCACGTTCACAAGTTTATTATGCAGCAGCCGGGAGGCTATCAGATGGTGCTCAATGAGGAGACCAGCAATATCTCCCAGGGGCAGAAGCAGCTTCTGACCATCGCCAGGGCGATTCTGGCGGACAATAAGATTCTGATTCTGGATGAGGCCACCTCCTCCGTGGATACCAGAACAGAGACCAGGATTCAGAAGGCCATGGATCGTCTGATGGAAGGACGGACCAGCTTTGTCATTGCCCACCGTCTGTCCACGATCCGGGACGCGGATTTGATCCTGGTGATGAAGGATGGTGATATTATTGAGCAGGGGAACCACGAGGAGCTGATGGCCAAGGGCGGATTCTATGCGGGGCTGTACAACAGCCAGTTTGAACGCACGGAGCAGTCGGCGTAGACGGCTGCGTCCCCCAGGCCGGAGGCATGGGGGACAACCGCGAAGCGGCGTGCGTTCATGAGCATGGAGCGAAGCGGAATGCGAATGAGAAGTGGAGGAGGAGTAAAACCGGGGGACCGGAAAAGAAAGGAGAGAGGATAAAATGAGATATCGTATTATAACGATTGAGCGGGAGTACGCGTCAGGAGGAAGTGAGATCGGAGAGAGGACGGCAAGGCTTTTGGATATTCCTTGCTATGGGCAGGAGGTGCTGGAGCGGGCCGCAAAGAAAATGAACACGATTCCGGAGCGTCTCGTCCATCTGGAGGAAACCACCTCCAACAGCTTCCTCTATTCCCTGGGAATGGCCACCAGAGTGGCGATGGGAGAGAGGGACGGCCTGACGGAGGAGGGGATGCTGTATCTGACGGAGGAGCAGGTGATCCAGGAAATGGCTCTCCGGGGTCCCTGCGTCATCGTGGGCCGCTGTGCCGGGTGGATCCTGAGGGAGAGGAAGGATGTGCTGAGGGTCTTTGTCCATGCTGACCGGGATTACCGCCGGAAGCGGGCTATAGAGCAGTACGGGGTGCCGAAAGAAAATGTGGAAAATGTTCTGAAGCGCTTTGACCGCCGCCGTTCCAATTTTTATAATGCCAACACCTGTATGCGCTGGGACGACAAAAAAGGATATCAGCTGATGGTTGACAGCTCCGCCGTAGGGATTCCGGAGTGTGCTTTGATGATCAGCAGAGTGGCCAAAGGAGAGTGACAAGCGTTAAATGAGAAAAAAGAGTGGCGCGAAATGGCGGTCGGATCTGGATCCGGGCACATTTGCGCCGCTCTTTTGTGCTGTTTTTACTGATAAATACCGTTGATGACGGTGACGAAGACGGCTTCCTTGTTCCGCATGGTGTCGTCGGGGTAGTCCTCCGGGAAGGTGACCGTCACATCCACGGTTTCCCCCACATGGTGGCCGATGAGCTGATCCTCAAAATCATCAATATAGCTGCCGGAGCCGATGAGGGCCTGCTCGCCTTTTCCGCCGGTGCTGTTGCCGGTGAATTCCTCCCCGTCTATGGTCCCGACATAGTCGATATTGATGGTGTCTCCGTCCTCAACTACCAGGCTGGTGTCTTTGTTGAGGGTCATATGATCCAGCGTATGCATGGTGTAAAAGATATAGAAGAGAAGAGCCAGAGAGAGTCCGGCAAAAAAGAGGGCCGGGATCCCGATGATCAGATTTTTTTTCAGGCTTTTCGCAAAGGTTTCTTTGTTCCTTTTTTTCGGTTGTTTTTTCATGTGAGAAGCTCCTTTCTCCGGTGGGGTCAGCGAAATACCGTCTGGACCAGAACCATATAAAGCACGGTCCCGGCGCCGATGCTCAGCAGGGTGTTCTTTTTCCAGCTGTGAAGCAGGGTAATAAAGGCAATGGAGATCAGCTCCGGGATGGCCCAGCGGCCCGGAGTGAAGGCGTCCTTCAGGCAGTAGATCACCAGCAGTCCGATGACCGCGTAGGGCAGCACGGTGCCCAGGTAGGTGATGAAGGGCGGGGGTGTCTTTCCCTCGGGAAAAATCAGAAAGGGAAGAAAACGGGTCACCATGGTACCCAGTACCACGGCGAGAATGGTGATGATGCTCTGAGTCAGTGTCATAGGCGGAGATCCTTTCTGTGTTTATTTTACGGTGTCTTCTTTTTTTCGTTTGGCATCTGTTCGTTTCTTGTCCGCAAGAAAGCAGAGGATGATCAGTGCCATGGCCGGGAGGAGGAAGCTGTCACTGCCGAACAGCAGCAGGCACACCAGGGAACAGAGAAGGCCGGTCAGGGCAGAGCGGTGGTCCTTCGTCTCCTGCCACTGGTTGATAAACATTACCGTGAAGAGGGCCGTCATGACAAACTCGATCCCGGTGGTGTCAAAATGAATGACATAGCCCAGCAGCGCGCCCAGGGTGGCGCCGGTGACCCAATAGGCCTGATTCAGCAAAGTGACGAAAAACATAAACCAGCCCCGGTCCACGTCGGGGGGAGGCGTCACCGCACAGTTGACGGAGAAGGATTCGTCGCACATGCCGTAGATCAGATAAAATTTTTTCCATCCCATGTTTTTGTATTTTTCCAGCATGGAAATACCGTAAAACAGATGCCGCGCGTTTACCATCAGTGCGAGGAAAAAGGCGTAGAAGGGCTGAAAGGCCGACAAAAGCAGATTTACGGTGACAAATTCCATGGAGCCCGCGAAGATGAAGAGACTCATGAGCATGGGATAAACGAAGGAAAAGCCCTTGCTGCGCATCAAAAATCCATAGGACATGCCCAGAAACAGAAATCCCACGCAGATAGGCAGCGTATGGGGCAGAGCCGCCAGAAATGCCTTTCTTTTCATTTGTGAAAAACCTCCGATTGTGAATAAGTATCATTCTACAACTGTTTGATGGATATGTCAAAAGAAAAGAAGGTTGTTTGGGGGGAGGATACGTGGTAAACTAAATAATAACTGTTTCTAAAATTTAAGGATACGGCAGCGGAGGTGGAGTATGAAAAAGTATTGGAGAAAAGCGGTGGGATTTTTGATAGCGGCAGTCCTGGCGGGGCAGAGCGGCGCCCTTGCGGCGGCTCAGGAGGAGCAAAATGAGGCGCTGGCAGGAGCCCTGCGGGAAGACCCGAGGGGGGCCCGGGAAGAGCTGGAGGAGATTCTGAAAAGGCAGGAGGAGCTGGCAGGAGAGGGATTGCTGGAGGAGACCATTGGCTTTGACGAGCTTTTTAAGGCGGTGAAGCGGCGGGGACTTAATCTGAAGGCCGAGTTTGGATTGACGGAGGGGATGGCCAGGATACTGGAGATTCCGGAGGAGATAGAAGGAGGCAGCGTAAGCTTTCTCACCCAGGTGGATCCGAAGCTTCGCAAGTGGCTGTTTGAGGCGGGCACGTATTTGAATGGGGACGCTGTGCTGGAATTTTCTCTCTATGGAGATCAGGAGCGGCTGGCTTTCCTGCTTCCTCAGTTTTTTGAGGGGGCTCTCGCTATCGGCTCCGGCAGCTTGCTGGAGCAGTATACCGGATCGGGGCTGGAACAGATACTGGGAGAATACCCGGAGGGGATGCCGGATCTGGACCTGGACTTTTTCCCGGACATGGAGGCTGTGGTGAATTCCTACGATCTGACAGGAGAGTGGAAGCAGGCTGTGGAAGAGGGGACGGAAAGGCTGGCGGAGGGTCTTTCGGTGGAAAAGCAGGAGACGGAGGACTGGCAGATTTATAAGGCGACCTGTGAGACGAGGGAGATCATCCGGGTTTACCGGGATATTATGAATGAATATTATTCCATGATGAGGAAGACAGGGATATTTTCCATGAGTGATATCTGGGAGATGGAGGATACCGTGGAGGAAAGCCTGAATCTGGCGGAGCTGGTGCTGGAGGATGAGCTGGCGATCTTTTATTATGTGGAGGAGGGGTTGGTGTCGAAGCTTCGGTTTACGCTGCGTGTGGATGGAAATCAGGCCTCCGCGGCAGTGTCTGATCTTGAACCGGAGGAGGATACCGGAACCGACATTACGGCGGACGAGACAGAGGCGGCCTATGACCCGGATCAGGATGTCACCCTGGATTTTGATTTTGTATACCGGGACCCCGCCAAGCCCCAGGCTGGCTTTGATCTGACCATGAGGGGGACTGACGGCACCGGGACAGAGCAGGTGGGAATGCTGCTGAGCATGGAAACCGAGACAGAGGAGACCTCCTTTGATACCACTGTGAGCATTCGGTTGGAGGAGTTGGGCCAGGTGGTCTTTGACAGCGATTTCTTCCATTGCGGATACGATGCGGTCACCGGAGATTTCGATGTGGATCTGACGGTTGAGGATGAGGAAGAGACAGTGAGCTTTGTGCTGGACAGCACCTTTACCGGGGTGGAGAAGGGCAAATGCTTTACCTGGACCATCGACCGTCTTGCCCTGTCCTCCGGGACAGAGCAGTTGGGAATCAACGGCACCATCACTTTTTCCTCCGTCTCAGGCGGAATTCAAGCCCCGGAACAGGTCAGGATGCTTCTGGAAATGACCCAGGAAGAGCTCTTCAATCTTGCGGCGGAGATTCAGATGAAGGCGGAGAGCTGGGCGCGGCAGTTTGAGGATCAGGCGGAGAGTGAGGAGTATTATATTCAGGGAAGTGAGACAGAGGGGCTGTTATAGAAGATAGGCGATGGAGGTTTTGGAATGAATTTAGAGGAGATTCCGGTGGCGAAGGTGGTGACACCGCCCAGGATTGATTATGAGAAGGAAGGTCTGGATTTTTTTGAGGGAATCGTATTTAAGACCTGGAAGGATGGGGCCTGCAGGATGGATATTGTGTGCCCCAAGGGTAGAGATGAGGCGTACCCTGCTGTGATTTGGGTTCACGGGGGCGGCTGGTCGGATGAAAACCTGAACCGGAAATATCTTCCCTCCCGTGAGCTGGCGGATCTGGCAAAGCGGGGGTATGTGACGGCCAGCATTGATTACCGGCTGTGTCAGGAATCTCCCTTTCCGGCGCAGATCGAGGACTGCAAGGCGGCGGTTCGGTTTCTCAGAGCCCATGCGTCAGAGTATCAGATCGATCCAAAGCGGATGGCGGCCTGGGGCGAATCCGCCGGAGGGCATCTGGTGGAGCTGATGGCCTACAGTGATGATTCTGAATTTATGGATGGGACAAACCCGGAATTTTCTTCCCGGCTCCAGGGTGTGATTCCCTGGTACGCTCCCGATGATCTGAGAATGGGTGAAGAGGAGGCGGATAAGGACCCATGGCGCGGGCTTTTTGCCTATGAAAATAGAAAAATCCGCAGGAGTATGATGGAAGCGGCCAGTCCGATCTTGTATGGAAACCGTAAAAATCCTCCCACACTTTTGATGCACGGAGATAAGGACCGCCTTGTAAGCTGGGAGTGCAGCCGAAATATGTATGAGGCGCTGAAAGGTGCCGGGAATGTGGTGGAGCTGGTGACTGTCCCGGGGCAGGGGCACGGTTTCTTTGACGGGGAAGAATACTATCAGAAAATTTATGAATTTCTGGATCGGGTGCTGCGGCTCTGATACGGAAAAGGGCAGAGAGCGTTTTGGAGCGCTCTCTGCCTTTGCTTTTAGAGGTCAAAAACCTGCACATAGGGATCTTCCCTGCGGCAGGGACGCCATTCTTTGCCGGAGGTGCCGTTTGGATTTCCGTATTTCATAAAGTTGGTCCAGCAGTCCAGCATGCGCGCGCTGAGCTGCCTATCTCCCTCTGTCATGGGCCGCCAGCACCGGCGCAGGGTTCCGAAGGTATACCAAAGCTCTGAGGAGTGGAAGGCCCCCGCGTCGTCACCGGGAAGCTGTCTCTGAAAATCATAAACATAGGCGGGATTTCTCCCCAGCTCCTCCAGCTTGTGGCTCCAGGCGATACAGCCGTAGTACAGCTGTCCCCGGGGGCCTTCCTCGGAAGGGGTGGGATCCACCGCGATATCGTCCAGCGTGGAACCCAGCATATAGGGGATATCCTTTACCTTCCCCGCTTCGAGACTGGTGTCATAGCCGCCGGTCAGCAGATGGCCGTCGATGTTCGGCATAAAGGTGAGGGCCCGCTGGGGATGGGATTTCATGTAGGCGGAGGCCAGGCGGCAGAGCGTTCCGCCGTCCAGGCGGCGCAGCTCCTCCGGGGAAGTGACGCCGGAAAAGGCGGTGAATTCCTCCCCCATGGCCTCCGCCTGTGAGAGCGTCATGTCCTGATGAAATCCGATGTGGTACCCGCCGCCGCTCTGGAAAATGGTCTTTGCGATCCAATCCCGTGTCAGAGGGGAGGTGATCAGGGTCTGGGTGCTCATGGCTCCGGCGGATTGACCGAACAGGGTGATGTTGTCCGGGTCACCGCCGAAGGCGGAGATGTTTTCATGAACCCAGCAAAGGGCGGCGATCTGGTCCAGACAGCCATAATTGCCGCTGACGCGCAGAGGGTGTTCGGCGCTCAGCCAGGGGTGAGCCAGAAAGCCGAATACGCCCAACCGGTAGTTGATGGTCACGAGAATGACGCCTCTCTGGCAATAGGCGCTTCCGTCAAATTCCATCTCATGACCGTTGCCGTGGGTGAAGGCGCCGCCGTGGATCCAGAGCGCCACCGGAAGCTTTTCGCCGGATGCTTGCGCCGGCGTCCAGATATTCAGATACAGACAGTCCTCACTTTGGGCGGTGTGATACGTTTTCTCTGAGTAGAATTCTTTATCATAAAAGCCGGCGGTTTCCGACTCATCCTGGAAGCAGATGTTGGGAAAATGGGTTGCCGGGTAGGTTCCCTCCCAGGGGAGAGGAGGCTTTGGGGCCTGAAAGCGAAGGGGGCCCACAGGGGGCTGGGCATAGGGAATGCCGGAAAAAAGGGTGCCGTACTCCACTGGAGTGCCCTGAAGCTCTCCCTGGGCGATGGTTGTTTTGATCATAGCCATGTCAATAGATTCTCCTTTGTGAAAATGGTAGGTATTGTCATTTCTGGGTGGAGGGGGTGTTTGGCGGGTAAATATTATTTTTGTTGTACACAATATTTCCCACACCACCGTCCAGGCGGATATCCTCCGTCAGGATGGCCTTGGCGATATATGCGGTTTGTCCCATAAATTCAAACGGGATATCGTCGGTCCGGCCCGATTTGATATCGTCACAGACCTGCAATACGCCCCGGATCAGCTCCTTCGGGGCATCGGAATTGCGGTGGGACAGGTAGATTCGGTCGAAGGATTCTTCGGTCTGGGCCAGAAGGCGGCGCAGGGAGCTCTCATAGGTGATGAGGTCGGTGGTATACCAGTCGAAGAGAAAAGTAAAGGTATTACAGGCGTCTCCGGTGATCAGCGCGCGCTCCTCTTTCAGGAGCATGACCACGGAGCCGAGCGTGTGACCGGGACATTCAAAGATTTGGATGGTGATGCCGCCAAGGTCAAAGCTGTCGCCCTCCTTCAGATCGTGAAAAGAAGAGCAGGAGGCGATGGGGATGTAATCCTGCTCTTCTACTTTCGCAAAGGCGGGGGCTTGGGACAGATATTCCTTGCGGAGCTCCATGTCGCAATGGGCGTTGTAGATGTAGTGGTCCTTCCGGCTCATGTAGACGGTGTCGAACTCCGGCGCGCCCATGGCGTGATCCAGATGACCATGGGTCAGAAGTACGATGACCGGCTTGTCTGTTAGGCCCTCCACATAGGTCCGAAGACTTCCGACTCCGCTTCCGGTGTCAATCAGCGCCGCCCTCTGGCTGCCCTCCACCAGATACATCTGTTCATCCGTAATTCCGTGTATTCTGGTTACGGTGGGAGAAATTTTTTCAGAAATAAAATTTACCATAAGCACCTCCTGAAAAATGATATTGTACGTCTATCATAGCATATCGGAGTAATTTTTCATAATCATAAAATGTGAAAAAATCTAGTGACATAGTTTATATAATGTGATATAATTCTATTAAGCATTTGTATTTCTTTGTATTCTTGATGGCGAACGCGCCATTCTGTTTTCTATTTTTCATATCTGGAAGGCTTAGAAATTCTCAATGCTGATATCAAAACAATACGCGGAGAGAATTCCGGAGAAGACAGAGTTCTCTCAAAACAACACAGGAGGACAATGAATGGAAGAAATCAAAAAAGCGGCGGAAGGGGAAGTGTTTGTTTCCGCAAATCAGAGCAGCGAAAATCGAGAGACAGCAGCGCCGGCTTATGCCTACAAGGACCGGGTATTCCGCATGATCTTCAAGGACCGGAAAAATCTTTTGGAGCTGTACAACGCCATGAACGGCACGGACTATCGGGAACCGGAGGAGCTTGTGGTGACGACGTTGGAGAATGCCGTTTATCTTGGTATGAAAAATGATGTTTCTTTTTTGCTGTACGACCAGCTCAATTTATATGAGCATCAGGCCACAAAGAATCCAAATATGCCGCTGCGGAATCTGTTCTATGTGAGTAATCTGTATTCCAATCTCACAAAGGACGAAAATCTGTACGGCTCCAGGCAGGTGAACATTCCGGAGCCCAGGTTTATTGTATTTTATAATGGTCTGGAAACGCTTCCGGAGCGGTTTGATTTAAAACTTTCCGACGCGTTTCAGAGCGGGACCGGGGATCCCGCTCTGGAGCTGAGGACGGAGGTGTGGAATATTAATTTTGGCCGTAACAAGGCTCTGATGGACCGCTGCGGAATCCTCCGGGATTATGCGGTTTTCGTCAGCAAGGTGCGGTTTTACTGTCAGGGACATCCTTTTGCGGAGGCTGTGGAACGGTCCATAGAGGAGTGCATAAAGGAAAATGTGCTGACCGACTTTCTCAGAAAAAATAGAGCGGAGGTGTTGAGCGTGAGCCTTTTTGAATATAACGAACAGCAGCATATTCAGATGGAGAGGGAGGCAGCGAGGGAAGACGGAAGAAGAGAGGGAATTGAGGAAGGGATCAAAGAAGGGATCAAAGAAGGGATTAGAGAAGGGATCAGAAAAGGGATCAAGGAAGGAATGAAGGAGGGAATCAAAGAAGGGGAAGGTTTATTCGCTAAATTAACGGATCGGTTAATTCAGGATTCCAGAATGGATGATTTGCGGAGGGCGGTTCAAGACCGTGGGATCAGGGAAGCCTTGTATGAAGAATATGGGATAAAGGGCGGAAGGTAGAAAGCTCTTTGGAATAAAATAAAACAAGAAAAGAGCCGCAAAAGTGAAGGGGCCAGATGCGTTGGCATGATGGCTGCCGGAGCTTTTGCGGCTTTTTTCTGTAATTTATGGGCGAAGAACACTGCCTGGTGATTTTATGGCGGCTGCCCCGTCCGGTCAGAAGGCTCCGCTGCTTCCGAGACGATCGATCAGGTCCTGGAGAGAGTTGGTGTCGGACTGCCAGGGGGAGGATTCGAATGGGTTCTGCCAGGGAGCGTTCTGTTCCGGATTGTTGGAGGATTCTGATTGGTCCGGGTTACTGGAGGATTCGGTTTGCTCCGGATTATCGGAGGTTTCCGGTTGGTCCGGCGTGGCCGGGGACTCCGGCTGGTCCGGGACGGTCTGGGGTGGAAGCTGACCGGGCAGGGGAGAGACCTCTGTGCCGGGAATTGTTTCGGAATCCGAATCAGAATGGGTTTCGGATTCCGATTCTGTGGCAATTTCCGTGTCAGTGAGGAGCTGATCCAGTACATCCGGGTAAATTTGAATAGGCTCCGTCTCTGGCAGAGGCTGATGCAGGGGGCACTGGCCCTCCGGCTCGGTGCCGGAGGTGAAATATTCCACGTAGGTGTCGGGGCAGCCGTCCTCCACGGCCGGCAGAAGACTTTCCCGGCACAGTCTGACGGAGACCACAGAATCCGGCTGGGCAAACTGGGCCGGCGGCAGGTCTAAATGGACCCGGTTCATGACCGCGGACCACAGCGCCTTCTGGTAGGTGTGGAAAATAGAGCCTTCCGGCAGGCTTTGATTGTTATCGTAGCCTCCCCAGACACTGCAGGTGTAGTAGGGCGTGTAGCCGGTAAACCAGATGTCCTTGTAGCTGGAGGTGGTGCCGGTCTTTCCCGCTGCCGGCTGTCCCCCTGCCCGGATAGAGCCGTAGGCCGTGCCGGAGGGGGAAGTGATCACATCCTCCATGGCTGAGGTCAGAAGGAAGGCGGTGCTGTCCTGGATCACCCTTGTGCCGTCCTTGGGGCGGCCCTGGGCGGACAGGGTGGTATGGGAAAGGGCCGGAATGGATTCCACACTGTCTTGAAGCGGGAGAATCACTGTGTCAAGCAAAGAGGAGAGGGCCGTCTTTGACTCGGCGCTCTGTAAAATATTCGGTGCCTGGTCTGTTTCGGCGGTAGCTTCTTGCGTGTAATCGATAATCACTTTCCCGTGGCGGTCCAGGATCTTTGTGAAAAATTTTGGCGTGCGGTAGATTCCGCCGTTGGCGATGGCGGCGTAGGCGCCGCAGAGCTCCAGATTTGTGACACCCTGGGTGATGCCGCCCAGAGCCAGGGGCTGGATGATATCGGAAGAGATATTTCCACCGGACTCGTAGGTTTCATGGAGGGTGGTGATGCCAAATCGCCGGGCGTAGTCGAAGCCCAGCTGGGGAGTGATCTCTGTGATACATTTGACTGCCACCACGTTGACGGACCGGGTGATGGCCTCCCGGATGGTGGTGAGTCCGGTGTAATCGGTGATGTCCCAATTGCTGACCTGGGTGCCGTCCTCATAGAAGTAGGGCTCGTTGTCGTATTGGGTGATCAGCGTCTGGCCGGAGACATCCAGGGCGGGAGCGTAGGCGGTGAGCAGCTTGAAGGTGGATCCGGGCTGCCGGGTGGTCTGCGTGGCCCGGTTCAGAGTCAGGCTGGCCTGCTTCTCCCCCCGTCCGCCCACCAGCGCCCGGACATAGCCGGTATACTGGTCCATGAGCACCAGGGACGCCTGGGGCTGGGGAGACAGAGTAAGCCGCTCTCCCAGCAGAGTCAATTTCTCCGAATCCTCCTCCTCGTCTAAGGCATCCCCTTCTCCCGAGGCGTCCCCGCCGGAAACACCCGTCCGCCCCGCCGCGTTATTGTCCGAATCATCTGTCCGCCCCACCGAACTGCCGTCGGAATCACTTGCCTGTTCTGCCGAACTGTCGTCGGAATCAGTTTCCTGATTCTCCGAACTGCCGTCAGAAACGTTCAACCGCCCCACCGAACTGTCCTCCTCCTCATCCGAAGCTCCTCCAAGAATAGACCTCCGAAACGCGTCCGCATACATCTGTGCCGTCTCCTCCGAGGCGCACAGCAGATCAAAGGTGCTGTCATAATTTTCCCGGACAAAACCCCGCAGGGCCTCGGAGCCGTAGTGGGTCACCAGTCCCGTCCCGTCTGCCACACTCAGGGCATAATCGATCCCAAACTCCGTCCCCTCGGGGAAATTGGCCGGATTGGAAAATTCCTCATCGCAGATCTGCTGAAGAGCCGGATCCTGGGCGGAAAAAATCCGCAGTCCGCCGCTGTAGACCGCCCGGTAGGCTTGTTCCGAGGAGTATCCCTGGTCCTCCAGAAACTCCAAAACCTGGTCAATCAGCGCGTCCTCATAATAAGAATACACATCCTCCTCCTGATAGGAGGCGTCGTAGGCCAGAATCCGCTCGTACACATTGTCCGCCGCGGCCTCCTCCCTCTCCTTTGATGAGATATATCCCTGCTCTTCCATATAGTCAAGTATAAGGAGCTGCCGCTTCTGGTTGGCCTCCGGGTAGGTAATGGGATTGTAGCCGGTGGGATTCTGGGGAATGGCGGCCAGCACGGCGGATTCTGACAGAGTCAGCTCCCCCGCGTCCTTGCCGAAATAGCGCCGGGAGGCGGCCTGGACCCCGTAGCATCCGGCGCCCAGATTGATGGTATTCAGATAATTTTCCAGAATTTCATCCTTGGTCATCCGGTCCTCCAGCCGGAGGGCCAGGTTCTGCTCCTGCACCTTCCGGCTGAACCGGTCCAGAAAAGAATTTTCCTGGGTCCACTCGGTGAACACATTGTTTTTGATCAGCTGCTGGGTGATGGTGCTGGCTCCCTGGTCAAAGGAGCCTCTGGTGATACCGGAAAAAAAGGCCCGGAGGATTCCCCGGATGTCAATGCCCCCATGCTGGTAAAACCGCTGGTCCTCGATGGAGATCACGGCCTTTTGCAGGGAATCCGGGATATCTTCCAGAGATACAATATCCCGGTTGGAGGAGGCCAGGGTCAGCTTCCGCAGATAATTTCCTTCCTGGTCACAGATGTAGGTGGCGGACTCCGTGGGAGATACGGTGATGGTGTCGATGTCCGGAGTGGTGGAGATCAGGTACCAGAAATAAATCACAAAGATCAAAAACAGGGCGCCAAGAAAAGCGGCGGCCCCCAGCAGAATTTTCTTCCAGGGCAGACTGCTGAGCTGGTAAGGGCCCCCGCCGTTGGCATTTTCTTTGTCAGGCCGGTGCAGAAAATTGATCATAATAAGACTCCTCACTGTTGAATATGCTTTCAGGAAAACGAAATCTCCTATAGTATTCCAGAAAAGGGAAAAAGCTATTCAAGGTGAGGAGGAAGAAAGGGCGGAAGCTATAAAGCGAACCCGATCTGCAGGTCGATACCCTGGGGGTAATCGCCGAATTTTTCACCGAACAGATTGATTCCGTTTACGTGCTCCGAGCTGGGATCAATGCCGATGCGCACGCTGATGTACTGGCTGCCTCCCAGGGCGAGATCGGAGATTTTCGTGTCGCTGATCTGGGAGTGATCCAGATAAGTGCCTGTGTGGTCAATATGCCACGTCTTCAAAAATCCAAACTGGGTGTTGGTCAAATCCCACCAGTCGGGGGTGAGATTTCCCTTGCGCCCGCCGCAGTCGCTGGGACAGGTCCAGGTGCCGATGCGCCTGTGGTTGATTTCCACAGAGATATCGCTGGGCCAGGGATCCCGGTACATGGGGGCCTCGGAGCAGGCCTCGAAGGACAGCTCCAGCCAATCAATTTTCGCGTCCGCCAGGCTGCTGATGCTGGAAAAGCGGTATTCCAGAAAGCCCTGCTGGAACCACAGCAGCTGGGTCTCAAACCGTTTCGGAGTGTAAAACAGCCGGGGCAGATCCAGGGGCCCCAGGGACTGGAGCTCAGAAAGCAGACCGCAGGTGGGCATGATGCCTTCCGCGGAGGAGTAGCCGCCGATGGGCATGTGGAGCGTCAATGGCTTGGGCCCTCCCAGCATGGCCCGGGGCACCAGAGTCACGGAGACCGTATCCAGCTTGCGGCTGCATATTTTTGAGGCACCGTGGGAGCCGGGCTGAACATCGGTCATGATCAGATCCGCCTCCTCCAGTGTGCGCACGGCCAGAGCCATGGTGGACATGGGCACATCCAGCAGCTTGGCCAGCTCTCCCACATTCATACTGCGCGTGGCCAGCGCCATCATCACATCCAGCCTTACCTGTGAGGAAAGGGCCCGGGCGATCAGCATCAGCTTCTCCGGCCGTTCGATGGACAGTTCGGCATGTTTTCCCTGAATTTCCTGCATAAAGAACCTCCTTTCAGTGTCTCGTCAATGGCTATACGTTTCTATGAATCATTATAGCACAGAATAGTCACATAAACAAGATTTAAAAACAAGAAATTTGTAATAAAATAATGGCTAAAAACAGGTTTCATATAATAAATTCAAAATATTGACAAGCGAAAAAGAGTGTGATATAGTTCAAAACAGTTAAGAAACACGAACGAAAACGACTTTAAAATGGGTATTTATGGTAATTTTGCACAAAAATGCTGTCTGGCCCAGATCTTTTTGGCGTGCAACTTAAAAACAAAAATAATGGAATAAACGGAGGAACTGAAGTGGAACAGGCAAGCTTGAGAAACGAACATCCGAGACCGGACTTTATGCGGGATACGTTTGCGAATCTGAATGGAGAATGGCAGTTTGCGTTTGACGACGCGGATGAGGGCATTCGCTCCCTCTGGTACAAGCCGGGACACACATTACCGCTGATGATCAAGGTACCCTTCGCTTATCAGACAGAGCTGAGCGGTCTGGGGCCCACCGATGAGATACACCCGATTCTCTGGTATCGCAGAGCCTTTACCGTGCCGGAGGAGATGAAGGGAAAACGAATCCTGCTGCGCTTTGGGGCGGTGGATTATCAATGCTCTGTGTATATAAACGGCCAGATGGCCGGCAGCCATATCGGAGGCTATACTCCCTTTGCTCTGGACATTTCCAACCTGATCCTGGATGGGGAGAATGACCTGTGTGTGCGGGTGGTGGATGATCCCGACCACACCCAGCCCCGGGGCAAGCAGCACTGGGAGACGGGCCTGATGGGCTGCTGGTATACGCCGGTCAGCGGTATCTGGCAGACCGTATACCTGGAGGCGGTGGGAGAGTACGGACTGAGTCAGATCCACATCACACCCGATATTGACCGGCACATGTTTACCGCCGAGATTTCCCTGGACCGGATGCCCTCGGATGATCTGGAGCTGGAGCTGAAGGTCACCTTCGAGGGAAAGCTGTGCCGCGTTCTTCGGACCAACGTCAGCGAGCGCTGCAGCCGGGTACCGGTGGACGTGGTGGTAAAGGGAGCCCTGGACAGCGTGCATTACTGGCAGCCCGGAAGCCCCGCATTGTACGATGTGGAGGTAACTCTGCTGAAAAAGGGCGAGCTGGTGGACCGGGTACGGACCTACTTTGGCATGCGCAAGGTGGAGGTAAAGGACGGAAAGGTTTACCTGAATAATATGCCTCTCTATCAGAGACTGGTGCTGGATCAGGGCTACTGGCCTGAGTCCCTGATCACTCCGCCCTCGGATGAGGCCATCCGGCAGGATATCGAATATACTCTTCAGTTTGGATATAACGGAGCCCGCAAGCACCAAAAGGTGGAGGATCCCAGGTATTATTACTGGGCGGACAAGCTGGGACTGCTGGTGTGGGGAGAGCTGCCCAGCGCCTATGATTTCACAGATGAGATGGCCCGCAGGCTGACAGAGACCATGACGGAATTCATCGACCGGGATTTCAACCACCCCTGCATCATCGCGTGGGTACCTCTCAACGAGAGCTGGGGAGTGAGACAGATTTACATAGAAAAGAGACAGCAGGAGCTGGGGCGGATGCTGTATCACCTGACGAAGGCCCTGGACGGCACTCGTCTGTGCTCCAGCAATGACGGCTGGGAGCAGGTGGACACCGATATCTGCGCCCTCCACGATTACGCGGCGGAGGGTGAGGTGATGGCCCGGCATTTTGAGAGCAGGGAAGAGGTGGAGACCCACTGCTGTGACTGGCGTCCCTGCTACGCGAAGGGGCATACGCCCACCGGAAAAGAGGCGTTTATGGTGACTGAGTACGGCGGAATCGCCTTCTCCACCCTGGGCCAGCAGGGCGAGATGGGAGGAATGGAAACCTGGGGCTATCACGACAAGGTGACCGACGAGGAGGCGTTCTTCCGGCGTTTCCAGGCCGTGACCGACGCCATCCGGGAGATTCCCTACTGCCAGGGCTACTGCTACACGCAGCTGACGGATGTAATGCAGGAAATTAACGGAGTGATGACCGCGGACCGCAAGCCGAAGGTGGACATCAGCCGCTTTGCGGCGGCCAATCAGGATCCGAGTAAATAAGTTAAAAACCGGTCCTAAGACCGGAAAAATAAAGGAGGAAAAATCTATGAAAAAACGTAACCTTTTAATCCCGGCGATGGTGATTCCCATGGCAATGGCTTCTATTACAGCGTTTGCTGAGCCTGTTGAGATCGACTACTGGTCCGTATTTACCGGCGGTGACGGCACGACCATGCAGAGCATGGTGGATGCCTTTAACGCGGCACAGGACGAGGTGCATGTAAACCATACCCCCATGACCGCGGATGATCTGTATCAGAAGATTCCGCTGGCAGTACAGACCGGAACAGAGGTGCCGGATGTGGCGGTGGTTCATATCGAGCGGATCCCGAACTTTGTGGCAAATGATATGCTGTACAGCTACGACGAGGATATCCTGGCGGAAGCAGGCATCTCTGCTGACGACTACATCGCGTCCGCTTTCTCGGCCAGCAATATCGATGATGAGCAGTACGGCATTCCGCTGGATGTTCACAGCTACGTTACCTATTATAATAAGGATCTGTTCGATCAGTATGATCTGAATGAGTTTGTGGAGGACGGCGTGCTGACCTTCGATGAGATCCGGGCGCTGGGCGACAAGGCCCGCGAGCAGGGCTTTGAGGGAGATGTTTTCGATCTGGGCTGGATGCGCGCGCAGCTCCTTTGCTTCTACGCGCAGCTGGATCCCAGTCTGACCCTGTCAGAGGACGGCGTAAATCCCTGCATCAACAATGAGAACATGAAGACCGTATTTGAGACCATGAAGAGCCTGTATGAGGACGGCTACACCAGCGCGAAGGATGCTGACGCGGCCGCGGAATTCTACGGCGGCGAGATGCTGGTGTGGATGGAGGGTATCTGGATGAAGGCGGCAGTGGTAGAGGCCGGTGTAAACTTCGGCATGCTTCCCTGCGTTGCCTATGATACCTCTGTGATCAAGAACTGGACCTCTTCCCACAACTTTGTACAGTTTGCGGATGAGGAGCGCACGGAGGAAGAGGATCTGGCAGTGGCCAAGTTCATCAAATACATGGGCGAGAGCAACTCTGTGACCTGGGCTGAGTCCGCCGGACAGTGCCCCGCGTACCTTGCCGCTTGGGATGAGCTGAATATTGATGAGCTGCCCCAGGGCTTCCTGGCACAGCCGGAGAATGTAGATACTCTGGCCATCTACTCTTATGATTATTGGGGACTGTTCGATACCGCGTTCTCCCGGGTAGGCTGGGACTTCGTTGACGGTACCATTGAGATTGACGACGCTCTTGCGCAGATTGACGCTGAGATTACAGACGCAATCGCGGCTCAGTAACGGAACAGGATTGGACGATCGCGGGTGCTGGGATACCAGCACCCGTATCTATTAAAGAAAAGGGGTGTTATTATGGCGCGTTCTAAGATTGCGGGGGGCATGGGAATCCTATTTCTGATCCTTTTCTGCCTGTCCGCTGTGTCAGGTCAGGCCACGGTGAAGGAAATCACCTGTGCCGTGAATATGACTCTGCCGCAGCTGTTTTTCTCTCTGAGCAGTGCGAGCATTCTGCTGATCCCGTTGGCGGTGGCGACTATGATTGCCGCCATGATCGCGTATTTTTGTAATCAGCGCAATGTCGGATTTGCTTTTTCTGTAGTTTCCTTTGTGGCGTTTGGCCTTTTCATGCTGCTGTTCGCGATGGAAAAGACCAATGCGGCGCTCTACTCACCGCTGAGTGACGCGTTGAAGGAGGCGGGAGTGAAGAAGCTGAAAAAGCGTGATGTGGAGGAGATTATTGTAACTTATTCTCCCCTTGTGTACCTTGCGCTGGCCTGTGCGGGAGCGGCGGTGTGCGTGGGATTTCCCGAAAGAAAGACAGATTATGACCGGCGAAAGCTGCGCAAGGACCTGCTGCCCTACGCGTATATCGCACCGCATCTGTTCTTTTTCATTATTTTCTTTATAACGCCTGCTGTGTACGGTATTTATGCGGCCTTCACCAAGTGGGATCTGTTTAATGAGCCGGTATTTATCGGTCTTTCAAACTTTAAAACGCTGCTGTTTGACGCGGGAAATACATATTACAAGCAGCTCCGAAATGGTCTCTGGAACACAGTGAAGTTTGTGATTTTCAGTGTCCCCTTCTGTATCGCGGTGCCGCTGGCGCTGGCTGTGGCTTTGCAGACCAAGTGCAGAGGCAGCAAGCTGTTTCAGGCGCTCTACTATTTCCCCAGCCTGCTGTCCATTACCACAGTGACACTGTCCTGGAGATATATCTTTAACACACAGTACGGAGTAGTTCCGAATTTTCTGGGGATGAAGCAAAACTGGTTTGCTCCCCCGTATTCCTGGATCGTTCTGGTGGTGGTGACCATCTGGTGGTGCGCCGGCGGAAACATGGTCATCTATCAGAGCGCTCTGGCCTCCATCCCCCAGACTCACTATGAGGCGGCGGCGGTGGACGGCGCGGACGCGTGGCAGAGATTTGTTCACATCACTCTGCCGGGAATGAAGTACCCTCTGACCTACACCTTTATCATGTCTGTTGTGGCTCAATTTAACGTTTACGGACAGCCTCTGATGCTGACTGGCTTCAATAATAACGAGGCCAACGCCGTGCTGCTGATGTACATTCAGGAGAACGCCGTGAAGAAGCAGGTGGCAGGTATGTCGGCGGCCATGTCGGTGATTCTTGGATTGTGTATTATGGCGGTATCCTACCTGCAAATGCGGGTGATGCGGGCCAACGCACCGGAATGAGAAAGGGGGAAACATTATGAAATCGAGCAAAAAAGCAAAGCTGGCGGCGCTCATCTTTATGATCGCGCTGGGCATTATCTGGATTACGCCTGTTTTATGGCTGGTACTCAGCTCCTTCAAGCTGGATGCTGATTTTATCACCTCCTTCGCAAACCTCAAAGGGCCCATGGATTATCTGTCCCGGCTGATTCCCCGCCAGTGGACAGTGGTCAATTATATTGAAATGTTTGTGGGCGGCGAGGGAGCCAACACCACGGCAAACATAATGGCCATGTTTAAGAATTCCCTTGTGGTGTCTGTTACAGTGACCATAGGTACCCTCATCGTCACCAGCCTGAGCGCCTACGCTTATGAGCGGCTGGACTTCAAGGGAGGAAATAAGATTTTCTGGGCGCTGATGTACATGAGTATGTTCCCCAACGTGGTAAATCTGCTGCCCATGTTCCGTATCGCCAACGCACTGGGCTGGGTGGACAACCTGAACGCCCTGATCTGGCCCAGCCTGGCGGGTGTGTTCAACATTTTCCTGATCCGCAACTTCATGAAGGGAATTCCGAAGGAGCTGGATGAGGCCGCGGCCATCGACGGAGCCAGCAGCTTTGGTATTTATTACCATATCATCCTGCCCTCCATCGCCCCGGTTATGATTGTGGTGGGACTGTTTGCCTTCAACGGCGCGTGGAACGACTTCCTGTGGCCCTCCATCGTGCTGACAAACCCCATGAACCAGACTCTGACGCCCGGACTGCGGCTGCTGAGCGGCCAGTACGAGCAGAGGTGGGCCCATATGATCGCCTCCTGTCTGGTCAGCATGATCCCGCCCCTGCTGCTCTACCTGTTCGCCCAGAAATATTTCCTGCAGGGCATTTCCGTACAGGAGGGTGTAAAGGGCTAAAAAGAAAATTTCTAATATTCTGATCTTCTTAAAAGGAGTCCCGGACCGGGGCTCTTTTTGTTGTGGGAAAAGACCGTTTTGAAAACTGGAAGGAAAGGGGTATTGATTCCTTTGCGCTGGTATTATAAAATAAGGCATAGGAGGCCGCTGCCGGGGAGTCTGGCAACGCGGCCGGAAAATAGGGAAGAGTGGAAAATACATAAATGAAGCAGATGAAGATTGTATATGAGGGCGGCGAGGGGGAGCTGATCGAGAAAAAATCCCGCTTTATCGCCACGGTGCGCCCTGTGGAGAGCGAGGAGGAGGCCCTGGAGTTTATCGCGGCCATGAAGAAGAAATATTGGAACGCCACTCACAACTGCTTTGCCTTTGTGGTGGGGGAAAACCAGGAGCTGCAGCGATGCGGTGATGACGGGGAGCCCCAGGGTACGGCGGGCCGTCCCATGCTGGATGTGCTGCTGGGGGAGGAGATCCACAACGCGGCGGTGGTGGTGACCCGGTATTTCGGCGGCACCCTGCTGGGCACTGGCGGTCTGGTGCGGGCCTACTCCAGATCCGTGCAGGAGGGGCTGAGGGCCAGCAAGATCATCGAAAAAAAGGCGGGAGCCCTGCTGCGCGTCCGCACCGACTACAACGGCATCGGAAAGATCCAGTATCTCCTGGGCCAGCGGAAGCTGACAATCACCGATTCGGAGTATACGGATATTGTAATAGTGGAGACGCTGGTGCCAGAGGACCGCGTGAAAGAGCTGCGGGAGGCGATCACCGAGGCCACCAACGGCAGAGCGGTATTTCTGAAGGAGGAGCCGGTGTGCTTTGCCTTTGTGGACGGGGAGCCGCTGATCTTTTAAAATATGTCCGCCGGCTTTGCGGCGCGGGGATTCGCTCTGGCAAAGGGTGAGAAATAAGAAGTAATATTAAGGAAAGGAAGCATCCCCTGGGATGCGGATCAGATATGAGCAAAATAGAAAAGAAACAGATTAACAGTGACGCCCCCATCGGAGTCTTTGACTCCGGCGTGGGCGGATTGACGGTGGCCCGGGAGATCATGAGAAATCTGCCAAGGGAGAGGATCGTATATTTTGGAGACACAGCCCGGGTGCCCTACGGCAGCAAGTCAAAGGACACCATTCTCCGGTTTTCCCGGCAGATCATCCGGTTTCTGCGGACCCGGGATGTGAAGGCCATCGTGGTGGCCTGCAATACGGCCAGCGCTCTGGCCCTGGATGAGGTGGAGCGGGAGCTGGATATCCCCATCATCGGCGTGCTGAAGCCGGGAGCCCGGGTGGCGGCCTCCATCACGCAAAATAAAAGGATCGGTGTGATCGGCACGGAGGCCACCATCAACAGCCAGCTCTATCCCCAGTTTATCCGGGAGCGGCACCCGGAGATCACAGTCTACGGAAAGGCCTGTCCTCTGTTTGTGCCTCTGGTGGAGGAGGGCTGGCTGAAGGATCCGGTGACAGAGGAGGTGGCCAGGCGGTACCTGCGGGAGCTTTTGAAGGAGGATATCGACACGCTGATTCTGGGCTGTACCCATTATCCGCTGATCCGCTCCCTGGTGGGGAGGATCGCCGGGGAGGGGGTCCGGCTGGTGAACCCCGCCTACGAGACGGCGCTGGAGCTGGGCCATCTGCTGGAGGCGGAGGGGATCGTCAACCCGGGGGACCATCTGGAGGAGGGAGAGCGGTATCAGTTTTACGTCAGCGATGCCGCGGACAAATTTAAGCACTTTGCCAACTCCATCCTTCCCTACGACATAGAGAACACACGGAAAATAAACATAGAGGAGTATTGAGAATGACAGAAGAGGTATTGATCAGCGTGAAGGGTCTCCACACCGTGGACTCGGCCCAGGAGGAGGAGATCGAGGTCACCTCGGCGGGGAAATATTACCTGAAAAACGGGAAGCACTACATTCTGTACGACGAGATCCTGGAGGGCACCGGCGATATCGTAAAGAACCGGATCAAGCTGTTTGACAACGGAATGGAGATCCAGAAAAACGGTTCCGTCAGCGCCAAGATGATCTTTCAGCAGGGCAAAAAAAATACCAGCTGGTACGGCACTCCCATGGGAAATATGCTGGCGGGCATCCAGGTGACAGACATGGATGTGAGGGAGCAGGAGAATCTCATCGAGGTGGATGTGGGATATGAGCTGGAGATGAACTACGAAAAGGTGGCCGATTCCCGTATCCATATCCGTATCATGGCGAAGGACAGCGGATTATTCCGGCTGATGTAGAGGTGAGGATGCTTCGGGGGAGAATTCCGGTCTTGTGGAATTCTCCCCCTTTGACACGGGTCATTACTCCGGCTGCTCCAGCCTCTCCAGCAAATCAGAAATGATGCAGCCCACCGTCTCAAAATGAACGTAATCGGTGATCCTGCGGTCAACCAGAATCCTGGTCTGGGCGGGAAAGTCCTCGTCGGCGTCCCAGAAGCAAAGCCGCAGAGAGATCTGGGGAAAGGCGGCGAACTGATACGCGACGTCGCTCTTGGCCTGGGAAAGCCTTTGGCCGCCTTTTTTCTCACAGATAGTCTCCAATTCCTTCGCCTTCCCGGAAAATTTCTGAGAAAAAGGGGTCAGCAGAGGATCCCGCATAGGTCCGCTCCGGGTGGCGGCCCCGTCGATCTCCGTATTTGGCACCCAGATCCCGGAAAGGGAGGGATGATCCTTGGTGTGATAGAGGAGATGATAGATGCTCATGGCCTCGTTGAAATACACCTCCTCCTGCCAGGAGGAGCCGCCCTGCTCTTCCTTCTCCAGAACGCCGTCCTCCAACCGGAGCCGGTAGCGGGTTTGAAAGTAGGAAAGATAGAGGAAGGACTCATCCCTCTCCAGCTGAAGGATTTCGGCGATCCGGGTCGGATCATAGTGGGAAAAAGCAGCGCGCCACTGCTGAGACACCACCTCAGAATTTGTAAAAAGAAAGCCTCTGTTCTGAAAGGCATGGTAATTGACACTCATAGGAAACCTCATTTCTTCTTTTACTGCCGCGGGTGAAACGGCGATAAAAAAGGAGCGCCGCTGTATCACAAGGATTTGGTCTTTCGCGGCGCTCCTGATTTTTACTTTTCGTCTTTCTTCTTGGTGAGCTTCTCTTTGGTTTTGGCCCAGAAGCTCTTCTTCTTCGCAGGAGTCTCCAGCGGTCCCCGGACACCCCGGACCTCCATGATATAGATGCCGCTGACCACAGCCTTGACTTCTTTTTTCACCGGAATGCTGTCAAAGATGGCCGCGTCACTCACCAGTGTCATGATCCTGGGTCCCACCTTTGCCTTCACGATGGGCAGCTTAGAACGGCGCATCAGCTTCGGCGTCTGGTCAATCACCATCTGAGGCAGGCCCGACTCCTTGATGGGCATTCGTTTCTTATCAATAATCAGCATGGAGACGGTCTGCTTGGCGGCCTCCATCTGCTCCTGCTGGACAGCCTGCTTTTTCTGCATCTTCCGCCCAAAATAGTACAAAACCACCAGGGCGACCACAAGAATGATCAGTATGACAATTAAAACCTTTAGAAATGTAGACATATGTACCTCCGCTCAACATGATTTCGCACTTATTCTATCATCCTTCGAAAAAAAGTGCAATCCTTGATTCATGATTCTGAGGTAAAATCCTCCACATACTGCCGCAGCTCCTCAAAGCTCCCCTGGGGATACCGGGAAATATCCGTGCCGCTCTTGTTGATCATACAGTCGGTCAGCAGAAATGCCTTCATACCCAGCTTCTCCGCCACCATGTCCTCATCCACATCATTTCCCACCATCAGCGTCTCCTCCGCCCGGCAGCTATGACGGTCCAAAAGCCACCGGTAGTAGGCCAGGTTCGGCTTACAAAAGCGGCTGTTCTCGTAGGTAGTAAAAAACTCAAAATCCGCAGGCTCCAGCCCGGCCCAGCGGATCCGGGTCTCAGTGGCCGTAGAAGGAAAAATAGGATTGGTAGCCAAAGTCACCCGAAGCCCCCTCTCCTTCAGCCACTCCACCGTACCCTTTGCCTCAGGATTAAAGCCGCAGGAAGACTGAGCCTCCTGAAACTCCACCCGGTAAAACTCATGAAACACAGGAATATCCCTCCGTCCCTCCTCCCCGTAAACAGAGGCGAAATAATTCCAGAAAGCCTCCTCATTCGTACAGCCCCCGTCATTTTTAACCATAACCCCCGTACCGCCCCAGATAGTGGCAAAAAGCTTCTTCGGCTCATATCCCCGGGGAGCCATTTTTTTCGCCAGCATCCTGAAATAAACCTCCACAAAGTGATCCTGATCCATAGGCAGCAGCGTACCATCCAGATCAAAAAAGACCATTTTAATCATAAAAAAACCTCCGATACTATGTAATATTTGACAGTATACCCCCCAAATCAGGGAAAGTCAACGGCACTTCCGCCGCGGCGTATGGACAAACAAAAATCCCCTTCCTCTACCCATAATCTCCAAACCATGATAAAATCGTAATAACAGTCCGGCAAACTTTTCCGCCGGAGACAGACAGGGGGACATCCGGGATGAAAAAAATATCCGCGAAAATCAATAGCTGGAGGCTGGGTCACAAGCTGCTGTGCGCCTTTTTGCTGGTATCCGTCCTGCCGATTCTGTTCACCCAGATTTTTGCCTTCCAGGTGACAAAGAAAAATATGATGGGAACTATCAACGAGCTAATGGTAAATAACCTAACCCAGATCTCCCAGCGAGTCAGCCTGAACCTCCAGGTCTACAGCAGCCTGGTCTACCAGATCTACAAAGACGACCAGATCATCGCGAACGTCCAGTCACTGACAGACAGCGGAGACACCCATAAGGCAGTAATCTACAATCGGATCGTCAACAAACTAAAACAATACGGAGGCAGCGTATCCGGCATCCGGTGCCTGGCCATCGTCTGCCCCGACGGAAGCGCCGTAGTCTACGACTTCGAAAATGATTCCTCCCTCAACACCATCTGGGACACCTACCAGAATATGTGCCAGATTCCACCCTACCGGGACGCGCTGGACGCGCCGGGAATGGTAGTGACAGATACCATGCGTTTTTTGCAGGGAGAAAACCAGGGCCACTTCTTCCATATCTCCAAGCGTCTCTTCGACTTTAACCATCTGGACCAGGGCAGCATCGGCACCGTGACCATGACCATCGATCAGAGCGTACTGGAGGTAATCTGCAACAGCACAGGGGAAATGCTGGACCGCAGCCTGAATTTTATCATGAACCAGGAGGAGCGGATCATCTGCTATCCGGATGAGGATTTTACAGGAATCACCGTAAACCCCAATCTGGAGCTGGAGCAATTTGTGACAGTGACAGGCTACCTTCGGAACCGGAAAATGGCCATCAACCAATACCTGGACCCGGCCACAGGCTGGATCTACTGCAACGCCTACGATTCCGACTATATGCTGCGGGATATCTACCGGATCCAGGGACTCCAGATCGCTATTTCAGTGCTGGTGCTGCTGTTTGCCGTCCTGGTGATTTCCTGGATCGTAAAAGGGCTGGATACCTCGGTCCGGTCGGTGGTCCGGGGAATGCGGGAGGTGCAGAAAGGAAATCTGGATGTGGTGGTGCCCGTCCAGTCCTTCCGGGAGATCGGTACCATCGCTGACAACTTCAACGACATGACTGTAAAGGTGAAGGATCTGATCCGGGAGGTGGGGGAGGTGAAGGAGCAGCAGAAGGACGCGGAGATCCGGGCGCTGGAGGCCCAGATCAATCCCCACTTCCTGTACAATACGCTGGATTCCATCAACTGGATGGCCATCGAGCAGGAGGAGTATGAGATCAGCCGGATGGTGCGGGATCTGGGGGCCATCCTGCGCTACAGTGTCAATAAGAGCAACCAGCTGGCGCCGGTCAGGGAGGTGGAGGACTGGCTGGAGAAATATGTGGGATTGATGCGGATGCGGTTTGACAACACCTTTTCCTGTGAGATCAATGTGGAGCCGGAAATCCGGGATGTGAAGCTGCGCAAGCTTTTGCTCCAGCCCTTTGTGGAGAACGCCATCGTCCACGGGCTAAGGGATCTGGAGTACGGCGGACGGCTGCGGGTGGATCTGGGGATGGCGGAGGACAAAAAGAGCCTGGTCATCATCGTGGAGGACAACGGCAGAGGCATGGAATCAGAGATCGTGGAGACCTTCAACGATAAGGAGCAGGCCATCCGGGACGACGGCCGGGGCATCGGCCTTCACAATGCCTTTTCCCGGATGCGTATGTACTACGGTGACGCCGCCTCCTGGCAGGTCAGCAGCATTCTGGGGATGGGGACGGTGATCACCCTGCGGCTGCCTCTGACCGGGGAGGACGCGGGGAACAAGGACGGAGTGAAAGAGCATGAGAATCGTGATTATAGAGGATGAGATGAAAATCAGAAACGGCATGGCGAAGCTGATCTCCGCCCATACCGCCCACCGCGTGGTGGGGGAAGCAAAAAACGGAAGAGAGGGCCTGGAGCTGATCCTGCGGCAGCGGCCGGAGCTGGTGATCTCCGATATCAGGATGCCGGTGATGGACGGATTGGAGCTTTTGGAGGAGCTGAACCGGCAGGGGATACACTGTCATTTTATTATTCTCAGCGGCTACTCGGAGTTCGAGTACGCCAGAAAAGCTATCCGCTACGGGGTGGACGACTATCTTTTGAAGCCGCTGGGGCCGGAGGAGCTGATGCGAATGCTGGACAAAATTCAGGGCTTGCTGGATGAGGAGGAGAGGCGCCAGGCGGAGACCACGGAGGGGCTGCTGCGAAGTCTTTTGCTGGGAGGGCAGGGGACGGGGGCGGCGGAGGCTCTGAGAAAATCCGGCGGCTTTTCGAAGGACAGGTCCTGCTTTCTGGCGGCAGGATACCTGGGGGACAGCGGCGCGGCCTATGTGAACGCCCTGCCGTCTCTCTGGGAAAAAATGAAGGAACACTACCCCTCCTACCGCGTTTACTTTGTGATGCTGGAAAACATCCGCCAGATGTTCTGCCTGATCCAGGGGGAGGTGACGGAGGAGGAGCTGGAGGCAAAGCTGCGGCGCCGCCTCTATATGAATCTAAAGAGGGAGGACAGCCCGGTCTGGGCCCTGGAGCCTCTGGACCGCCTGGAGGAGCTGGAGAGGACGGGAAAGCTGCTGAGGGAGCGGCAGTTCTACGGGATGCGCCTTGGCTGCCGGGTCATTCTCACGGCAAGGCGGGTGGCGGAGCTGTCCTTTCGGGAATACGAGTATCCCAGGCAGTGGGAGCCGGAGCTCCGCGCCGCCATCTGCGGCGGTTCCGGGGAGCTGCTTTTTCAGACGGCGGAAAAAATAAAGGAGGGGCTGCGGACCATGGAGTGGCAGCCCGGATATTTCCGCCACGCCTACGGTGCGCTGATCCACTTCGCGGAGACTATTTTTCAGGACATGAACTCGGCGGGGGCCCGGATCCTTCAAAAGCTGGACACGGGGCGCTTGGTGGCCGACGCGGTGACCCTGGGGGAGCTGGAGCGGTGTTTTGACCGGGTGATCCGGGTCATCGCGGAGGCGAAGGATACCCGGGAGGATATCCGAAACTACGCCATCCTCCGGGCCATCCGGTACATTAAGGACCATTACCGGGAAAATATTTCCCTGGAGCAGCTGGCCGATCATCTGGAGATTACACCGGAGTACCTGAGTACACTTTTTAATAAAGAGGTGGGGATCAATTTTACCACCTTCCTGAAACGGTTTCGGGTCAGCCAGGCCAAGCGCCTCCTGAAGGGGACAGACAGGAAAATCTATGAGATCGCGGCGGCCGTAGGCTACCACGACCCCAAATATTTCAACCGGGTTTTCAAGGAGGAGACGGGGATGTCACCGGGGGATTTCCGGCAGAATTAACGCGGGCAGCGAGATTTTTGTTGAAAAACGGGCGGGGATTGCATATGATAAAGGAAAGACAGGAGGCGGAAATGAGAGGAAAGGGAGCAGTCATCGCCGCTCTTCTATGCGCCGCCGCGGCGCTGGGCGGCTGTGGGAGGGTGAGCGGAAAAAGGATTCAGGAGGATGCGGTAAAGAGGGAGGAGCTGGTGATCTGGTCATACTTTGAGACCCAGGCCCAGCGCCAGTCCCTGGATTATTTGACCCGGGATTTCAACCAGTCCCAGAATCTCTATCAGGCCTCCTGGGAGTATGTGCCAATGACCGGCTTCAATAAGCGGCTTTCCTCGGCCTACACCGAGAACAACCTGCCGGACATGGCGATCCTGGACAACCCAGACATGCCCCTGATGATTCAGCTGGGGATGTTTGAGGATATCACGGAGCAGGTAAAGGAGTGGGGAGTGGAGGAGGGGTTTTACCCCTCCATCCTGGAGACCACCAGATACGAGGGGAAATACTACGGCGTCCCCTTTGACTGCAACAATACGGCGCTGATTTACAATGTCCGGCTTTTGGAAGAGGCGGGCCTTGATCCCCCCGCCACCTGGGAGGAGCTGCGAAAGGTGGCGGGAGAGCTGACCCTGGGGGAGCGGGGCGGCTTTCTCATGTGCGGGATCGAGGGAGAGCAGGGAGCCTTCCAGATTCTCTCCTGGATCCTGGCCGCGGGGGAGGATCCCCAGGCGCTGGGAGGGGAGGGCACGGAGGCGGCCTTTGCCTTTCTGGAGAGTCTGATCCGGGACGGCAGCCTGCCGGAAAACTGCATCAATCTGACCCAGACGGATGTGGCAAGAGAGTTTGTGGAGGGCCGGGCGGCCATGATCCAGAATGGTCCCTGGGTCTTTCCCATGCTGGAGGACGCGGGGATCGACTACGGCGTGGTACCCATCCCCGACGGCACCCAGGGGGGAGCCGGAGCCAGCGGGGCCGCCGTGGTGGGCGGGGAAAATATCGGGATTCTGAAGGGGAAAAACCTGGAGGGCTCCCTGGCGTTTATCGAATTCTGCATGGAGAGCGACGCTCTGATTTCCTTTTGCGGGGAATCCGGCGTGCTGCCGGGCCGGATCGACAGCGCCGAAGCTATGGCGGCGGAGGAGGAAAAGCTCCAGGTCTTTGAGAGCCAGATGCACACCGCCGTCACCAGGACCGCCATTCCCCACTGGTCCGCCGTGAGCCAGAGGCTGACAGACGGACTCTTTGAGCTGGTCTCCCAGGAGAAAACCCCGGAGGAGATCGCCGCGGGATTTGCGGAGGAAATGTAGGACAGGAGGATAAAACAGAGATGGAGAACAGAACAGATCGTCAGATCATCGGAAAAAGGGTGGTCATGTGTGTGGCAGGAGTGTTGGTGTGCGGAGTCAGCGTGGGCTTTTATAAGGCGGCGGCTCTCGGGGTGGATCCCTTTCAGACGCTGATGAGCGGTATGGACGGATTGATCCCCATAGGCTTTGGCAATCTCTATGTGGTGGTAAATCTGGTGCTTCTTCTGTTCAGCCTGATCGCGGACCGTCATTATATCGGCCTTGGTACCTTTGTGAATCTGTTTTTGCAGGGCTACGTGGCCCAGTACAGCCAGGCCTTTCTGGAGTATCTGTTTCCCCACACTACGATGGCGGGGAGGCTGGTGATGCTGGTGATCGGCGTGATCGTGATGTGCGTTTCCTCCGCCCTGTATTTTACCGCGGATCTGGGAGTTTCCACCTACGACGCCATCTCCCTGATCATCTCCAAGACCTGGAAAAAGATGGAGTTTAGCAGGTGCAGGATTTTGAGTGACTTGATCTGCGTGATCATCGGCTCTGTCCTCTGCCTGATGGCCGGCACGGATCTTCTGGGGCTGACAGCCGTGGTGGGGATCGGCACCATCATTGCCGCCTTCTTCATGGGTCCCCTGATCGCCCTTTTCAACACCCATCTGGCGGAGCCTCTCCTGTATGGCCGGGGGAAAAATTGACCTGAAATATTTCCACCATTCTTAAATAATTAGAATTTTATGAAAAAAATTCCTCCCTTATAATTGGAATTACCAAAAATCCAACATAAGGGAGGATATTTTTATGAAAATGAAAAAAATGCTGGCGCTCACCCTGACTGCCGCCGCGTTGACCGGACTTTCCCTGACAGCGGCAGCGGAGGAGGGCAAAAAAGAAGTGGTGATCTGGGATTATTTCGAGACGGACGCTCAAAAGGAAATGATGCAGACGCTGATCGACGGCTTCAACGCGTCTCAGGATGAGTTCACCGCCACCCACACCTACGTGCCCTTTGCCGATTATGAGAAGCAGCTGACCCTGGGCATCGCCTCCGGGGAGCTTCCGGACCTGGTGATCCTGGACGGCTGCGGTATGGCTTCCTTTATCCAGCTGGGACTCTTCGGTGACATCTCCGATGCGGACATCAACTGGGACGAGTACATCGCGGGTCCCATGGAGTCCACCATGATGGACGGAAAGCACTACGGTATCCCCTTTGCCACCAACTGTACGGCCCTTTTCTACAACAAAGACATGTTTGATGAGGCGGGCCTGGCCTACCCGGATGAGAACACCACCTGGGAGGAATTCCGGGAGATGGCGAAGGCGCTGACCAAGGACGGCGTCTACGGCTTCGGAAACGCGGCGACAAACACGGATGAGGGCACCTTCCAGTGTCTCCAGTGGATCTACACGGCGGGCGGCTCCTACACCGACATTGAGGGCGGCGTGGACGCCTACACCCTGATGCAGGAAATGATCGAGGAGGGGTCCTGGACCAAGGAGTGCGTAAACTGGACCCAGTCCGATGTAAACAATAATTTCATGGCGGGCAATCTGGCCATGCAGCAGAACGGCCCCTGGCAGATCCCCGGCATTGAGGCCAACGCGCCGGATCTGAACTACGGCGTCACCGTGCTTCCCAAGAGAGACGCGGACGCGGGGCAGGCTACCTCGATTCTCGGCGGTGAGAATATGGGCGTGGTAAATAAGGACGACACCGCGGGAGCGGAGGCTTTCCTGAAATATTATGACCAGACAGAGGTGATGGTACAGGCCATGAAGCAGTACGGCTCCTATCCTCCGAAGACGGAGGCGGCCCAGGATTCCTACTGGACGGACGATCCCATCCAGAAGGGCTTCCTGACCCAGATCGAGACCTCCATCCCCAGAGGTCCCAGCGCCCTGTGGCCCTCCTACTCCAGTGCGATCCAGACCGGCTTCCAGGAGGTGATGACCTCCGCCAAGACACCGGAGCAGGCAGCGGCGGACACCCAGGCAGCCGTGGATGCCATCGGATAAGGCTTTCATCAAGAAAAAATAAAGAACGGGAGGGTGTCTCATAAGGGCATCCTCCCTTGCTTTACGGGAGGAAAAACCATGAAAAGAAAGAAAAAACTGGCCAGCGGGACGAAGATGGGCTTTCTCTTTGTCCTTCCGGCGGCCATCTACATGCTTATTTTTATCGGCTATCCTATGATCCAGAACCTGATTCTCAGCTTCAAAAATGTGGACGTGTTTTCCTTTGCCCAGCCCCAGAATCAGAAATTTATCGGGCTCCAGAATTACATCGAGCTGTTTACCAGCGGAAACTCCATCCTGACCAAGGCCATCATCAATACCCTGATCTTCACGGTGGGCTCCATCTTTTTCCAGTTTATCATCGGCTTTGGCCTTGCTCTTTTGTTTAACCGCCGGTTTCCCGGCTGCTCCTTCTTCCGGGGGATGACCATGATCTCCTGGCTCCTTCCGGTGACGGTGGCGGGGCTTTTGTTTAAGTTCATGTTTGCCAGCTCCGGCGGCATCATCAACCAGTTTCTCCAGGCGCTGCGTGTGATTGACAAGCCCATGGAGTGGCTGCTGCAGCCCAACACGGCCATGGCGGCCATCATAGTGGCCAATATCTGGATCGGCATTCCCTTCAATATGATGCTGCTGATCACAGGGCTCACCACCATTCCCTCGGATGTGTACGAGAGCTGCAGCCTGGACGGAGCAAACAAGGTCCAGACCTTGTTTCTGATCACCATCCCCATGATCAAGCCCGCCATCATGTCGGTGCTGACCCTGGGATTTGTCTACACCTTCAAGGTGTTTGATCTGGTGTGGGTCATGACCAAGGGCGGGCCCATCAATTCCACAGAGCTGGTGTCCACCTACGCCTACCGGCTGTCCTTCGAGGAATTTCAGTTCAGCAAGGGAGCGGCGGCGGCCAATATTCTGTTTTTGATCCTGCTGGTGGTGGGTATTTTCTATATCAAACTGATTAACGATGAGGAGGAGAGCATGTGATGGGAAAAAAAGAGCGGCGAAGTAAGATCCTTTCCTTTATCTTTGGAGCCATTGTTTTTGTGATTTTTATCTTTCCCCTTTACTGGATGGTGGTGACCGCCCTGAAGACCCAAGTGGAGATTTTCCAGATTCCCACGCCTCTGTGGCCCCGGGATCTGACCTTTGACGCCTTCCGGGCCCAGCTCTCCGCCTCCAGCGACACGCTGCGGGGCTTCAAAAACAGCGCGATCATTTCCGTTGGGGCCACCGTCATCTCCACGGTGCTGGCGATCCCGGCGGCCTACGGGCTGGCCCGGTTCCGGTTTAAGGCGAAGAAGCCTCTGATTTTATTTTTCCTGATTACTCAGATGCTTCCCTCCACTCTGGTGCTGACCTCCCTGTACATCATGTTTTCCAGGGTGGGCCTTCTGAACACCTACTGGGGCCCCATACTGGCGGACGCCACCCTGGGGATTCCCTTCAGCATTATCATTCTGCGGACTTATTTTCTGTCGATTCCAAAGGAGCTGGATGAAGCGGCGGCCATCGACGGATGCGGATACTGGAAATCCTTTTTTGTGATCATGCTGCCCATCGCCAAGCCCGGCGTGATCGTGGCGGCGGTATTTTCTTTTGTGTATGCCTGGGGAGACTTGATTTACGGGATCACCTTTATCACAAACCCGAATATGCGGCCCATTACCTCCAGTATCTATAATTACGTTCAGCAGTATCAAACGCTGTGGAATTCCACCATGGCCTTCGGACTCATCGCCATTTCTCCGGTGGTGCTGATTTTCATTTTTATGCAGAAGTACATTGTCAGCGGATTGACGAACGGGGCGGTGAAGGCCTAAAATAAAGGAGTAGGATTGGATTTTGATTGAATAAAGGAGAGCTGCGTATGCGTTTAAAATCGTTGGATTTGAAGAACATAGGGATCAAGGATCCCTTTTGGTCAAAGCATGTGGATCTGGTGCGGAACGCGATTATTCCGTATCAGTGGGAGGCCATGAATGACCGGATCCCGGATGCCGAGTCCAGCCATTGTCTGGAAAATTTCAGGATCGCGGCGGGCAGGTCGGAGGGCTCCTTCTACGGGGCCGTGTTCCAGGATACGGATGTGGCCAAGTGGCTGGAGGCGGTGGGCTTTTCCCTGGCCTGCTATCCCGACGGGGAGCTGGAGCGGACGGCGGATGAGGTGATCGACCTGATCGCCGAGGCCCAGGGCGAGGATGGATACATCAATACATATTTTACGATCCGGGAGCCGGAAAAGCGGTGGACGGACCTGTGCGAGGGGCATGAGCTCTACACGGCAGGCCATCTGATGGAGGCGGCCGTGGCCTACTATCAGGGCACGGGAAAGCGAAAATTCCTGGACTGTATGTGCCGGTTCGCGGATCTGATCGGAGAGGTGTTCGGCGTAGAGGAAGGAAAGCGAAAGGGCTATCCGGGACATGAGGAGGTGGAGATCGGCCTCATCAAGCTTTATCAGGTCACCGGAGAGCGGAGGTATCTGGATCTGGCCAAATATTTTGTGGATGCCAGAGGTGTGGGGGAGAATTACTTCATGAAGGAGATGAGCCGCCCCGGGTACAAAATGATCTTCCCGGAGTTTGCGGACTACACTCCCGCCTACTCCCAGTCCCATCTCCCGGTGCGCCGGCAGACCACGGCGGAGGGCCACGCGGTGCGGGCCGTGTACCTGTACTGCGCCATGGCGGACCTGGCGGAGGCCTACAAGGACCAGGAGCTGAAGGAGGCCTGTGAGCGGCTGTGGGACAACATTGTAAACCGGCGGATGTACCTGACGGGAGGCATCGGCTCCTCCGGCCATCTGGAGCGGTTCACCGTGGACTACGATCTGCCCAATGAATACAATTATTCCGAGAGCTGCGCCTCCATCGGTCTGGCCCTCTTCGGCCTGAGGATGAACCAGATCACCGGGGAGAGCAGGTATATGGACGTGGTGGAGCGGGCGCTGTACAATACGGTGCTGGCGGGCATCGCCCTGGACGGAAAGAGCTTTTTCTACGTCAATCCTCTGGAGGTGTGGCCCCCTGCCTGCATGGAGGGCACCACAAAGAAGCACGTGAAATCCGTCCGCCAGAAATGGTTCGGTGTGGCCTGCTGCCCGCCCAACATCGCCCGGACCCTGGCCTCCCTGGGCCAGTACATTTATGGGGCGGATCAGGAGGGGCGCCGGCTTTTGGTAAATCTCTTTGTGTCCAACGAGGCGGAGGTGGAGCTGGGAACCTCCGGGGCAGAGGAGAAGACCCGGGTGAAGATAGAGACCCGGTTCCCCTGGGAAAACCAGGTGAAGATCCGGGTCACCAAAGTGCCCGCCGGCGGAATGGAGCTTTTGACCCGGGTCCCGGACTATGCGGAGCGCTACCAGGCGTACTTCGCCGGGGCGGCCAAATCCGAAAGGGCCGTTCCCGTGGGAGCAAGGACAAAGGAGGGCTACTGGAGCATTCCTCTCTCCGGGGACGGGACCGTCACGGTCACCTTCGAGGCACCGCCCCACTACGTCTACGCCCATCCCCAGGTCCGCTCTGACGCCGGAAAGGCCGCCATCGTCTGCGGCCCCCTGGTATACTGCCTGGAGGAGCGGGACAACGGCCAGAATCTTCCCTCCATCTTTGCCGACACAGAACAGCCCCTCACCAGGGAGTGGTCGGACCTGTTCGGCGGCTGTGCCGTAATCCGGGGAAAAGGCAGAAGGATTGTGGAAAACTCCTGGTCCGGCGGCCTCTACAGCGGAAAAAAGCCTGAGCTTGCGGACACAGACTTCACCGCCGTCCCCTACCCCTACTGGAACAACCGGGGAGAAGGGGAAATGCTGGTGTGGATGAGGACCTTATAAAAAAGGGGCCCCGGATCCGATAAAAAAGATCCGGGGCCTCTTCGCGTACGGAGAAGGAAAT
>CAZGRM010000005.1:0-38810 GCA_964528295.1 uncultured Lachnospiraceae bacterium
CCTGCCGTTGGCGTCCCCCTCGATCATGGTCTCAATGAAGGCCCGGTTCACCATATCCATCTCTTTCTTGCAGTCCTTGTAGCAGAAGTCCATCTCCTGGCCCCCCACGATGGCCGGAAGCTCCGCCAGGTCAGCGGGAACCGTCCAGTCCAGAGTAATATTGGAGAAGGGCGCCTGGGTCCCCCAGCGGCTGGGGGTGTTGACTCCGTAGATGAAGGACTCAATGCACTTTTTCACCTCCGGGTAGGTCAGGTGGTCCGCCTTCACAAAGGGCGCAAGATAAGTGTCAAAGGAGGAAAATGCCTGGGCCCCCGCCCACTCATTCTGCATAATTCCCAGAAAATTCACCATATGATTGCACAGCACGGAAAGATGCTTCGCCGGAGCGGAGGTGATCTTTCCCTTAATCCCGCCAAGTCCCTCCTGGATCAGCTGCTTTAAGGACCAGCCCGCGCAGTATCCGGTGAGCATGGACAGGTCATGAATGTGAATGTCCGCGTTCCGGTGGGCGTCCGCGATCTCCTGGTCATAAATTTCGGACAGCCAGTAGTTGGCCGTCACCGCGCCGGAGTTGCTGAGAATCAGTCCTCCCACGGAGTAGGTCACCGTGGAGTTCTCCTTCACTCTCCAGTCCTCTACCTTCACATAGCTGTTCACGATCTCCTTGTAATCCAGGATCGTGGACTTCATATTGCGGATCTTTTCCCGCTGCTTCCGGTACAGGATATAGGCCTTCGCCACGTCGCCGTATCCGGCCTGGGAGAGCACCTGCTCCACACTGTCCTGGACAGCCTCCACGCCGATTAGCCCATCCTTAATCTTCTTCTGGAAATCCGCCGTCACCCGCAGGTCCAGAAGGTCTATGATGTCCTGATTGTACTCCATATTGGTGGCCTCAAAAGCCTTCGTTATAGCTCCGCCGATCTTAGACAGGTCAAATTCCGCCACCTCTCCGTCCCGTTTCACTACTTTAAACACGTCTTGTCTCCTCCCAACCACTCTATCTTCTATCTTCTTGTTTCCCTTTATACTCCTCATGCAAAAACGCGCGGTAATCCTCTTGGCACCGCTTTGCCGTGGCTACAGTATATCATCCCTCCCTATGGAAGTCAATGACAAAAAACACTACATCTATGTGCCGTTAGTCAAAATGGCACTAGATGTAGTGTTTGATTATTCCTGCTATATTCTGAATATATTTTCCCTCTTGACAAAATGGCGCTTCGGGACTCCTATGGCAATTCCGGGGCTCCCGCTCCCAAAAGAGCGGAGAAAAGAAAATACCAAGGGCAAACAATTCTTTTTGTTTTCTGAATATTTGTAACAAAATCTCCCCCTCAATGGGGTAAGCGGGAATTTGCGACCGGAATCAATAGATGAAATTTTGTACATTTTTTCAAAGCCTCAGACCCGCCCGTAAATATCCCTGGTCACATACGCCTTCACCGCGATACCCTCCGGACGGTATTCTTCCTCCAAAAGCTCCCCCCTTTTCCGGATCAGCTGGATCGTCCCCGCCCTGTCGTAGGGATACAGCCGCTCGATATAGATTTTCTGCTCCCGCAGGATGGACTCGATGGCCTGCCGAATCTCCTCCATCCCCTGCCCGGTCCGGGCGGAGGTCTGTACACACCGGTCCGCCCGGAAATCCCGGAAGCTCCCCGGGTCCGTCAGAAGATCCTGCTTGTTAAACACCGTGATGATGGGCTTGCCCTCCGCCCCCAGCTGGCGCAGCGTGTCATAGACCACCGCCATCTGGGTCTCCATCTGGCTGCTGGAGGAATCCACCACATGGATCAAAATATCCGCATGGCACACCTCCTCCAGAGTGCTCTTGAAGGCCTCCACCAGATGGTGAGGCAGCTTTCGGATAAATCCGACCGTGTCGGTCAGCAGCACCTCCTGCTTTCCCGGCAGACGAAGCCCACGGGTGGTGATGTCCAGAGTGGCAAAGAGCTTTGCGTCCTCCAGCACATCGGCCCCGGTGAGATACCGGAAGATGGCCGATTTCCCCACGGAGGTATACCCCACCAGGGCCGCGATCCTCTGGGAGGATTTTTCCCTCTGGGAACGGATCAGCTCCCGGTGCCGGATCACCTCCTCCAGCTCCCGCTTCAGATGACTGATCCTGGTACGGATGAGCCGCCGGTCCATCTCCAGCTTTTTCTCTCCCGGTCCCCTCGTCCCGATGCCGCCTCCCAGCCTGGACAGAGAATTTCCCAGTCCGGTGAGACGGGCCGCCCGGTACCGAAGCTGAGCCAGCTCCACCTGCAGCTTTCCCTCGCTGGTGGTGGCGTGCCGGGCAAAGATATCCAGGATCAGCAGCGTCCGATCCATCACCTTACAGTCCAGCTCCGACTGCAAATTGTTCAGCTGGGCCGGCGACAGCTCATCATCGCAGATCACCCCCGTGGCCTCCGTCTCATACAGAAGCTCCCGGACCTCCTCCAGCTTTCCCTTTCCGATATAAGTGCCCGGATGGACATTTTCCCTGCGCTGGATCACCGCGCCCACGGTCTCCGCTCCCGCCGTGGCCGCCAGCTCTCCCAGCTCCCGCACCGATTCCTCCGTGTCGTCGCCCTCCGCCATCTGGACGCCGATCAAAATTACCCGTTCCTGTATTTCCTGAAGCTCAATCAAACCGTTACCTCCTATCCCGAAAGCCCGCCGGGACTGTCTTTATCCGCGCGTGACATCCTCCGCAAAGGCTCCGCCCTCGGCCCTATCTGCTCTTCAAAAATGTAAGCTCCTTCCTTCCCGCCTCGTCCGACGGATAGGCGCTCACATAGGCCTCCGCCTTCTCCTTTGCCGCGGCGAAATCCAGCTTCCGCTCGTAGGCCACTATCTCGTTAAAGAAAAGCTCCTGCTTTCCTTCCGTTCCCTCCAGGGCCAATCCCTGAGCGATGTACCCCAGGGCCTCGTCGTAGCTGCCGCTGGCCATGGCGCAGAGGGCAAGGCCGTTGTAGCCGGCCACGCTCTCCCCGTACTCTGTCTGCATCTGCTCGTACACATTTCTGGCGTGGTCAAAGTCCTCCTGGGCCATGTAGACTCTCCCGATCAGGTTCATGGCCGGCTCGTACTTCTGCTCCACAGGACCGATCAGCTGGCTCTGGGCCTCGTCGTAGTCTCCCAGATAGTAATAGATCCTGCCCCGGTTATAATAGTCTTCCAGCTTTTCGCCCTGAATATCCAGGGCGCTCTGCAAATATTCCCCGCCGATCCCGGACAGGTTCATCTCCCGGTAGGTCTCATAAATATTCAGGTACAGGTCATAATCCTCCGGCAAAAGGGCCACCGCCCGGTCGAAATCCTGCTTCGCGTCATCCTGGCTGTCCTCGTGGAGGTACCCGGCTCCCCGCAGGTAGTAGGCGTCCGCCACCCCCTTGGGCTCCTCCTCCAATATCTCGGTGCAGACGTCAATGGTCAGCTCATATTCCCCCTGCCGGTACAGCACCGCCGCCAGGTAGAGCTGAATGTCCTGCCGGTTCTCCGGCTGCTTCTTATCCGTCTGCTCCAGGGCCGTCTCAAAGGCCTCCCGGGCCTCCTCATAGAGAGCCTGTCCCATGTAGGCCAGCCCCAGTCCCCGGTAGGCCAGCATCAGATCCTCATTTTCCAGAACCGCGGCCTCAAAAAGCTCCTGGGCCTGGCTGTAATTGCCCGCCTCCAGCGCGCTGATTCCCTGGACGGTCTTCTCCCCGCTGGCCTCCCCCATGGCACAGCCCGTCAGCACCAGCGCCGCGGCGGCCAGCGCCAGTAATTTTCTTCTTTTTATTCTCATTTTATTTTCCTTTCGATAAAAAACCAAGCACATACCAAATTATAACTACAGACAGGGAAATATGCAATTCTTTTTCTCACGGAAATAAAAGCAGCGCCTGTCAGCTGTGACAAAGCGCCGTAAGAAATCACCTTTTGTCCTCCTGCAGGCGGAGGCGGACCACAAACCGCAGCCAGCCGGGCCTTGGCAGCTCCGCCGTCAAACTGCCTCCCATCTTCTCGGCAAAAGCCCGGGCGATGGTGAGGCCCAGCCCCGTACTTCCCGCCGGCCGGGCCTCCTCCCTCACGTAGAAGCGCCGGAACAGCCCCGGCAGCTCCTCCTCCGTAAGCACAGCTCCGTCATTCTCAAATTCCAGCCTGGCCCAGGGGCCCTCCGGCATCAGTCGGACCGTAAAATGGCTGTCCGCGTACCGCCCGGCGTTTTGCAGCAGATTGCCCACCAGGCGGTCCGCGCAGTCCCGGTCCGCCAGCACCCACACCGGCCCCCGGGGCAGCTCCAGCCGGGGCTCCACCCCTCTTCTCTCCAGCTCCTGATAGGACTCCAGCATGGCCTCCCGCAAAAGCCTGGACAGATCCAGCGGCTCCAGCTTCGGCACATACTCCGCCTCCGCGGCCCGGGAATAATCATAAAACTGGTTCACCAGCCGCCCAAGCCCCTCCGCCTTGCGCCGGATCACCTCCAGGTCCTCCCTCTCCTCCCGGGTCATTTTGCTCTGGTCCATAATCTTTAAATATCCCAAAATGGAGGTGAGAGGCGTCCGCAGATCATGGCTGATATTCTCGATCTCCTTCTGAAACGCCCGCTCCCGCTGCTCGTAGGCCACCCGCTCGTCCCGGATCCCCTGAAGCGCCCGGTTCATCACCGCCAAAAGCTCCTCCAGCTCCCGCCCCGGCGCCTCCAGCTTCAAAACCCGGTTCTCCCCGATGGCCTCCGTCACCTCCTCCAAATCCTTCCTGGCCCTGCGGATTGCCCGCTCCGTCAGCCGCCAGCGCCCCCAAAAATACACCGCCGCCCCCATCCCAAGCACCGCGGCAATCAGCCACCCCATACGCCATCTCCTCTCTCCTCCAAAGGCTCACCCGCAAACCGGCAAAATACCGCTCCACTCTTCCATAAAGGGCTCCGGCCCGCCGCGGCTAAACATCCGCCCGCCGGTTCAGCCAAATGCCCACCGCCAAAAACACCGCGATCCCCGCAAAGCCTGCCGTCAGGCACTTGGCCAGACCGGCCCCATTCAGCCACAGACAGTCATAGCCTGACATATTCATATACACCTCTGTGCTCAGATAGGCCGCGGGCATCCACCCTGCGATCCTGGCCAGGACCGGGATTTTAAGCCCCGCCAGCTGCAAAACCTTGGGAATCACACAGATCACGGCGATCCAGATCACCAGCGCCGTTCCCTCCTTCTCAAAATACTGCTGAAGTCCCAGATAAAAAATCACGCAGGCCACCGCAAAGGGAAGCTGGGCCGTGATACCCAAAAGCATAATCCTGCCGTAGGGCCGCACCGGTCCGTCCAGCAGCGCCGCCGCGCTTCCCACCCAGACCGCTGTGATCACCGCCAGGCTCACCAGTGCCGCCGCGCCGCACACCAGGCAGTTTCCGATAAAGAGCTGGGTTCTGCTGATCCCATAGGCCACCGCGTTTTTCATGATCCCGTTTTTCCGCTGTCCGCCGAATAAAAACAAGGCCCAGACAAGCCCCGCGTAGCAGAGCACCATCAGCCCGCCGATCAGAAAAGACAGGGAAAATCTGGCCGTCCCGTAACGGAAATCGGGGAGACGCCGGGAAACGGACAGTACCACATTCATAGCCAGAATCAGCCCCGAGGCAATTGCCGTATCCATCCACAGATCCTTTGTGTGTGTCAGACGGTACCATTCACTCTTCATATAATTCAGCATACTCCCACTCCTTCCCTTCTCTCCTTTTTCAGCTTCATGAAGTATTCCTCCAGTGTGTCCCTGCGCTGCTCCAGCGCCAGAATCGAAAGACTATTTTTCACCGCCAGCTCACTGTAAAAGCCGATCTCCCGCTCCGGTCTCAAAATATGGATGCTCCCATCCGGCATCACCTGGTACTCCTGCTCTGGCAGACGCCGCTCCAGCAGCACACAGTACCGCTCTCCCTCCGACACCCGGATCTCAATGTAGTCGCCGCACTTTTTCATCAGCGCCTCCCGGTGAATCTGCTCCAGCAGCACGCCGCGGTCCAGAAATCCGTATATATCCGCCAGCTGCTCCAGCTCCCCCAAAATATGGCTGGAGATAATGATGGTGATCCTCTGTTCCCTGGACAGCCGGAGCAAAAGCTCCCGCATCTCCACAATCCCCGTGGGGTCCAGGCCGTTGATGGGCTCATCCAGCATCAAAAGCTCCGGCTTTCCCAGAAGGGCGATGGCCAGGCCCAGCCGCTGCTTCATACCCAGGGAGAGCTGCCGTCCCAGCCGTTTTCTGTATTCTGTAAGCCCCACTTCTTCCAGCGCCTCCTCCAGGGCCTCTCTGCCCGGAATCCCCTTCTGGATCCGGTAATATTCCAGGTTCTTCTCCACCGTCATCTGAGGATAAAAGCCCGGATTCTCGATCAGCGCGCCGATCCGCTTTCTCTGACGGTCCAGTTCTCCCTTCCCGTCTCCGCTGCTTTTCCCAAAGAGCCGCAGCTCTCCCCCGTCGGGAAAAAGCTGTCCCGCCGCCAGCTTCAGAAACGTGGTCTTTCCGGCCCCGTTGTCCCCCACCAGTCCGTAAATCTCTCCTCTGTTCACCCAGAGGTCCAGATGCTCCAGCGCCCGGAAGGCGCCGTAATTCTTGCAAAGCCCTCTGGCCTCTAAAATCTTTTCCCGCATTTCCTTTTCCGTCCTTTCCTGAATCCTTTTCCGGCAAAACACTTCTCCGCTTCCCGCGCCGGTTTTCGCTGCGTGGCAGCCAGAATCTCCTCTGCAAAAATCCTGCGCATCCCCCGGAGGGTTTATGGTAAACGGCGAATTTCTTTGTCGCTTGCTATAAAATACTCCATCGCCTCTTAATAAGTCTTCAAGAAAGTATAAAGAAACCGTAAAGATGATCACGCCATTTTAAACCCGATTCCCCAGACCGTCTTAATGTATTCTTCCCCCGGGTCCAGGGCAGAGATTTTCCGGCGGATGTTGCTGACGTGGACATTGACCGTGTTGTCCTCGCCGTAGTAGCCGTTTTTCCATACCAGCTCATAGAGATGCTCCCGGGAAAACACCTTCTCCGGCTGCTCCATCAGAATCCGGAGAATCTCAAACTCATGGGGTGTCAAGGATACGGGGGCCCCGTCCACCGACACCTGCCGGGAAGCCGCCTCGAGCCGCAGCCGTTTGTGGCTCAGCAGCTTCTTTTTCTCCCGAACCGCCTCCCCCCGGCCGCTTCGCCGCAGCACCGCCATGATCCGCACCAGCACCTCCTCCGGCTCAAAGGGCTTTGTGATGTAATCGTCCGCGCCCTGGCCTATGGCTTCCAGTTTTGCCTCCAGGCCGCTCTTGGCCGACAGCACGATGATGGGCGTGTCCTTCCCCTGCTCCTTTCGGACACAGCGGATCACCTCCTCCCCGGAAACTCCCGGCAGCATCAAATCAAGAAGAATCAGCTCCGGGGATCGGCTGCCCAGCCACAGCAGCGCCTCTGTGCCGGAGTAGGCGGAGGCTGTCTCATAGCCTGCCTTTTCCAGGATTTTTTTCAGAAGGAGGTTGATATCTCCATCGTCCTCCACGATCAGAATCCGTCCCTTTTCCTCCATACCGCTTCCTCCGTTTTTCATCATTTTTCCTGTCCTTCCCCCGCGTCGTCCCGGCTTACGTGTACCTGTACCTGGGGATAGGGGATGTGGAGCCCCGCCCGGTCAAACTCCTCCTTCAGCCGCTCATTCATCTCCCAGAAGACCGGATAATACTGGCTCGTCTTCACCCAGCACCGCATCCCCATGACAATGCCGCTCTCCCCCAGCTCCGCCACAAATACCTGACTCTCCTCCTCATGGAGTACCTTTTCGTTTTCGGCCAGCAGCCGCTCCATCACATTCCTGGCCTCCCCCACGCTGTCCTCATAGGAAATGCTCACCTTCACCTCCAGCTTCCGCTTGTCCGCCCCCGTGACATTGACGATCACGTTGTTGGCCAGGCTGCCGTTGGGCACGATCACCTTTCGATTGTCGAAGGTCAGGAGGGTGGTATAGAGAATTTCGATTTTCTCCACGGTGCCCTCCTTATCCTGGGAAATGATATAGTCCCCCACCTGGAAGGGGTGAAACAGCAGAATCAGAAATCCTCCCGCAAAATTTGACAGGCCCTCCTGGAGCGCCAGGCCCACCGCCACCCCGGCGGAGGCCACAAGGGCCGCCACAGAGGACTCCTTCAGCCCAAACTGCATGGCGATGCCCAGCACCAGCACCACATACAGGGTGATCTTTACCATGGAGGAGGTGAAGGTCACGGCCCCGGCCTGGACTCTGCCCCGCTCCAGCATCCGCCGGATGGTCCGCACCGCCCAGTCAATCACCCTCCTGCCCACCACATACACCAGAACACAGAGGATCACCTTCAGACCAAAGGCCCCCAAGCTGGGAAGCCGGTCACTGAAATAAGCTGTCATTTCCCGCAAAATCTTTTCCATAAGGACTCCCTTCTCCGCGCCGCCGCAAATATAAAACAATAACAGTAATTATAAAGTTCTTCCTTAAATTCTGTCAAGAATACCTATCCTTTTTCTCTCTTTCATGCTAGAATTAAGTTACTGTTTCAGTCACCGGCACTCACTCTTTGAAAGGCATCGGTATTATTATGCGAAAAAAAATCTCTGCTCTATTTCTCCTATACATCATCATCCTCCTGTGTCCTCTCCCGGACACCTATGCGGCCTCCCCGGGAAAGTTCGCGCTCTCCCAGGGATTGTACGAGATCACCAGCGTCCAGGAAACCCGGCTGGTGCTGGATATCCGAAGCTGCGCCTGGACGGAGGAGGAGCCGGATACCCTCCAGCTCTACGAGACCCTGGATGTGAACCAGCAGAAATTTTATTTTGAGTCCCTGCCCGGGGATGTGTGGAGGATCAGCGCCCTGTCCTCGGGAAAGGCTCTGACGGCCGGGGAGGACTCCGGGGACCAGCCGGAGGCTTCCCTCTCCCTGGAAACGCTCCGGCGCTCCAACGGCCACGCGGTCCTCAAAACCCAGCGCTGGTATCTCCAGGACGCCGGGGACGGAAACTGCTACATCCGGTCAGGAAGCGGCAAATACCTGACGGCGGAGGCCTCCTACCCCTACAATGGTGCCTCCCTGGCCCTGGAAGATTTCACCGGAAAACGGAATCAGCAGTGGAATCTCCGCAAGACCTGGATCAGCGATCAGGACACCGCTGACACGGATCTTCCCAATCCCTACAAGCCCCTCGGCAAATACGCTCACAAGCGGTTTTCCATCCGATTCGGCTCCCGGTCGGAGCAGCTTACCGGGGAGACTCTATCCGGCTGGATGACGGAGACCGAGGAGCACCAGCTTTGGCTGGACACCTCCCAGGTCCGCGCCTACGTGGAAGATCTGGCGGCCCGGTATGATAACCTGGGGCAGCCCCTGAATTTCACCACCACCGGAGGGGAGACACGGGCCTTTGCCAACTCTGACATGGGATGGATGATGGATGTGGAGCAGACCTACGCCCGGCTGCTGGAGGCCCTTCAAAACCCGGACGGCGAAAATGCGGTGACTCCGGTCTGGTCCCACGAGGGCTTCTCCTTTGATAAGGAAAATGAGATCGGCGGCAGCTACGTGGAGGTAGATATGACCAGGCAGAAGGCCTGGCTCTACAAGGACGGGGAGCAGCTTTTGGAGACGGATGTGGTCACCGGCACCCTGGGAGATCCCGACCGGCAGACGCCGGAGGGGCTGTACGCCATCTATTACATGCAGTCACCCGCTGTCCTGCGGGGCGCGGACTACACCTCCCCGGTGGATTACTGGATGGCCTACTACGGCAACTACGGCCTCCACGACGCCCAGTGGAGAAACGTCTTCGGCGGAGAGATCTACACCTACGACGGCTCCCACGGCTGCGTCAACCTGCCCACCGAGGCCGCAAAGCTGATTTACGAGACCGTGAGCTACGGATTTCCGGTAATCACTTATTACTAGAGCGTGTTTGCCGGATGGCAAAGATCACAATATCGCAAAGAGCCGCGGAGCCAGTTTTTAAAGACGGTCCCGCGGCCCTTTTATTTCTTTTCTTTTTGTCTGATATGTCCCCGGTTCAGCACCCGGAACCACTTCTGGGGCAGCTCAAAGACCAGCAGAATGCTCAGCACGATGGCCACCGCGATTTTAAAAGTGGCGAAGCCCCTGTCGCCGGCCTGTCCCAGGTCATCGGTGACAATATAGTAGGCGGTCCAGTAGATCCCCGCCCCGGGCACCAGGGGAAAAATGCCGGAGATCAGAAACACCGTCACCGGGCACTCCTCCCGCACCGCAAAAAACCGGGAGAGAAACACCACCGCCACATTGGCCAGAAAGGTGGCCACCGGAGCCGTCACCTCCAGAAGGGCCAGCTTATAGCAGACCCAGCCGCAGCCTCCGATGAAGCCGCAGTACCGGTAATATTTCGCCGGAACGTGAAACAGAAGGGCGAAAGCGATGGTGCCCGCAAAGGCCGCCCCAAATTCCCAGAGAATCCGTATCGTCATATGGCACCTCCTCCCATGGCCGGATGGAAACCCATCATCACGATCCCCACCCCCATGGCGATACAGAAGGTCACCAACAGCGCGTCCAGCAGCCGCACCGCGCCGGCGATGTAATCCTGATCCGCGATATCCCGTATGGCGTTGGTAAAGGCCACCCCGGGCACCAGAGGGATGATGGAGCCGATGATCACCTGGTCCAGATGATGCCCCAGGCCAAGCTGGTACAGCATCACCGCGTACAGCGTCACCAGAGCGCCGCCGGAAATATTGACGGCGATCTTGGACAGCCTCCCCCTCACCAGGCAGAGAAGGTACAGGTACAAAAGGAGTCCCGCCGAGAAGGCCACCAGGCAGTCCACCAGGTCTCCTCCGAACAGATAGCAAAAGCAGCCGCTGCCCAGCCCGGAGGCCAGGATCTGATGAAGCCTGGGCTTTCCCGGCATCCGCTGAATCTCCAGGAGCCGGTCCCTGGCCTCCTGAGGCGTATGCTGCCCGGCCGCGATCTCTCTGGACAGCTGGTTCACCGCCGTCACCCGGTCCAGCCGGGCGGCGCTCAGGGGAATATGGCGCACCCGGGCAAAGTCCCGCTCCCGGTCGCCCCCCGCCGTCAGAAAAATTCCGCTGCTGAGCACAAAGGAGTCGATGGATTCCACGCCAAAGGACCGGGCGATCACCTCGATGGTTTCCTCCACCCGGAAAATTTCCGCCCCGCTGGCCAGCAGAATATCCCCCGCCAGGGCGGCGGCCTCCAGCACCTCTCTGTTGTCATGTTCCGCCTCTGAGGCGTACCTCTCCCTCATATCTTCTGTCCCTTCTTTTTCCCGTCCTCACGCAAATCAAACAGTCCGCTCATTTCTTATACCGGAACTCATTATGCCACAGAAAAATGGTATATGGCAAGGCTTTTATGGCGGAAAAGGGCCGGAATCCACTGTGGGCGTAAAAAACCGCCAGCCGCACAACGGCTGACGGATTTTTTCTCTTCCCATCGCTCTATTCTACGATTCCCACCGAAAGAAGCGGCCAGTACCGGAAGCCGGCCTTGCCCAGAATATTTTCCCGGGGCACGAAGGTATTCTGCCAGAAGCGGGAATCATTCGAGTGGTTCCGGTTGTCTCCCAGAACGAAGTAGCAGCCCTCCGGGACCTGGTAGGGACCGTAGGACCCCCTCATGGGCTCCGGGATAAAGCTGTCATCCAGCGGGGTGTCGGAGTCATCAATGTACACCTTCCCATCCACAATCCTCACCGTCTCCCCCGGCAAGCCGATGATCCGCTTGATAAACTGGCGCGAGGGATCGTCCGGGTAGCGAAAAACAATGATGTCAAACCGCTCCGGCTCCTCGGTCAGATAGGCCAGGCGGCTGCCGATGATCCGGTCCCCCGGCTGGATCGTTTCCTGCATGGAGCCGGAGGGGATTCTGGCATTCACAATGATGGTGGAATTCAGAAAAATAGCCGCCGCGAAGGCGAACAGCAGCATACCGCCCCACTCCCGCAGCTCCTTGATAAGCCTTTTATGAAATTTCTCTCTTTTCGTCATGCTGACACGCTCCTCTCTCTGACCGGCTCCGCGGCCTTTTACGTTTATGTGGTTTGGCGCTCCACCAGATTCACCGGAATCATATTCTCCTGCCGGTAGGGACGCTTCTCGATGGAGGCAATCAGGGTATCCACGGCACACTGGGCCAGGCCGGGAATGTTTTGAGCAACCGTAGTGAGGGGAGGGTTCATGATCCGGCTGATTTTTGTACCGTCAAATCCCACCACCTTCAGCCGCTCCGGCACCCGGTAGCCCTGGGAAACCCCGATCCGCACCACCTCCGCCGCGATCAGGTCCGAGTTGGCCAGGATGCCGTCCACCTGGGGATACTCATAAAAAACCCGGTTCACCAGCATGGAGTAGTCCAGGTTCCGCACCATCTCCGGGTCCGAGTAGTAGATTTTGTAGTCCAGGCTCTCCTGCCGGCATACATCCGCAAAGCCCCGCTCTCTGCCTCCCATCCGGCGCTCCGCGCACAGGGGATCATAGCAGCCATTGATCAGCACCAGATGACGGCAGCCCTTGGCGGCAAGAAGCCGGGTAGCGAGAATTCCCCCCTGATAGTCGTCACTCATGACAAAGGGAATTTCCTCTGACAGGGCCGTCTCCACCGTGACCATGGGGAGAGGAAGCTGAAAAAGCTGCTTCTCCACCAGCGGATAGCTCCCGATGATCAGGCCGTCGATCATGTGGCTGTTTACCAGCTCGGCGCATTTCTTCTCCTTTACCTCATCCATGTAGGAGGTGAGCAGCAAAAGCTTATAGCCCTTTTCCGAGAGAGCCTCCTCGATGTGATAAATCAGCTCCGAAAAGAACGGATAATAGGGCGACATGGAAAACAGCGCCACGATCTTCGACCGCTTGCTCTTTCCCAGCGCCCTTGCCAAATCATTGGGATGGTAATGAAGCGCCTCCATGGCCTGCTCGATGGCGGCCTTTGTCTCTTCCTTCACTCTTCCCTTATTATTAATCACCCGGGAAACCGTCGCCACCGACACCCCCGCCTGTTTTGCCACATCTTTTATACTCGCCATTCCCTCAGTTCCTTCTCCGTGATTCCAGGATTATACCATTTTTTTCCGGATATGACAAGAAGGTTTCCCCGCTATCGTTTACCCGGAAATTATATCCTTTTTGAAAATGAAATCTTGACAGCCGAAATAAAAATTGTATAATGATAATAACAGAACCCACCACGCCTCTGGTTTTCATGCGCAACCCGGTGGGACTTTTTTATTTAAGGGGTGTTTTATGTATCAATATCCAAAACAAATATTAACAATAACACAGCAGATACAATCATATATTGACGCGGGGATAACAATTACTTCTCGCGGAAATGTAGAAAAAGCATTAAAAACTGTTGGTTTTTATCGTTTACGAGGATATTCGTTTCATTTATATGATAATGCCGCAAAAAAGTATGTTCCAGGAACCAAATTTGAGGATATTTTGAAATTGTATCAGTTTGATCAAGAATTATCTGTTTTGATTTTTTCAATGATTTCCAAGATTGAAGTGGCTTTGAGAGTACGATTGGTGGAAGCATTACTTATATACAGAGAACCACTTATTTTACAGGATTCCTCAATCTTTAAAGATAAAAAATTGTATTGGCAAAATATGTCTGTAATAGCATCAGAAATCGCTCGTTCTAATGATGTGTTTATCAAACATCATTTTGACAATCATGATGGTGAGGTTCCTGTATGGGCAGCAGTAGAAGTTCTTTCTTTTGGTACTTTATCGAAGATAATTAAGAACTTGAAAACAGGCGCCGGAAGCTCATATTCAATCTTGGCAGCCAATTACCAGTACAAATCAAAAAAAGGAAATTCGGTAAATCCATCACAGAAAATGCTTGCTTCTTGGGTACAGTGTGTCTCTGTATTGCGCAATATGTGTGCCCATAATTCTCGTATTTATAATCGAACAATACATACCGCACCGGAAATTCTTGATGTGGATAAAGTTACACCTCCGCCAACGCATAATGGTTTATATCAAGTTTTACTGGCGATGAAATATCTGAGGTCATCAGATGAGGAGTGGACAGTATTTGTAGATGAATTTGATAAGCTGCTTCAAAATAATAACGGTGTAATCAGTCTTGTAGCAATGAATTTACCAACAGATTGGAAAGCGCATTTGAGTGTTTAAAATCATTTATATTACATAAAATATTAAGGTAGACCTAACCAAGCATTTCGTGCTCAAACCGGTTAGGCTTTCGGCGAGGCGTTACGATAAGCGCCTCGCTATTTTTAGCGAAAAATAGGCGTTTTCTTTACATACGGCATGACAGAACTTGGGCTATAAGGGAGCAGCATCGCCCCCCTTATAGCGTCTCTGATTCCAAAATGCGTTACAGCTTAAAATCATTTTATATCAGGAATAAACAGTAAGCTCCACCACCATCCCCCGCTCCACCTGGGAAATGACGATAAGGCTGCCTCTTTTGCGATATTCGGGGACAAAGGATTCCCCTGCTCCTACCCGGCCGCCGTAGCAGGTTACCCGGACAGAGGGGCGGTTTGAAAGAAATGACAGCTCCCCCCGGCAGCCTGGCCAGACCAGGTACCGGGCGCCCAGACGCTCCGTCCGCAGGATTCCCGCCGAGGAAATATACTTATCCGTGATGCCGATCACCTCCACCTCCGCCTTTGCGGGAATCAGCTGATAGAGGGCCGGCTCCCCCGGCGCCGCCCGGAAGGAAAAGCCCTTTTCCTTTTCATACAGCACCGCCCGCTTCCCGAAATAGTCATAGACCCACCAGTCGCTCCTGGGCTCCGCTTCCGGTATATCCTCCAGCCGGATCACATCCTGGCAGGCCTCCGCCTCCCGCTCCAAAAAGACCGCGACGTAAATCGTACTTCCATAGCAGTTATAAATCTTCAGCGGCTTTTGGGTCAGTGCGCCGCCCTCCGTCAGGCAGTCCAGCGTGGGGCGCCCCACATCCTGACACCGCAGCACCCGGCCTTCCTCCGTGATCACCGGCAGAATCGCCCCCGGCGCCGTCCGGCCCGGACCGTCGCTGAGATAAAAGGGACCGCCGCTGACGGCCCGCAGCAGAATATTCTGTTTTTCATCCTCGTGGACAGACCATACCATGTCCCAGTCTCCCCAGTAAAAACAGCCGTGGTAGACGGAATTATAACAATTCTGGAGCGCATGCTCCCTGAAGCTGCCCGGCACGGTGGGGGTAAAATCATCGCTGCTCCTGGAGAGGGCGGCGCTGTGCCTGTTCCACACATCCTCCGGCGCCATTCCCATGCAGTTGATCAGATTTCCGCCAAAATGCAGGTCCGCGGAGGCCTCCAGCCCCTTATGGAGAGCGGAAGCGGCCTGACCGTAGGAGCAATCCCCCCGGGTCATCAGCGAAAAGGAGCTCTGGCTGTCCACCTTGATAAAGGAAATCCCCAGCTTCTTTAGGCGGGCGTGCCACCTGTCCCAGAAGCCAAAGGAAGCCTCCGCCCTCACCGACAGCTCCCCATTGGGATATTCCCGGAGAAACGGGCCAAGCTCCCGCTCTGCCCGGGATCCGGACTCCACTCCGTTCCAGTAGCCCTTCACCGCCTGCCATACCCCCACCTGCTCCACCTGGTACCGTTCCTTCAGCATCCGAACGGTGAACTCCAGCCCCTGCGGAAACCGGGCAGGATCGGCCTCCAGCCCCCTGAGGCGCTGTCCCTCCCGGTCCGCCTGGGACCAGCCGTCATCGATCAGCACCCAGGGCACCCGAAGCCCCTGGGCGGCAAAGTCTTCCATTTTTTCGAAAATGGCCGCCTCACTCACCGACTGTCCCAGAGAATCCCAGGTACACCAACCCCATTTTTCCAGAATTTCCGGAAATTTCTTCTCCCTCCGAGTCTTCATTTCCTTTCCGGTAAGCTCCAGCGCAAAGGCGGCCATCCGCTCTGTCAGGCGGTAGGGATCCCCGCCAAAGCCGTATATCAAGGCCACGTCCCGCTGGGCGGTCCGTCCGGCCTGGTTGGAGGAAAGAGTCAGCATAAGGCCCTCCCTCGTCCCTGTCAAATCCGCCCGGTTTTCCTTTCCTGAGACGGCAAGAAAAATCTCATAGCCGTCCTCCCTCTTTCGGATCAAAAGCTGGGTTTTCGGTGGAATCTCCCCGAGGTCACTGCCAAAAGCGGGCCTCAGCCACCATTCCTTGTGCTGGTAGACGGACAAAAAGGGAGCCCTTCCCGACAGGACCAGCTCCACCCGAATTCCGTTCTCCTGCGAAAGACAATCCTGATATCCAAACCGGGGCTCGCCGGGCGTCACCTCGCCGAAAAGCTCCAGAGCCAAAAGCCCCTCCCTGGTGCGGGCCAGCACAGAGGCTCTGCCCTGCCTTGCCCTTCCGCTCATACCGGCCTCCTCCCTTCGCGGCTCCAGCATTACCGGGCCGCTTAAAAGGGCCAGCTGAAGACTGCGTACCGAAAAGGCCGGCTTTCCATTTTCCAGCTCAAAGGCCATCCCGTCCGCTCCGCTTTCCCTCGCCTTCCCAGTCTCTTCCCCTCTGTTTTCCGCAAGGATCTCCTCTCTGGCCCATTTCATATTCTCTCCTCCAAAATTACCGCCTGCCACGGAAGAAGCCTCAGCTCCGTTTCCGTCCGATCCACCTTGTCATAATTTGTCAGCAGCAGCTCTCCTCCGGCGCAGGCGATCCGCGCCTCCTCCTTTTGATTGTTGCAGATCACCAGCACCTTCCGCTCTTCCCCCACTCTCCGGTAGGAAAAGATGCCGGAATACTCCAAAAACGTCGGCTCCACCCGGCCTACGGCCAGTACCTCCCACAGATCCTCTTTCTTTTTCAGGGCGATCAATTTTTTATAGAAGGAAAGCAGCGATTTCGGATCCTTTGACTCGGTCTCCACGTTCACTGTTTTGTGCTCCGGCGGCACCGGAAGCCAGGGATGTCCGGATGTGAAGCCGCCGTTTTCCCCGGGCGTCCACAGCATGGGATACCTGGCGTTATCCCGGCTCCATTTCCGCACGCACCGAAGCGCCTCCTCATGGCTCAGACCCTGGCTCCGGGCGATCTCATACTGATTATGGGTAGAGCAATCGTCGTAATCCCCAATATCCCCCAAAGGGAAGTTCCTCATCCCCAGCTCCTGCCCCTGATAGATAAAAGGAGTTCCCCAGAGCAGCAGATACATCGCCGCCAGCATGGAGGCTCCGTACAGATTCCGCCCCTCCTCCGGCAGCAGCCAGTCCTGGGACCTTGGCATATCGTGACACTCAATAAAATTTGCGATCCAATTTTTCGGACAGATGACCTGCTGGGAGCCCAGCCACCGGTCTCTCAGCTCGTCCGCCGTCCATTCCTCCTCCTCATACCAGAAATAATTCGGCCCCTTTCTTCCGAGATTTAAATGGGCCATCTCAAAAATTCCGTTAAAATACCCATCCTCCAGGGAAATATAATCCTGCATGCTCCTGACATCCGCGTCCTCCATCTCCCCCACCGCAAAGCAGCCGCCTCTGCCGTAGGTCCGGTCCCTCATCTCCCTCAGATACCGCTCCAGCCCCGGCTGGTTTAAGGTGCCGTGCTTCACCGACACCAGGCCGTCCGGCGCGTCCGCGGGGAAGGAGGGCAGCCCCTCCTTTTTTTTCATATAGGCGGTGGCATCCATGCGGAAGCCGCTGACACCCTTTTCCATCCAGAAATTCATCATCCGGTAAATTTCCTCCCGCAGTCTGGGATTCTCCCAGTTCAGGTCCACCTGCTCCCTGGTGAAAAGATGGAGATAGTAATAATCCGAGTCAGGGATCCGCTCCCAGGCGCTGCCTCCGAAAATGGAGCGCCAGTTGTTGGGCGGCTGATTCCCCTCTCCCTTTCGGAAGTAAAAATAATCCCCGTACTCCCCCTCCGGATCCGCCAGCGCCCTCTGAAACCATTCATGCTGGTCGGAGCAATGGTTTACCACCATGTCCATCATCACCCGAATCCCCAGCTCCCCCGCCCGGGCCAAAAGCTCGTACATATCCTCATTGGTCCCGTAGGCCGGGTCGATCCGGTAATAGTCCGATACGTCGTAGCCATTGTCCTTCATGGGCGACGCAAATACAGGATTCAGGTACAAAAGGTCGATTCCCAGCTCCTTCAGATACTCCAGCTTCTCAATGACGCCTCTCAGATCCCCGATCCCGTCTCCATTGGAGTCATAAAAGCTCCTGGGGTAGACCTGGTAGGCCACGGCCTTCTGCCACCATTTTATCTTCTTCTCCATCTTTTCTCTCCTTGTCGCCCATTTTACATTTTCACCGCTCCCTCGGCCACTCCCGCGATGATGTACTTTTGCAGGAAAATATACAGCACGATAATGGGAATGATGGTCACAAACACAGCCGGGAAAATCAGCTCCCAGGGATTGCCGTACTGACCGGAGGTCAGCTTGGCAAAATAAAGCTCCAGGGTCAGGGTTTTATACCCGTCCTTATTGCCAATGACCAGGAAGGGGAGCAGATAATCGTTCCAAATCCACATGGCATTCAGCACGATCACCGTCACTGTAGTGCTTTTCAGAAGAGGAAACACCACCTTAAAAAACATCTGAAACAGATTGGCTCCGTCGATCAGAGCCGCCTCCTCCAGGGAAGCCGGAATGCTCTTGATAAAGCCGTGATACAGAAACACGGACATACTGAGCCCAAAGCCGCCGTACATAATGATCAGCCCCGGCACATTTTTCAGGCCCAGCTTTTCAAATATGGAAAGCAGCGGATACATCAGGGACTGAAAAGGAATCAGCATGGCCGCCGTGAAGCACATAAACAGCACATTGGCGAACACCGTCTTGCTGCGCACCATCGCCCAGGCGGCAAAGGAGGACACTATCACAATCAGGAGAATGGAGCAGAAGGTGATCACAAAGGTCATGCCGATGGCTCCCCAGAAATTGATCTGCTCCATGGCGTTTGCCACATACTGGAAGCTCCACTTTTCGGGCAGAGCCACCGGGGAGGAAATGATCTCATTGTTTGATTTAAAAGCATTGATAAACAAAAATGCCAGAGGCGCCAGGGTATACAGGGCCAGCACGGTCAAAATCACATGCCGCAGCGCCTCCGCCGCCTTATGCCGGTTTTTCATAGACATTACAGCTCCACCTCCCTCTTCTTTGTCACCGCTACCTGGGTCAGAGTCACAATGGCGATCAGGACGAAGAAGATCACCGCCTGAGCCTGGGCCAGACCGTAATCCGGCGGGTTGGTATCCTTCGTGGTCCGCAAAATCTGCATGGCCAGCATCCTCGTATTAAAATTGCCGTCCGTCAAGGCCACGTTGGGATCCAGCAGCATAAAGCATTTGGACAGGGTCATGAAAAATACAATGGTGAAGGAGGGCATCAGCATGGGGACCGTGATATAGCGGAACCGGGACAGCACCCCTGCGCCGTCGATGGCGGCGGCCTCCGTCAGATCCCTGGGAATATTGTTCAGTCCCGTGGTGTAAATCAGCATCATGTAGCCCGCCATCTGCCAGGTCACCAGGATCGCCAGGGCGAACATGGCCTTCCACCGGTCCTGGAGCATATTGCAAAAAAAGGGAATAGAAAGAATCCCGTCCTCGCTGAAAATAATCTGTGAAAATACGATCTCAAAAATAAACTGCCAAATATAGCCCAGCGCCAGACCTCCGAGAAGATTCGGCAGGAAATAAATGGTACGGTACGCTCCCGCCCCTCTGTGGACCGCGGTGGCCAGCAGGGCCATCACCAGGGAAACCACATTCAGCGATATCACCGCCACCAGGGTAAACGCGATGGTGTACAGAAAGGAGTCCCGGAACTTGGCCATTTTAAACACCTTTGTATAATTTTCAAAGCCCACGAAGGCTTCCCAGAAATGATCCCCGCCCGCAAAATAGGTGCCCCTCCATGCGCAGAAGGAATATAGCACGCCGATGGTAAAAGGAACCAAGATCACCAGCACAAACAGCACCATGGCCGGCAGCGCCAGCGGAATGAGACGCTTCTTATAATATTTATCCATAGCTTCCTCCAATACCGCAGTATTCATCACTTGTCTCGTTGCTTTGTGTAAGTAAAGAACAGCAGGCCACAGACCCGCCTGCTGTTCTGATTGATTCAAAAACCGTCTTTTACAGTCCCGCCGCCTCAATCCAGCTGCTGATCACAAAATCAGCAATGTCGGAGTAGGCGCTCTCGGACCACTCGGCGGTATTTACATAATTTTCCAGCATCTGAGCTCCCAGCGTGTAGGTAGCGTAGTTGGAAGGAAGACCCGCGTACGCGTTTGTAATGGTCTGACCCGCGTTTACGTAATTCAGAATGCTGTCGCCCAGACTATAGCCGGCGCTAGTCACAGCAGGATCCGCATTGTAGGGGATGAACGCACAGTCCTCAATCACATACTTCAATCCGGTCTCAGTGGTGTTCAGCCATACCAGGAAGGCCTCCGCCGCCTCCTTCTCCTCGTCGGAGCACTTGGCGTTGATGCAGTAGTAGGAGGGCACAAATACCGGGATGGAGCTGTTCATCTGATCCGCGGTCAGGCCGGAGGTCAGATCCTCGTCCGTCACATCCAGCTTGATGGGAAGGAAGATCATCGTGTCCGCAATATCCGCATTGGCATTGATGATATTGGTATAGCACCAGTTCCCCTGCTTGATGAATACCGTCTGGCCGTTGGCAAAGTAGGATATCGCCTGGTCGTAGCCGTTGGTGGTGGAGTTGATCAGCTCCGGGCCTCTCTCCACCTGCGCATGGGAGGTTTTCAGATCCAGCAGCTTCGCGTAAGCCTCGTATACGGGACGGCCCGCCTCAATCTCCTCCGCCGTGGCTGCCGCTGTAGCCACGGAATCGCTGAATACGCCGTCTACCGCCACGTTGAACAGATGATCTCCGTAGGTCCATTTTTCCGAACCGGCCACGGAAAATACGCCCTCCAGCTTGGCCGCTCTCTCATCCTTCTCAGCCACAAAGGAGAAGCTCTCGCCGCTGAGTGTGATATCCGCCGCCGTACCCTCCTTGATGTAATCGTCCATGGCAAGAACCATCGCCTCAAACTCCTCATAGGAGGCTGTCTGGTAGGCCGTCACAAAGGCATCCACATTTTCCTCTCCAAAGAGAGAGGCCAGCACTCTCGTATCCACAATGTAGCCGTAGCCCTCAATGTTGAGAGGCACGCCGTAGTTTGTCTCGCCGTCTCTCGTCAGATAAAAGCTCTCCGGAATCTCCTCCGCCAGGGCCAGAAACTCCTCGTTGGTCGCTTCGTTAAGCGGCATCGCATAGCCGCCCTCCACATACTCCAGCAGCCTCTGTGCGTCCTGCACGCCGAAGATCGCCGGCATGTTGTCGGACTGAAGATCCGCCCGGAGCGCCTCGGAGCTGTCCGTGCCGGAGCCCAGCGAAAACAGCTTGATCACTACCCCGGTCTCCTCCTGGTATGCCTCCACCGCCGCCTGCATGGCGTCCGCGGACTCACCCTTGATGTTAAAGAAATAGAAATCATAGTCATCGGCGGCATTTGCCACGGCGCCGAAGGCCGCCGCGGACATTGTACTGAGCGCCAACAGGGTCGCTAACTTTCTTTTCATGTTTTTTCCTCCTTTTGTGTAAACGTTTTTACTTTTTTCTTGTAATCGTTATAATATATTATTTTCATTATTTTGTCAAGTTTTATCCAATATTTTGATATATTTTCAACATTTTTCACAGTTTTCTCCGCTCATTTTTATGCGTTTTCTCCCTACTTGTTTTCCTTTAATGTAACCGTTTTTACTTTTTGGGAGGGCCCGGAACCGGCAGAAAAAGTACCGCCGCGGATCCGAATACCGTCCCCCTTCTCAATAGCAATCCTGTTGATTGCATAGGCAATATTTCAGATTGTTTCGTTCTCTCGTGGAAAATAATAGACTATTTCAAAAGGAGGAGCCGACATGACAGATAAACGTGCCAATCAATACCGACAGCTGGGGCTCACCATCGCCTATTACCGGAAGCTCCGGGGGATGACCCAGCTTCAGCTCGCTGAATGCGCCAATCTAAGCCGCACTCACATCAGCAATCTGGAAGCGCCCAATATGCCTACCTCCATCTCTCTGGACGCGCTGCTGGATATCGCGGATGTTTTGGATGTATCCGTCGGAAAGCTGTTTGAGATTCGGGATTAAAGCTAAAAAATACGCCGGGCAGACGGTCAAAGGTTCTGCCCGGCGTGTTTTTTTTAATTGAAGCGCCTCTTGCGAAAAGTAATTTTAAACCGCTCTAGCGGTACAGCGCATAGTCCTTCATCTCTCTTTGGAAGCCGGTGCCCGCAAAGTGTTCCGCCAGCTCCTCCGGGTAGTCTTTTATCACGATCCGCTTCCGGGAGGGATAGAGCCTGCCCTGCCTGTACTCCTCCACAAAGAGGCGCAGGCACTCTCCGAGAGCTTCCGGCTCAAAGACCCGCAGTGTTTTTCCCTGGCGCTCCAGGACAGCGGCCGGGCGGCCGCCCCGGAGGGCAACCACCGTCCCCGGCACATTGAGGAAGGCCCGGCCCGGCTCATGAGGAAATAATTTGCCCCAGGGCTGCATGGGATCGGCGGCGTTCAGCCACCGGATCTCCGGGCGTGGTGACAGGAGGGCGGCGGTGATGCCGCCAAAATCCTTCCGGCGGATGAACTGGGCGCCGGACAGGCCTTTTACGAAATAGCCCCGCCGCGCCTGGCCTGTGTACTCCTGGACCCGAAGGAGGGACAGCGCCTCCGGCCAGGAAAGGCCGTCGGCGGCGGCTGTCTCCCGGCAAAGGATGTGATAGCGGTCAAAGCAGCGGTCCAGCATCTCCCCCGAGGTCAGAGGACGCGGAGGCCGCGCAAGATCCCAGCGGCCGGACCGCAGCAGCTTTACCCGGGCTCCCATGCGCTGGCGCGCGGCGGCATTTTTTGTTTTGCTCCGGTTCAGCCATTGGCGCGCCGGGACGAAGCTGTCGGCCCGCGCGATCCCCTTTTCCATCAGGGACAGCAGAGTATCGTAGGGGGATTCTCCTCCCAGCACGGCGTTCAGCGCCTGGGGGAAGCTGGCCCCCCGGCGGGCCAGGGCCCTGGCCAGAAGCCGCTCCTTTTCCGTAAGCTCCTCCCAGGGAATCTCCGGCTCCTTTTCCCAGTCAATCTGATCGGCGCTGTCAAAGCGGATTCTTCCGCCCTCCTCCATCCGCCAGAAATATTCCCCGGCGGCCAGCAGCCGGTCCAGAAGATTTTCCCGGTAGCCTTTCACTCTGGCCGGAAACAGGATGTCCTCCCAGGCCGCGGCGGGGTGAACCGCGCCGGCCAGGGAGGAGAGGGCGGCCCTCATTCCCTCCTCCGGGGGCGCCGAAGGGCACAGGCGGGAGGCCAGCAGGGCCGCATAGGAGGAGGCCGGGCAGGTGACAATCTCCTCCCGGCGGTTCTTCACGGTCCGCACCCTGGCCCGCTTGTAGAGCCCGGCATGATAGTACACAGTCTCGGGGCGCCGGGAGCCAGAGGGCTGGGCCATTCCGCCCTCCGCCGCGTCATTCTTCCGCCAAGATAAGCTCTCCTCTAAGCCCGGTCTTTCCGCCGCCATACTATTTTCCCGGCGGGCCGGGCTCTCATCTGAGACTGTCACTTCCTCCGCCACAGCCTCTCCCCGGCGGCATAACACGGTCAGCACGGCCCGGGCCCCCGGCTCTGACCAGCTGTACCGCAGTGCGGTCTGCCGGGCGCTGGAGCCGCCCCGGTAACGAAGCATCCGGCGGACCACCCGCAGAACTTCTTCCGGCAGTACCCGCTCCGAGTCCCCGGGCATTTCCGCTGAATTTCCGGCCGTCTCCGACCCGGCCGCGCACTGACCCGATTTCCACCGCCCGATCGTTTCCGCCGTGCCCACGCCCGTAAACTGCTCCGATTTCAGCCCCGCAACCGTCTCCGCCCCGGCCGCACACGCAAACTGCCCCGATTCCGGCAACCCCGGCCCCGACCCTCCGGCCATCTCCGCCACATCGCCCTCCGTCCCGGCTCCTTCCCGTATCGCCTCCCACCCCAAAACGGTCAAATACTCCTCCTCCTGCTCCGCCGCGATCCAGAGGCCCTGCTCCAGGTACACCGCCCGGCCCTGGGAGGCCAGGCTCTCCAGCCATCCCACCGGGATATCCAGTTCCCCGGCGGCCAGGTCTCCCTCCGTCATCAAAAGGGCATGGAGCTGCCGCTCATCCTCCGGCAGCCTTCCCCGCTCCTGTACCTGGGACAGCTCCGCCAGGCCCGGGCGCACCAGCTCCCGCTCCTGCTTCAGCGCCTCCTCCACCGCGCTGTGGATTCCCTGGGGCGTGGGGGCGTAATCATACATCACCGCCGCCTCCTGGGCCCACTGCAGAGGAAGAGACATGGGGGAGGGAGTCTCCGTGCAGATCTCCCGCACCGCAATCTCCCCGGACTGGATCTTTTCCAGAATTTCCCGGACTCCCGCCCCGTCCCAGATCTGCTCCATACACTCTCTCCTGGTCTCCCGGATCAGCGGATGGTCCTTCTCCCTCACCACCTGGTCCAAAAGCTCCGCGCTCCGCAGCCGCTGCATCCAGAGAGGCTGGCGTCCATTCCTCCGCGCGCCCATCATCAGCGCCCTCCCGCAGTTGTAGCGAAAGGCCATGTGAAACACCGGAGCCGCCGGCAAGAGGGCCGAAAGGACGGCCTCCGAGGTGTCCGGGGCGATGCGGTAAAGCAGTCCTTCCGGCAGCCGCTTCTCCCCGTAGGAGTACAAAAGAAAACCGTCCTCCTCATCCACGCTGCCCACATTCTCTCCCATCTCCTCCTGAGCCTCCCGGGCCGCCAGCAAGGCCAGCGGAGCATTGATCCTCCGGCCGAAAACCGAGTGGATCATAAGCTGGCTGTTTCCCGACTGATCCCGGAAATGCTCCGCAAGGATGGTGCGGTCATCCGGCAGCCCTCCGGCGGCCTTAATCTGCCGCTCCAGATACCCGCACGCCAGCTCCGAGGCCGCCCGGTCCAGCCCCAGCTCCCCCAGGGCTTCCATCAGCCTCCCGCCCTCCCAGGCGCTCTGAAGCCTCCCGAGGATCCGGCCGAAGGCGGCCCCCGTCTCCTTATTCCTTCCCTTCAGCTCTCCCTTCCAGAAGGGCAGTCTGGCTCCCTCCACGGGGGCCTGGGTCACCGTCACCGTATCCCGGCCGATATCCGTCACCCGCCAGGCAAAGGCGCCCAGAATGAAACGGTCCCCCCGCTGGGTCTCATAAACAAACTCCTCGTCCGCCTCCCCCACCTTCACGCCCTCCTCCGTCCGCACGGTATAAAGGCCCTTATCCGGGATGGTACCTCCCGCCGAGACGGCCAGCAGCCTGCTGTAGCCGTCCCCCTCCACCCGCTCATGGATCCTGTCATACAAAATCCTGGACCGCGCCGGGACATCCCGCCTGTGCTCATAGTCTCCCGCCAGCATTCCCACCACCGCCCTCACATCCTCCCGGGTCACCCTGCGAAAGGGCCAGGCCCGGGGTAAAAGCTCCATCACCTCATCGATCTCATACCCCCGGAAGGCCGCCATGGAAACCAGATGCTGGGCCAGCACATCGAAGCAGCCCTCCGGCGGATTCAGGCGCTCCACCTCCCCCTCTCTGGCCAGCTGTGCCGTCATGCCGCAGAGCACCGCCTCCGCCGCCGTCCTGGGAAAGAGGTACATGACGCTGACTCGGCTGGGATTGTGACCGGCCCGGCCCAGACGCTGCATGGTGCCGGAGACCGTCCTGGGGCAGCCCACCTGCAGCACCTGGTCGATCTCCCCCACATCGATGCCCAGCTCCATGGAGGAGGTGGCGCACAAAAGCCGCAGCCTGCCCTCCCGCAGCTCCTGCTCTGCGGCCTGCCGCTGCTCCTTGGAGAGGCTGCCGTGGTGCACCCGGGCAAAATCCTCCCCGCCCAGCAGATTCACATAGTAGGCCAGCTTCTCCGCATATCTCCGCCCCTCCACAAAGGCCAGCACGCTCCGGCTCTCCTGGCAGTACCGGTACACCAGAGCCGCCAGCTCCTGCCACACCGGATCCTTCCTCCGCTTGCCGCTGTCCGCATAGGAGCCGAGAATCTGGAGCTCCACCTTCTTTTCCATAACAGGGGCCGCCACGGTCACCGCCTCCGGCGCCAGATACCGGGCCGCCTCCTCCAGAGGAGCGATGGTGGCGGACAGGCCGATTCGCTGCAAGGGCTCTCCCCGCAGGGCGTCCAGCCTCGCCAGAGACAGCATCAGATGGGCCCCCCGCTTCGTATCGATCAGGGCGTGAAGCTCATCCACAATCACCGCCCGGGCGGTGGAGAGAATCCTCTGCCCCGTGACGCTGGTCAGCATCAAATAAAGGGACTCCGGCGTGATGATTAAAATGTGGGGCGGCTTCCTCACCATCCGCCTTCGCTCCTGCTGGGTGGTATCCCCGGTGCGCACCGCCACCGAGATCAGCTCCTCCCCTCCGATTCCCTCCAGGGGTCTTTTGAGATTTTCCCGGATATCTCCCGCCAGGGATTTCAGCGGCGACACGTAGATGACCCGAAGCTCCCGGGGAAGCCGCCCCTCCTCTGCCTCCCGCTTCATCTGATCCAGAAATACGAGAAAGGCCGACAAGGTCTTTCCCGTCCCGGTGGGAGCCGACACCAACACATGGCCGCCCGCCCGGATGGCCGGCCAGGAAGCCTCCTGCACCCGGGTGGGCTCCCCCAGCGTCTCCCGGAACCACTCCGCCGTCTTCCCGTCAAACATCTCCAAACAATTTCCCATCCTCTCGCACCTCCCGGCCCCGTTTCTTTTCGCCTATTATATCCCAAAAACAGTATTTATGGAACATATGGTCTCCCTTTCGGCGAAAAAAAAGCCGCCGTCCGGCTGAATTTTCAGCCAAACCGCGGCTTAATTGCCGATCTTCCTTCCGGGGCCCCGGCCCGGTCAAACTCCCGCCGGGACAGCCGCTTATACGCTTCACTGTTCAACCTTTTTCCCGCGTGCTTCGTCCTCCCAAGCCTCTTCGCCGGGCACGCGCCATCACCTCAGCCCGGTATTAGTTAGCTCTTTCTAACCAAATCGAGTATATCTGATTTTCTCCCGGAGGTCAATGGTTTTTCTTGATCCCCATTACAAATTCGCATAGTCGAACAGCTGCCGGTGCTCCCCGGTGTCCGTATATTCAAAGCTGTGCTTCGTCCCCTCATACGCCAGGGCCCCGTTTTTGTAGGCAAGGAGCCGCAGAAAGGGCACCGGCTCCCAGGGCTCTCCGTCCAGAGGCACCGTGGCAAACAGGATGGCGCTTCCTTCCCTCTTATAAAACAGGGAATCCCGGTAGTTGGTATGGACGTAGAAAAGCTCCCCGTCATAGATCAGCAGGTTCACCTTATTGTGCTCCGCTATGCGCAAGATGATCTGATCCACAAGCTGAAATCTCTCCCGGGCGGACAGCGCTCGGTCAAAGGCCCCCTGATACCGGTTCACCTCCTGAACCAGGTGGCACAGGATCCGCTCGCTGTCCGTGCCCCCCTCCTGGCTGTCCCTGTACCGTTCCAATATCTCAGACTGAAAAATGGTCCCGTTGTGGGCCAGCGTCCAGGCTCGGCCTCTGTCATCCCGGTCCACAAAGGGATGGCAGTTCTCGTACTCCATCGCCCCTCTGGTGGCCAGACGGATATGGGCAATCATATTTGTCACCTCAAAGGGATGCTTCAGGCGGCTTTGCAGATAGGCGCTCCTCCAGGCCGGGAGGGGTTCCTTTTCCAGGCTCACCCCGTCCCCGTAAAAAATCGCCATCCCCCAGCCGTTGGGGTGGTTGACGCTGTGGGACGAAAACTCCCGCAAATACGCGTTTACCGCCACCCGCCCGGCAGAGGTCACTCCAAACAGCTCACACATACATCGCCATCTCCTGATATTTTTTCGCCAGCTTCAGGCCGCCCTCCACAAATCCTCTGGCAAACTGTCTGCGGATCTGCCAGGCGTAGCGCTTTTCCGGGTCCAGAAGCTTCTGCTCCTCATAGTCCAGAACAGACTGAACCGTCTCCGGAAAATCCCGGTAAAACTCCTTCATAAAGCCGATCACCTTCAGCCCCGCGTCCACCACCGAATACACCTCTCCGTTTGGCACCATGATCTTCACGGTCTTCAAATCATAGTGGGCCGCGTTCTTAAAATTCTGGGCCGCCTGGACCTGATCCCGGGCCGCAAAGGGCTGCCTGGGGCTTCCGGCCAGATAAATAAGCAAAAGCTGGGCAAACCGCAGATCCCGCTGGTCGATTCCCTCCGGCAGCAGAGGATTCAGGTCAAACATCCGCAGCTCGATGTGATCCACCCCCTCATTTCGCAGCTTTGCCAGCACATTCTTTCCCCTGGGCTTTAGCCGGACCGGATAATAGAGCTCCGAGGGCGCCGCGATCACTCCATCGTCCACATACCGCTGAATGCTGTCCGCATAGGCCCGGATATCCGTGTAATCAAAGACCGGAGTGAAATAATTCCAGTATCCAAGCTCACTGCACCGGGTGGACGCCATCCCGTTAAACTCATTTTCCCCAAAACGCCCCTTCTCCACATAGGAGCTGTCCAGAAGGGGGCTCGCCGCGGTCACCGCGGTCAAAATCCAGCTGTAGGCCGCCGCCCGCTCCGCCAGGACCACATAAAACTGATTTTTGTATTCCCTGTAATCCGTCTCCCCGCTGAGGGCAAAATCCGCCTCCAGCAGCTCCTCCCCGAAGGAGTAATTGACGTGGATCCCGCTGAAGGTCATCTTGTACCGGCCGTATCGGTCGGAGAGGTATTCCCGGTAGCCCGTTTTGGACGCCTTCCCTCCCTCAAATCTTGCGATGGGCACATCGTCCTCATTTATAATATAGGGCGGGCTGGAAAAGGGCCAGAGCAGCTCCGGCCGGGGAAGCTCCGCCAGCTTTTTCTGGATCCGGCAGGTATCCCGGTACAGGCTGTCCACCGCCTCCTTCGCCGAATGGAGCACCGGCGTATTGATCTCCGTCTGATTTTCACAGAAATCCCGGACGATGGACTCATCTCGGGAAACGGATGGGGCGAGTGGGCCATATGCCCGTCGGGCGTAACCCGCAGGCTCTCCTTCTCCAGTCCAAAATTTCCCTGAAACAGCTTTTCACTCACCAAAGGGTTGTTCACATGCAGCATAGCTTACCTCCTTTCAAGGACATAGTCCATCTGATACCGCCATTTTTTCTCATCCTCCGCCCTCAGCAGAAAGGCGTGGTCCCCCATATCCGCCGCCAGCACCGGATCCACCTCAAAATCCTCCAGCAATCCGTCCCTCAGCTCCCGGCGGATCTCATCCACCGTATGTACGTAGGGAATTCCCCGCCTGCGCCCGATGTGGGTGATAAAATGACGGAACTCACTCTCCATAAAGCACCGGTCATAGATCAGGCTGTCCGCCCATATGGTATAGACGTCCGTCTCAAAGGCGTAATTCATCTTATCCGGGATACGGCCGCCGGGAGCTCTCATATTTACCTCCAGCCCCACAAGCTCTCCCTTTTTCCCCAGCCCCTTCTTCTCCTGATCCAGGCGGAAAAATTCAAAATGAAAAAATTTATTCCGGGTGTCGAACTCCTGCAGAAGCCGCTCCCCGTACCTTCGCAGATCTCCCGGGACAGCCTGACAGTAGCTCACAATGTCGTCCCCGTGGGCGGCGTCCATCAGGCTTCTCGGCAGCACCTGGCTGGCACAGAACAGCACCTGTTTCCGGCTGTCCGTGATTCCGTCAAAGGTCTCCACGTGTCCCGGCACACATTCCTCCTCAATGTAGCGCTCCGAAGGATTTTTCTCCCTCCAGAAATCCCGGAGCTCCTCCCCGGAGTCGATCCGGTGGGTGTCCGACGCCCCCATTCCCTGGTCCGGCTTCAGGATCACCGGATACCCCACCGCCTCCGCAAAGGCCAGGGCCTGCTCCTCGCTCTCCGGCAGCAGCCACCGGGCGGCGGGAATCTCCGCCCGCTCATACGCCTTTTTCATGCGGGACTTGTGATTCATGTCCGCCATCGCCCCCGGCTTCGGCCCGGAGCTAATGTTAAAATCCGCCCGGTACACGCTCTCATAATCCTGAAGGCTCGCCACCGCCCGGTAATCCGTCAGCGCGTTCTGGCACCGCTCTCCGATGGCGTCCCAGGGACAGTCCCCGATCCCCAGCACGTTCACTCCCCGGCTTTTCAGCCGCTCACAGAAATTGTAAAAATGTCTGGGATAGTGGGGAGAAATAAAAATCACATTCATCTCTTTCTCTCTCCTTTATAAAGCAAAAAAGCCCGAGACCTGAATCCTCCCGGGCAAATGATATTAATGATCTTTGATTGACTGAAGAAATTCCTGTGCCCGCAGCGTGCCGGGATGAATGAAAAACTCCTCCGGCGTATTCTCCTCGATAATCCTGCCGCCATCCATAAAAATGACTCTGTCTGCCACGCGCCTGGCAAAGTTCATCTCATGGGTAACCACCACCATGGTCATCCCCTCCCTCGCCAGCTCCGTCATCACATCCAGCACCTCGCCGATCATTTCCGGATCCAGAGCGCTGGTGGGCTCGTCAAAGAGGATGGCCTTGGGACGCATGGCAAGGGAACGGGCGATGGCCACACGCTGCTGCTGGCCTCCGGAAAGCTGCGCGGGCAGCTTCGCCGCCTGGGAGTCCACCCCCACTCGTTTCAGAAGCCTCATGGCCTCCTCCCTGGCCTCCTTCTTCGGCACCCGCAGCACATCTGTGGGCCCCAGCGTCACATTGTCCAGAATATTCTTGTGGGCAAAAAGATTGAAGGACTGAAACACCATCCCGATCTGGGCCCTCAGCCGGGCCAGATTTTTCCCCTCCTCGGGGATCGCCTCCCCGTCGATGAGGATCTCCCCGGAGTCAATGGTTTCCAGCCGGTTTATCGTGCGGCAGAGCGTGGATTTTCCCGACCCGGACGGGCCGATGATGACCACCACCTCCCCCTTTTCCACCCGCAGATTCACATCCTTCAGCACATGCAGCTCCCCGAAATGCTTATCCACATGTCTCAGCTCAATCACCGGCACCTGCCCCGGCCTGCTTGATTTCTCTTGTCTTTGAACCATAACCCTTCCTCGCTCCTTTATATCTGCTTGATTGCCGTCAAGCCGCCTCTCCTTCTTGCCACCATGGCGGAGGCCTTGTTCAGCAGATAATTGATGACAATATAGATCACGGCCACCACCAGATACACGGACAGCAGCGCGTCATAGTTGGAAATCAGCACCCGGGCATTCTGCATCAAATCCGGGAAATTCACCACATAGGCAAAGGTAGTATCCTTCACCACGATCACCAGCTCCGAGATCAGCGCCGGGATCACATACCGGATCGCCTGGGGAAACACCACCTTCAGAAAAACACTGCCGCCCCTCATCCCCAGAGAGAGGGCCGCCTCCTTCTGTCCCTTCGGCACGGCGTTGACGCCGGACCGCAGCACCTCCGCCACCACACCCGCGGCGGAGATCGCCACCGGGAGGGTAATCTTCCAGAAGGCCGCCAGCTTGATCCCCAGCTGGGGAGCCACAAGGAAGAAAAAGTAAATGAACAGCAGCGTGGGAACGCCTCTGGTAAACTCGATCAGCGCCGTGCTGACCGCCCTCAGCGCCCTGGAGGCGCTGATTCTGCCCAGCATCAGCAGAAAGCCCACGCAAAAGGCCACCACGCCCGCGGCCAGCGCCGCCTCCAGGGTGCCGGAAAGCCCTCTGGCAAGAAATCTCCAGGTGGTGCCCCTGGCAAGAAAGGACCAGTATTTCCCATCCAGCTGGCCGGTGAGATAAAACTGCCGGATCACAAGAAACACCAGCACCGCAAGGACCGCCAGTGAGAGGGCCGTCCCCAGGGCAATCCGCCTGCGGGCTCTGGGACCGGGCGCCTCATAGAGCGCGTCCCGGACCGAAATACGCGCGTTACTCATCTCCGAATCCTCACTTTCCTGTCAATCCAGCTGCCCGCCTGCCCGATCACTACGGCGGTCAGGCAGTACAGCACCGCCGAGATCAAAAAGGCCGTCACTCCCCCCACCGCCCTGGTATTGATGTGGGCCACGATACCGGTCAGGTCCGTGGGATTCAGGGGAACCTGGGAAGCCAGCGCCGTGGTGAGCATGGTGGCGATCAGCAGATTCGTCATCGGCAGCACACTGGAGCGCAGCGCCTGGGGGATCACCACCTTCCGGATCATTTTCGGAAAGGTCATTCCTAGGGAGCGGGCCGCCTCGATCTGCCCCACATCGATGGTATTGATCCCGGACATCAGGTACTCGGAGCAGAAGGCGGCGGGAATCAGAGCCACCGCGATCAATACACAATGAAAATAAGACAGCACCACATTCAGGTACGGCAGAGCGTAAACCAGAATGACCAGCAGCGAAGCGCCGGGGATATTCCGAAAAATCTGCACGTAAAAATCCCCCGCGACCCGCAGCGGCTTTATGGGGCTGATCCTCATCACCGTAATCAAAATTCCTATGACAAGTGCTGACACAAAGGCCAGCACCGTGAGCTTCCATGTGGTCAGAAGCGCCAGAATATATTTGTCTCCGTATTGGGAGAGGAGTTCATAGACTTCCATAGATTATCCTTCCAGGAGGACTCCGGAAACAAGCTTCCCGGAGTCCTCTCTTCGCGTCGAAACGCCCGATATCGATTTATTCCGCGATGGCCGGAGCCTCAGGCACCGTGTCAATGCCGGTGCGGTCTCCCAGGCTGATCTTCCACAGCTCGCTCCAGGTGCCGTCCTCCTCGATCTTCTTCAGGAACTCATTCACGAAGGCCACTCCGTCGGAATCCAGCGGAAGGCCAATGCCGTAGTTGTCCTCCGGTCCGAACACATCCCCCGCGATCTCATAGGCGTCCGGATTCTTTACAATGGCGTTCAGCAGCAGTGTGTAGTCCGTCACATAAGCGTCCACCCGTCCCTGCTCCAGAGCGGTGCGCGCCTCGATATCATTGGAAAATTCCTGAACCGTGGCTTCCGGCGCGTACTCCTCCAGGATCGCCGGACCGGTGGAACCGGACTGCGTGGCCACGATCTTGCCCGCCAGGCTGTCGATACCGGTGATCTCCGTATTTCCCGCCTTCACCAGCACCGCCTGCTTTGAGGTGTAGTAGGGGCCCGCAAAGGAGATGACTTCCTTGCGCTCGTCCGTGATGGAGTAGGTGGCAAATACCGCGTCCACCTGGTCACTGGTCAGCACTGACTCCCGGGTGCTGGAATCTACCTGGGTGAGCTCATACTTTGTCTCGTCTCCCAGAATGTAGCGGGTCAGCAGCTGATATAGTCCCGCGTCAAAGCCCCGGAGGCTGTCATCTGTCTCATCCAGCTGGCTGAACAGATAGGAGGTCCGGGTGCCTCCCACCCGAAGTACGCCGGCCTCCTTCACCGCCGACGCCCAGGCGCTGGCCTCGATATCCGCGTCGTCAGCGACGATGCCGGAAGCGATCAGCTCGTCAAAGGCCTCCTTGTCAATGGCCACTCCCTCTACTTCCTCCTCTGCGGATACCACCGCCGTCGCTCCCACGGAAAGGGCCGCCGCCAACAGAACTCCTAATACTCTCTTAAATTTTTTCATCTTGCTCCTCCTTCTCGGAAACGCTGTTTCCGCCTTTCTTTCTCCGCCGCCGGATTCCCCGGCGGCTTTTTGATAGAGATAAGATACACCCTTTTTCATAGTATGTCAATAGGAAAAGTGTGAATTTGAGGTTTTTTTATTCCCCGCCTGAACATACGCCGCCGTCCTGTCAGGTGGGGAATCTCATTCCTTCCTTTTTCAATTTGTTACATCCGAGTCACCACAAACTCGTCCAGAGAGCCGTCCGCCATCCCGCTGTTCGCAAACTGATAGATTTCGTCGCTGTGGATCTCATGGGAGGTCTTTATGATGATTTCATACTCTACCTTATTTTCCTCTTTTTTGGAAACCTTCGTGTGGGTGATCTGGCTTCCCTGCCGCTCCAGCCTCCGCACCAGCGTGTTCACAAAGGCCTCCTCCGGGCGGCCCGAGAATTTTATCCGGTAAGCTCCGCTGAAATCCGAGTCCAGCGCAAACCGCTTCAGCACGATCCGAAGCAGGGAAATGACCAGGGTCCCGAACACCGCCACCCAGTACATGCCGGCCCCGATGGCCAGACCGATGGCCGCGGTGGTCCATATGCCCGCCGCGGTGGTCAGCCCCTTCACCCGGGATCCGTGCCGGTAAATCACGCCCACGCCGAGAAAGCTGATTCCGCTCACCACCTGGGCGGCAATGCGGGCGGAGTCGGCGCCCCGGATCCCGTTCAGCGCGTTGCCCTCCGCGTCCGTCAGGTCCACAAACCCATATTTGGAGATAATCATAAACATGGCCGCGCCGCAGCACACCACGATGTGGGTCTTGATCCCCGCCTCCTTATTGTGCTTGCTGCGCTCCAGGCCGATGCAGGCGCCGCAGACGCAGGCCACAATGATCCTGATGAAAAAATCCAGATTTTGCGCCATCGAAAACTGGCTGTTAAAATACCGCGCAAACGTCATTTTCTACCACTCCATTCTTTTCCGCCACTCCCACAAAGGGGGATCTGAACTCCAAAGTGTCAATCACCCTCAGTCCGCAGTCCTTCGCCAGCTTATCCGCCATGGCCAGCGCCTCCGGATTCCAGACCTTATCCGCCTGATGCGCGTCCGCGCCGTAAATGACCTCGTTTCCCTCCTCCCCCGCGATTTCCCAAAATGCGGGATTGGGGTAATGCCTGCCGGTCCACAGACCGAGAAAATTCACCTCCAGCGGAACCTTCATTTCCTTTGCGGTCCCGCACAGCCTCCTCATACACTCCCTATATAGCTCCTGATCCCCTGTGAAATTCAAAACATCCGGGTGGGCGAAGCAGCTAAACCGCCCCGTCCTCAGCGCTTCCTCCGTCTGCTCACAGTACCGAAGCAGATGCTCCCGGTCCGAGGTCTGATCCATCACAAAGAAATCATTGATCTCATTTCCGAGAAAATGCTGGGCCAGCAAAAAATATTCGACGGGATACTGGCCGGTGAACTCCAGCAGCTCCTCAAAATAAGCCGGGTAATACTCCACCTCCAGTCCCAGACGGATCTCAATCTCCCTCTCATACTCCTTTTTCAGACGGAGCACCGTGGTCACATAATCCTCCAGCTGATCCATTCTCATTTTCGATTTGCTCACATAGTCTCCGGGATAGGGCATGGGCGTGTGGTCCGAAAATCCCAAAATTTTCAGTCCTCCCTCGATGGCATTTTCGATATATTCCCGCTCCGTCCCCGATGCGTGCAGGCATCTCCAGGTATGTGTGTGATAATTTGCGATCATAGTTTCCTCCCATCGGTACGTTCGTCCGCCTCCGCCTTTTTCCGGTAGTCGCTGGGACTTAAGTGCCAGTAATTGCTGAAGGCGCGGCTGAAATTCTGCTGTGTCCCATATCCGAGACAGCCGGCGATCTGGGCGATGCTTTTCTCTTCCCGCAGCATTTCTCCCGCCGCCCGCATCTTCCGTTCCGTGACGTAGGCGGAAAAGCTTTTCCCCGTCTCCTGCCGGAACAGCTTACTGAAATAAGTATAACTCAGATTTAATTCATTGGCAATAACCGCCATGTTCACATCCGAATCCATATGCTCCTCAACATAGAGCTTGGCCCACGTGATAGGATCCCCCTCCTTCGACTGGACATCGCTGGGATTAGTTGTCCTTCCTATTTGAACGCAGATACCCGGAGGCGGCATAGCGTCACTCTATGCTGCCTCCGGGCATTCTCTGACAAAAGCCTTTTCATTTCTCCGGCAAAAAGATAAGCTTAAGCTTTATTCCAATCTGAAGAATACAGATAGTGGAAATCGCAGCCGCAAACCGCCTGGCGACTGCCACCTCCGGCAGGATGTACACCGCCGTCATCACCGCAAACGCGGCGGCCAGTATGTCCAATACAACCACAATGGCAAGCCAGCCCCTCAGCCGTCGCCTGCTATGTCTATCCGCGTTTTTAAACGCCGCCGCTTTGCCCGCGGATCTGAAGACGCTCACCTGAGCGTCACCCAGGCTGTTGGATGAGGGAACATAATCCCAGCCCTGCTCCCTATTTTCACTGACAAATTTTTTAAAACGCAGGGCATCCCTGACGGACACGTATTCCACCTTGTAGGAATACCTCTCCCCGGTGGGCCTCCACTTAAATAAAAACACATCCGGCTTCGCGTCCTCGCAGAGAAAGCCCTGATCTCCCCGGATATTCATCTGCTCCTCCAGCCCCGCAAGGCTTCGGTACGGGATCACATAGTACGCCGCCCTCCCCGTTTCCATAGCCCTGAGATAATACACATAGGCCGCCAGAAACCCTGCGGCAAACAGGCCAATCGCCCCAAACAAAACGAACTCATCCGGCTCCTGAGCTGTCCCCATCCCCCTCTGTACGCTCCAGAAAAAGAGACGTACCAGAAAATACAGAATCGCGGCGTATCCCGCCATCCTGGCCGCCTCCGCCGCGGCACCCGCGTTCCGCTTGAACCTCATAAAAAAACTCCTTTCTGTCGTGTTCTGCGCCTATTATACAAAACACGGCAAAACGGAGTGAAAATTTGCCCAAACGGCCGCCTCTACTGCCCGAACTGCTCCGCAAGGCGCTTCATCAGCTTGGAGCGCAGGCTTCTGGATACGAGGCCCACCTCCCCATTGAAAAAAATCACCTCGTTGGCCTTCCGGTTTACCTCCCGGATCTGCCGGATATTCACAAGGAATCCCCGGTGGCAGCGGAAAAAGATGTCCGGAAGCTCTCTCTCAATTTCCTTCATCTGTCCGATAAAGCTGATGCGCTCATCCGCCGTGTGGAGCGTGATGCAGTGGCTGCCCGCCGCCGTCTCAAAAAACAGAATATCCTCCACCGGCACGTGCCGGCGCAGCTCCCCGCTCTTCACCGTATAGCAGGCCCTCACCGGTGCGAAGCTCTCGCTCTTCAGCCGCTCCACAATGGTATCCAGGCAGCGGTGAATCCCCTCCCGCACCGTGTCCGGATTTTCTTTTACAATGTAATCCAACACCTCGATATGATGCTGAAAGGTCTTGTAGGCCAGCTCCCGAAACGCGGTCACATAGATCACAAAGCCATAGCTGTCATACCTGCGAATCTCCTTCCCCAGCTGGAAGCCATCCATGTCCTCCCCCTTCAGATCCACATCCAGGAAATAGACGCCTCTCCCCGGATGCTGTCTCACCCGCTCCAAAAGCTCCCCGGGACTCCCCGTGTCCAGCGCCAGCGCCATATCGTACCCCCGTATCATGACATATCGCTCAATCAGCTCCCGCTCCAGATTGCGGATCTCCGGCTCATCCTCACACAAAAATACCGGCAGCATTTTCTCACCTCACCACATCCAATTGCTGTGTAAATACTCCATCCCTACAGCTGGCGGAGGCCAAAAGATTGTCGTAGCGCTCCACCAGCCTCTGGTAGTTGTAAAGGCCCAGCCCCCGCCCCGCCCCTTTTGTGGAATATCCCTTTTTCCATATCTGGGAAAATCCACCGGCCCCGTCACCGGATTGCGGATGATAAAAGAGGTCCGGTCCCGCTGTTCGCTGATCAGAATATCCACAGAAGGGCTGTCCTGACACTCCACCGCCTCCGCGGCGTTGTCAATCAATATACCGAAGCAGCGGTTCAGCTCCATCACCGGAACCGCCACCGCCTCCACCGGATACAGAATTTCCAGATGGCAGGCGATCCCCCGTCTTTGCATCTCCGTCATCTTCCCGAGAATCAGGCTTCTAAGCTCCGTCACCCTGAGATTCCCCAGCTGGGTCGTCTGCCGGATATATCTGCCGATCTGTTCATCAAAGCTGCCGGTCACCTGGGCCAACAGCTTTTTCACCCTCTCCCCTCCGTCCCCTTCTTCCGCGCTGAGATAAAGGCCGGACAGCAGGTTTTTATAATCATGCCGGAAGCTCCGCATTTCCTCCTGCATCCGCTCCAGATTGCTGATATACAGATTCTGCTGCTCCAAAAGCTGCTCCTGCTCCCGCAGCTTCGCCCGGCGCAGCTCCTCTGCGGAGATCTCCCCGCAGATGCCCAGCACCACCAGCAGCATCAAAACGCGGCCACCGGCAGCTCATTCCAGAAAAAATCCTTGTGCCGCTCCAGCAGATACACCACCAGGTAGGTCAACAGAGGATGAAGCACGCTGACAAGGATCAAATTTCTTTTCCTTCTCCCGGAGCTCATCAGATGCCATAAAAGCTCTTCGAACCGTACCTTTTTCAGCAAAAGCAGCATCAGGACGCCAAGGACCGGATACAGAAGCATATCCTGGGCCATATACAAAAACAGATCGAATTTCTGATCCAGACTGAGCACATAGGGCTGAAAGAGGGTGGAAAACAGCTGGGTACTCCACTGGATCAAAACGGAAAAGCTCCCTGCGATCAGAGCCACCTCCCAGTCCCGTTCCCAGGTGAGATAAATCGTGACCGCGATGACAAGCAGGTATTCATAGACATTCAGGATCTGCCCCCAATAAAAGGGACTGTAGAACAGGCCGCTCTGGAGCAAAAATACCCCAAAGGCTGAGCCCAGCAGCGCAAAGGGCAGGAGATACCGCACATACCCTCTCCAGCTCCATCTCCTTTTCAGGAGCTGCCCCGCCGTCACATACAGCAGGGCGTCAAATATCATTTCCAGGGGAATATTCAGCAAAAAATTATTCAGCAATGTCATTTCCATGGCGGGAACCTCTCAGAATGTCAAATCAACAGACATACTATATCATATCGCAGCCAAAGGCTGCAATCAAACTTAAAACCAAAAAGAATCAT
>CAZGRM010000006.1:0-38736 GCA_964528295.1 uncultured Lachnospiraceae bacterium
CACTTTCATCTCGATTTGTGCCTGAGCGGAGTGAAAGGAATGTAAGTTAAAATGGCTTTCAGGGGAATTTCCTTTGCCGGCGGAACGGATCAGGCGAATGGTGACGGACCATTGTGATTTGCCGGAAAATTTTGATATTGATACCTATACGGTCTTTCAGGGAACGCCCACAAGGATGATAGAGGATGGGGACGTCATTGATCTGGGCGGACGCAGGATTGAGGTGATACACACGCCGGGCCATTCACCGGGGCATATGTGTTTTTGGGAGAAAGAGAAGGGGTATCTTTTCACGGGAGATTTGGTATATAAAGGGACGCTGTTTGCGTATTATCCTTCCACGGACCCGGAAGATTATCTGAAATCGCTGGAAAAGATTTTTGTGCTTCCAGTGGAAAGAGTCTTTCCAGGCCATCATTCCCTTGACATTGGGCCGGATATACTGGTTCGTATGCGTGAGGAGTTCAGAGGGCTGAAAGAGAACGGAAAGCTGACGCATGGAAGCGGTACTTTCGATTATGGGGATTGGGCGGTTTGGCTGTAAAAATTGAGAGCCGGATCATGTGGGAACCAAGAAGGAATTCATCATTTGATACAGTGCACCCTCTGATGCCGGAGGGTGCACATTTAACGATAATCCTGCTCAAAAAACGAAAAAGTGCGTTTAATACGATCGGATGCCGGATTACATTTTGCAGACGCGTTCCATAAATCTCTGGCATGTATTTTTGCATTTGCATCGAATGCCTTGCCTCAGCACACGGAAAATCCCCCACATACCGGATTCCACATCCCATTTGAGACTGCCGGAACGATAAAGATAATCACCTGGGCAGGAGGCGCCTTCCTTCAGCTCCATATTGAAGGTATTTCCAATGCTGACGCCTCCCTGCAGAGAAATGATTCTGGAATGGGGATCCTCCGGCTGCTCTTTCCATTCGTGTCCATGAATGGCAAACCCTACATTTCTTGGCTTATCCGCCGGCATCATAGTGCGGAAAATGACCCGGTCTCCGGTATATGCCTTGAAAACAGGAGTTGCCGGGTCGCCATGTATCCGGCTGTTAAAAATTTTGGAAATCCGTCTGTCCTTTTTCAGTCGGTTGGCAAACCGTTCTGAGCGGTAGTTATACCCTTTTTCTCCTGTGTCCTCCGCGTCCGCGGCTTCGCCGCCATCCTGCGCGGTCTTTACCAGCTCCCCCTCTTTGTCAAGCATGCGGATGCCGTTTTGAATCAGCACAACACATTCCCGGAAGCTTTCCACCCCTGGTGCGGTGATCACCGCCTCTTCTTCGTATGCCGCCTTTGCCATTGAGAAATTCCGGTACCATCTCGCTCCTGCCGGTTCAATGAGGATGGCGCCAAACAGACCGTGGTACCGGTGGTTTCTCATATCCCCGAAGGACTGTATGATACATGCTCCGTATTCTTTATCCGCAAACCACAGATATTTTTTGCTTTCCCCCGCGCCGACAGTCTGTTCCCTGTTGTTGTATCCGACATTGATACCGGAATCACACACGGGGTCATAATTCAGAAACTGAGGATTTAAGGAAACCCGCATGGATGGCGTGTGCTTACGGTCCAACGGGACCTTCGGATAGTCGAAATACGGTACGGGCCGCTCCGGGTCAAACAGGTTGTGGAGGGTAACCTCGATCCAGTCGCCTGCGTTTGCCCGCAGGATTAAGGGCTTCGGCTGGTAATTTTCGCCCGTGCGGCGGTCCAGGTCCTCCAAAGGAATAAACATTAACCCGTCGGGATCGTGGTCGCCATGAGCGTTATAAGGAATATCCTTCTGAATGGCCGCTATTTCGTATTTTCGGATCACAGCGTCCTTGCCGGGGCATGGAGGCAGCGGCAAAAGCTGATCCTTCCCCTTACAGAGCGGCTTCAGACCCTTTCTTGGGCGGTCATATGCCCGGAGGATCCCCCACAGCCCCAGCCATGCGTCGTCAATCCCTCCAAAGTAGTAGAGATAATCTCCTGGAGCATATGCTTTCGTGATTCGGATATTGAAGGCCTCGGAAATCCCGATGGTCTGGGAGGCGGTATACGGTGAAAAAACGTCGGCGGGCTCTTTTCTCCAGGACATGCCCGTAAGGTGAAAGGCGTGCTGCTCTTCATGGGCGCCGTCCAGCAGGCGGATCATGATCTCATCCCCCGGATAGGTTTCCAGCAGCGGTGTGGCGGGATCTCCGTGCACAAGGGAACTGAAAATATATGCCGGGTCGCTGTCATGGTCCAGGCGCTCTCTCATCGGTTCTGAGCGGTAGTTGATCCCCATGACGCCCGGATCATCGTGGGAGCCCGGCACCTCAGGCGGGTTCAGGGCCCTTCCGTCTTTGTCGAACAGCAGCGCGAAATCGTGCACAAACAACGCGAATTCCCGGAATGAGGTGCCGTCTTTTCTTTGGATGACGGCCTTCGTTCCGAATTTCAGTTCCTTTCCGGTGCGGATATTGTGGAAGGTAGCCCCGGCCTCCTCCACAATCAAAGCGCCGAATACCCCGTGCTGCTGATGGGAATTGGCAAAAAGATGGTCATGGAAAAAGACGGTTTGAAGCTTCGTGTCGGCGAAAAAGCGTTCAATTAAGGTTTCGTATTTTCTTGCGCCCGCAATGTTATTCCAGCCATTTGCGGCTCCGTCGGATACGATGGTATCAAATTTTACCAGATGGATATGGTAGCCAGCAAGATCGGTCAGGGTCTTCATCTGGAAAGGGCTGGCCTCCAGATATTCCGGAAGAAGATTGGTCAGGCGGATCTCAATACAATCGCCTGCGTTCGCGCGGATGACAAGGGGCTCTACCCGTAGTTTGCGTTGCTCCACCTTCTCTATATAAGCGTCCAGTCCGCCATGCCGCTCCAGCTCCTCTCTTGGCACAAAGAATCTTCCCTGTGGGTCGTGCCAGCCATAACGGTTGTAAGTGACCTTGGCCTGGACCAGTGCGATCTCAAAGACCTTCACCCGGGAGCTTTGACCGTAATCCGGGCAGCAGCGGTCCTCATCCGTATGGCAGGGGCAGGTATCGGTGTAAAGGGCGCCCGGCTCAAAGTCCCGTACAAAGTTGGCGAGTTCTAGATCAGTAGGATCTATTTTGTTGGTCCCGTCCGGATTTAAAATTCCCAAAGGCGGCTGCAGCGGCGGTTCGCCGGAGGTACCATTGATAAAGCCCGGATATCCCGGATGGCAGTTATCTTTCTTCGGCGGCGCCTTTCTGTCCTTCAGCGGCATCAAAGGAGGAATCCTGGTTTGATCCGGGAGCGTCCCGGTGCCGTCCTCCAGACGGTCATGAATTCTCCAGAGGGTCCACATCCCTTCGTGAAAGTGGGGATAAAGATGGCAGTGAAAAATTGCGTCGCCAATCATCCCGTTCAGGCTGCCTGCCCCGTGGAGGATATCAAGGGTGTAGCATTCCTGGGGGCTCAGTGTGATGGAATCAATAATCGTGGAATTGGGATGATCCCCTTCCAGCCTCCATTGATGGTTGTGGAGATGAAAAACATGGGTCTCCTTGATCCCGCCATGGATCAGGCGGATCTTTGCCGGGTCGCCTACATATGCCCGAAGGACCGGCGGCGCCGGGTCCCCATACACCCAGGAGCTCATGGAAATGTCCTCTCCTGAGTCCGCAGGATCGCGGGTCAGCGGCATGCGGTTTCTCATGGGCTCGGAGCGGTAGCTGATCCCGGTAGTTGCCGAGGGAAGCCCTGTGTGGGGATCGATGGGCTGGTTTCCGTCTTTATCCTTGATTTCCAGCTCATCATGGAAAAATACGGCATATTCCCGGAAGGCCGGATGGACCGGATGGTAAATATCGGCAAACAAGCCGCTGTCCAGCTCTCTGCCGTTTTCCGGGTCCAGCCACCGCGAATTTGGAGCTTCCACGATGATGGCTCCAAACAGTCCGTGTACATTGGTCCCGTTTTCCCCGCTTCGCGTATCGCCCATATCATGAAACAGATAGACTCCTTCCCGTTTGGCATACCAGGTATAGGTGATCTGGCGGCGGGTGGTGGAATCTTTGTTGAATCCCACATTTGCGCCATCGGAGGTCTGCACATGATACTCCATGCCCTGGACGTGGATGGACAGGGAGCGATCCAGAGAGTGGGAGAAGGAGATGACAACCTTATCCCCCTTGTTTGCCCGGATGACCAGGGGCTTTACCTCCTCATAGGGCTGGGGGATTTCCTGGGAAAAGCTTCGGATTGCCCCTTCCCGGATCCGCTTTGCGTCTTTTTTTAGGACATACAGCAGGCCATTGGGGTCGTGGTCTCCGTATTTATTATAGACGATGGGGATTTCTATGGCTTCAATTTCATAGAAACGGGTTTTTGCGGGGGCCGGATAATTACACAGTTCCATTTACGGTCCCCCTTTTCTGCGTACCGAGTTCCAGTATGCGGATGTAATGGTTTGCTTCCCGGAGCACATGGTCCGCAAGGAGCGGAAGAATGATGGAGGCAATCTGATTTTCCAGAATACCTTCTGCCCCGGCTGTCTTAAATTCACGGTACTTTAAGGTTTCGGCCAGTGACATTTCGGTCAGGCTGCCGTTTGCCCGGCAGTCCTGCCGCCGTGCCATTTCCAGAAGCTTTTTGTAGTCCGCGGCAAAGCCGTCCGCTGTGTCGATCAAGTCTGCTTCCGACGGGTCTAATAGGCCGCGGATAAAAAGCGCGTGCTCCATCATGATCTGGTTCCAGAAATTTTCCGTTTCGTACAGGCCTTCATAAGAGTGACAGGTATTCTGCTGTAGTTTTTCAATGGTTTCCCGGTATAAACTGGCTTCTCGGGTAATGTGTCGGATGAGCAGAGGGTAATTTGCTGTAAAAAGCTCTCCCCGGCTGACTTCGCTCAGGATGCTTTCCTGAAAGGCGATCATACCGTCCAGAAGACAGAGAGCCTGCTGGTTGATGTGAAAAACAGTTTCGTCCAGGGCGGAGCTTTCCGGCAGGCCGCATCCGGACCGGAGGTTTTGTTCCATCATGGAGATTCTGGAGTTGATAGGAATTCCGCTGAGAGACTGTGTCCTTTTCTCAGCGGGAATCGTAAATTCGGTCACCAGCTCATCAGAGCTTAAGATGCTGCCGTGAATGTTTCCGGCGCTGATCCGGAGGGTTTCCAGAAGGAGATTTTCAAACTGTGCCCGAAAACAGTCCGCTTTCTGTATCCATGTCCGGTTTTTACATGGAAACCCCGCTTCCAGGAAAAGCGCGTGCTCCTTCATAATTCTGGAAAAAAATAAGTGGGTTTCCAAAGATAAAATAGCATAGTTTTCCATAGACTTTCATACCTTATTATATTAAAGATTTATATTAGTATATGTGGAAGAGAGCGGAGTGTTAGAGCCCGTTTGGGAGAAATGTTATTTTGTTTCACGGCAGCTTGTCCGCGTTTTCCAGCAGGTATTTGATGAAATATTTGCTGGCGATGGGGAGACTGTCCTTGTCCTTAAAGCCGATGGCCAGCTTCCGGTAGATCGGAGGGTCCGTCGGGAGGCACACAATCTCATAATTGGTGCGCCGGAGCATTAGCTTTGCCAGAATGCCCACGCCAAGCCCGGCTTCCACCATGGTCATGATGGCGAAATCATCGTGGATCGTGTATTTGATATTGGGCTCCAGGCCGGCGGCGTGAAATGCCTCCAGCGGCTCGTTGTAGTGCCCTTCTTCCAGCAGGATGAAGGGTTCTTTTGTGAGAGAGCGAAGAGATACCGCCTGATTTTCCGCCAGCGGATGGCTTTTAGGAAGGACTGCCAGCATTTCTCCGTCCTTTATTTTGATTGTCTCCAGGCCCGTAACCGCGTCCGGGGTGATAAAGCCAAAGTCAACGAGACCGGTTTTGATCCACTCCTGTATGGAGGTATAGTCCCCGTCGTGAAAGACAAACTGGACATTGGGGTATAGCTGCTGGAAGCCTTTTATGAGCGGCGGCATCCAGTGGCAGGTGACGCTTGTGATGGTGCCCACCCGTATGATTCCGGTCTCCAGCCCCTTAATCTCCATTGCTTTTTCCTGCATAGCCCGATATTGGAGGATGGTTCTTTCAATGAATGGGTACAATTCTTTTCCTTCCAAAGTGAGCCGGACGCCGGTGCGGGAGCGGACCAGGAGCTTCATGGACAGTTCATTTTCCAGAGACGCGATCATCTGGCTGACGGAGGACTGGGTGTAGCCCAGCGCTTCGGCGGCCTTCGTGAAGCTTTTCATTTCAATGATCTTTTGCAGAGCGAGATAACGTTCCATGTGACAAATCGCCTTTCCTAATGATAACATTAGATTTATTTGTTTTACTTATTATATCCCGGGGATTATAATGGGGTCAAGTCAAAAAAATATTTTGTGGCCGCAGGAATAGGAAGAGCAGGAGGGAAAGGCAAATGTCATACGAGAATGTAAAAAAATTTTTTGACCGGGAGGGCCTGGGGGACCGGGTTGCTGTGAGGGAGCATATCGGGGATACGGTGGAGCACGCCGCGGAGGCCATCGGCTGTAAACCGGAGCATATTGTAAAAACCATGTCCTTTTTTCTGGACGGGAAACCGGCGCTGATCTGTATGGCTGGCGACGCAAAGGTCAATAACACAAAATACAAAGCCTGCTTTCATCAGAAGGCAGTTATGATTCCCGGAGATCAGGTGGAGGAGCTGACCGGCCATGTGCCCGGGGCGGTGTGTCCGTTTGGGATCTGTGAGGGAGTAAAGGTCTATCTGGATGTCTCTTTGAAGCGTTTTTCCACTGTGTACACGGCGGGCGGAAGTCTGAACAGTACGGTGAGGCTGACACTGGAAGAGCTGGAGAAATTTTCCGCGCCGGAGGGCTGGATTGATGTCTGCAAGGGCTGGTTTGTAAATGGAGATTAAAACAGAAAAAGAAAGAAAGGCGGAGTATATATGAAAATAACAGAGAATCTGATTGACAGGGCGTATTCCCCGGAGGAATTTCGAAAGGACGCCCCGAAATTAATGAGTATGATTTCCAGGGAATTGGAGGCGTCCCTGACACGGGAGATACCGGAAACCATAGAGCGGTATTCGCCGGAGGAGCAGCTGCGCTTTTGGCAGGAGGATTTTTCGTCCTCCGCCCCGGCGGATCTGCGGAGCCTGATGGAAAAGGTGATGTCCCATTCCATTCATTTTCACAGTAAGGGCTATGTGGGCCATCAGGTGGCTGTCACTTTGCCGGTTACCGCGCTGACCTCGGCCATGATGGCGTATATGAATAACTGTACGACGGTTTATGAGCTGGGAATTGCGGGAAATGCCATGGAGAAGGTGGTGATCAGCCATCTGGCGGAGAAATTCGGGTACAACAAAGGCGCCACCGGTTTTGTCGCTTCCGGCGGTTCGATGGGGAATTTGACCGCTCTGGTAACCGCCCGTACCTCCTCCGGGATCGAGGAGAAGGATTATCACAGACTTGCCGTTATGGTATCCGGGGAGGCCCATTACAGCGTGGAGCGGGCGGCAAAAATTATGGGAATACGGAGCGAAAATATAATTAAAGTGCCGGTGGGAGAGGACTTTGGCATCCGGGCGGAATTATTGGAGGACATGTACCAGAAGGCGGTGTCGGAGGGGAAGATTGTATTCTGTGTGGTTGGCTGCGCCTGCACCACCTCTGTGGGGGCCTTTGATGATCTTCGGGCCATCGCGGACTTTGCCGAGCGGCATCAGTTATGGTTCCATGTGGATGGGGCCCATGGAGGAGCCGTTTTTTTTTCGGAAAAATATAAGCATCTGATAGAAGGGATTGAGCGGTCCGACTCTTTGATCGTTGATTTCCATAAGATGATGATGACGCCGCCGCTGTCCACCGCGATGATTTATAATGCGGGAAACCGGAAGGTGAATGAGTTTTCGCCGAAGGCCGCCTATCTGTGGCAGGACCAGCTTTCCGAAGAATGGTGGAATTCGGCGAAGCATACGCTGGAATGTACTAAACCGATTACCATTCTCCATACCTATGCGATCATGCGCCTTTACGGGGATGAGATTTATCAGCAGAATGTGGATAGGCTGTTTGACAGGGGAAAACAGTTTGCTGAAATGATCAAGAAGGAAGAGAGCATGGAGCTGGCTCTGGAGCCTAAGAGCAATATCATATGCTTCCGCTACCTGCCGGAGACGGCAGACGCTGACGAGGTCAATAAAAGGATTTCAGAAAAGCTTCTGGAGGATGGCTCTTATTATGTGGTAAGTACGACGGTCCGTGGGAAATTCTATCTGCGAGTTACGATTATGAATCCCTTTACGGACGAAGCGTGTTTCCAGGGGCTCATCACTAAAATCAAAAGGTTCGCAAAAGAGCAGGAGAGAGAGTAATCGTCCGCAAAATGAAAATACCGAATCCTTCGCAAGAGCGTGTTGGAAAATTCGCCGCCATCCAGGCGCAAGTAATTTCCAAACACGCTTTTGTAATATACCGCGGTTTTTCAGATTAAGACTCTTGATTTAGGCGGTCATCTGACATATACTTTTTTTAAGATGGAAAAGAAGCTTGCCCTTTCGAATTGTAAGATGATCCGGCTGAGGCAGATTTGAAACACGCTCTGGAAAGAGTGGAATGGAAAATAAAAAGGACAGGGAGCTATGATGAAGAAAAGAAAATGGCGTTGGAGCAAGGCGCTGGGTCTGGCCGCCATGATAATCCTGCTGCCGAACTGTTTCGCGGAGGCGGAGGAAGTGACGGTCGGGGCGGCTTCGGAAGCCGGAACGGAGGGAGAGTCTGTCTGGCGGCGTTGGGATAAAACGGATGTGGGAATGGAGTGTGAGGAGATATCCGGTGAGCTGGCGGCGAAGGCCGCTGAGTGGAGAGCGCGGATGGAGGCGGCGGGAGAAACGCGGCGCAAAATTCAGCCGGGACAGCCGGAGCGTTCGGCGGAACAGGAAACGCCTGCGGGGCAGCAGGAGATTTATATCGGACAGCAAAGCGGCCCGGCGGAGGACGCGCCCTCGGGAGCGGAAAATGAGGCAAAAAACATTGCGGAAGACAGCGAGTATATTTTCCCGGACTCGGATATGCGGTATCTGACACGGGAGGAGGTGGAGTCACTGTCCCTTCAGGCCGCCTGCTATGCGAAAAATGAAATTTATGCCCGCCATGGAAGGATGTTTCAGTCCCGGGAGCTGCAGGAATACTTCGGAGAAAAATCTTGGTATATGGGCTTTATTAAACCAGAGGAATTTTCTGATAAGGTGTTTAACAGCTGGGAACAAGCAAATATAAAATTGATTCAAAGCTGGGAATATACCTTGAGTGGCAGTGGGTATCCTCTGGATCAGGAAGGGTATGATATTCACAATTTTTAGAGATGAGAGCAGGAGCTGACGGAAAGAGAATGGGAGGAATGGCGGGATGAGAAGAAAACTGGCGGGAATACTTGCGGCGGGGCTGATGCTCGGCTGCTGCGGGGGCAATTCATATCCGGTATCCGCCGCAGGGGCGGACTTGGACGAATACATCCAGGCGAGGGATGGCTCCTATCGCCCCATGGAGCAGGGGTACTACGGTTATTTTCCGGTGTGCTATGGAAATGAGGGGGCGGTGACCGCAGGCATTCCCGCCCTGGTCAGGGACGGACATACCTATCTGGACGCGGAGGATCTCTGCCAAAGGCTGGGGATGGACTACGAGGTGGATGACGCGGAGGGAACATTTTGTGTCAGCGCGTGGCAAAGGACGGTCACGTTTCAAAAGGACTCCAGTCAATGCGGGATCAAGATCGGCCCCTTTCTGATGGAGGCCTCCATGCCTCTGGCCCCGGTATATCAGGACGACACGCTGTGGGTGGGGGCGGAATGGTTTTTCTGGATGACAGGAGGGACCTTTTTTCCTGTTCCCGACGGATACGTGGCCATCGGCGCTCCGGCGGAGACGGCTCTTGATGTGATAGCGGAATTGTACAGTGACGGCGGGACCTTTAATTATGGAGATGCCTTCGGATTGTCGGCAGAAGGGCTGGAGGAATTGGATCTTGCGCTGGATCGGTTGGACCAGTTTGATGGTATTTTAAATTTTGAGTGGGATAAATGGGTTGCGGCCGCAAATCAGTATCCCCAGGATGCCTTTGGCGCGGAAGGTGAAATGTACGACATCATCACCGACAGCGGCTATGGTGCTGATTTTATGGATCTTTTGTTGGAAATCACGGCAGATGAGGCGTATAGCATCGCTGAAGCGCAAAAGGACATCAATTCCTGGGCGGTGGAGAGCTATTTGGAAGTCCTAGAAAAGCTTTTCAAGAGTCAAAGTCAATTTTTGAGCAATCAGGCGACAGCTGCCGCATATTTGGAAAATCTGGCCGCCGATACGGGGAATTACAATTTTTCCCAAATATTGGGCTGGTATTCGAATAAGGCAATTTGCCAATCCATTGACGCCGCCGCAAAGAGTGATGTGTTTGACGCACTGGGAAAAGGGGCGAAAAGTTTTTCCGTGCTGATGGATATTGTTGACTGCTGGAATGCTTACGCAAACAGGGACGTTTATGCCATGGAAGGCGCGGAAGCCGTGGTGGATATTTTGGAGCAGCAGCATCGGCTGGGAGTGACAGAGATGTCCTACGGGATGATTCAGGCCATGAACAGTATGCTGAAAACATATCACAAGAGCCAGAGCGGCTTCACCTTCACGAAATGGTTTGTGGAAAATATTGGCGGTTACGCGGGAGATGTGCTGGTGGATATGATCCAGATTGTGGGAGCCCCGATTAAAATATATCAGCTTGGGTCCCGGCTATATCCGTCCTCCGCAGCCATCCTGAAGGAGGCGGAAGCCTTTGAAAAATCTCTGATTGGCGTGCTGTACCAGCCTGCGGCCTACACTGCGTATCAGCTTGCGGCGGACGCCTGCTTTTCCAGGCGGACTCCCAACTTCTCTTTTCGGGATGCCGCCGTCCCCTTTGAGGTGGATTTTGATGAGGAGGAATTGGATCAGGCGGTGGCACAGGCCTACCATTATGTGAAGGCCCGCTATGTGACCCGGGAGCTGGCCTTGACGGCGCTGGAGGTCCATGAAGATAAGTGGGTCTATCAGAACCAGGCGGCGCTGCAGTCCCGGGAGCTGGAACGGCTGAGGGTGCTGTCGGAATATTGCGCGGAGGATCTGCCTGTTCCGTCTCAATGGAGCAGGAAGGCGGAGGACTATGATGACAGCTATCTGCGGGGGCTTGTGACACCGGCTTATGTGCGTGTGACAGGCAGCTTTGTGGATGGACAGACCGGGGAAGGGGTAAGTGACGTATCGGTCCAGGTGCGGGATCAGACGGAAGCTGTGATGGCGGAGTTTGTCTCGGGGGAGGATGGCGCCTTTGATTTTTACCTTCCTCTTCTGTGGCGGGAGGAGCTGTCCCGCCAGCTTCAAAAACCCCAGGAGCAGACGGAAGGAGATTTCGCTCCGTGGGAAGAAGCCTATTGGCGGAATACGGCGTATCCTCCGCTTCAGGAGGATACGTCCCTGGTGTGGAGCTGCTCCCATCCCGACTACCCGGAGTTTACCAGAACATTTTCCCAGCTGACAATGGCGGAGCCGGAGGAGGCGGGGCCATTTCGGGAGCTGAGACTGGATACGGGACAAATTTCTTTGGGAGTTGATTATTATCAGTATATCCGCGACGAGCTCTTGCCGGAGATGGGATTTGCCAGTCTGGAAACGGATCAAAGGATCGTCTCCACGGAAAATTTCTCTGAGATGGTGAACTGGGATCAGCGGAGAGGACTTCTGGGGGCAGACATCGCAGATTTGAATCAGGACGGGATAGAGGATCTGCTGGTGTATGATATCGCGGAGGATGAGCAATCCGGAGCGAACCCCGATGTTCTCCGGGTTTCGCTTTACTCTGTCACGGAGAAGGGGAAAATTGAACGTATATCCACCACAAATCTATTATCCATCGGCGACGCCGGATATACGAGGGTAAAGATCGGGCTGATGGGACTGGACGACAGCGTATTTTTGTATGTAGAGAAGGACAGCTACGCGTATTTTGCCAATGGCGGAAGTGTGACCTATACCTGGTACTGCTGGGATGAGAATGGAGTGTTTCGGCCCAGGTGGATGGTAGGTCATACGGACGGCGGCAGTATCGGGCTGGCCTGCTCTGTGCTGGACTATTATGAAGAGAATGGCTGTGACAAATACGTACTCTGCGCCGACGGTGATTTTCGGTACACGTATCCCGATGTGGAGATCATGACGGATGTGGCGGAGCATTATGAATATGAAACTGAGCCGGCTCTGCGGGCGGGCTTTGCCATGCTGGGACTAAATAAGGTGGGCGTGTATCAGGACAGTCCGAATCTTTATTTTACCCAGAGCGGGAGACTGCCTACCTGCTGGGGAACGGAGCTGATGAAGGAGTCTGTCAGCTACCTCTGCAAGGGGGAGCAGGTATCGGAGGGACAGAGCGGTACCAGGTATGTGCGGGAATTTGCGATGACAGTTTCCCTGGAGGATCGGACCGGATTGAGAGAAAGAATTCGCAAGCTGGATGCCGCCGGGTAAAGGCGGAAGAACGGCGCCGCTTGGCGTGAGAGCATTTTACCAAAGCGGTGAAAAGGGGTACCGCGCCGGACCTGGAATAGAGGCCGGCGCGGTACCCCTTGAATTTTGCGGGACTGCCGGGGGCGGTCCTACTTGGTGATTTTTACCTTCTTTGCTCCGCTCCACCCGGAGTAATACTTCTTGCCGGAAACGGTCTTGTAGGCGCGGATCCTGACATAGTAGGTACTTCCCTTTTTCAGGCCGGAGATGGTCCGGGAGGTGGTTTTGTTCTTGGAGATGGTGATCTTTTTGGAAGATTTAAATTTGCTGCTGGTGGAGTACTGAAGCTCGTAGCCGGTGGCATTTTTGTTTCTCTTCCATTTTACCAGCGCCTTCTTGCCCTTCTTATTTGTGAGGCTGGACAGGCTGGTCTTTGCGGGATTTACGGTCACCGTGATTTTTTTCGATGTGGCCTTGTAAATCCCCTTGGCGGCGGCCTTCACCGTGATGGTGGCCTTGCCGGTAAAGTTCTTGGCCACGGTGATCTTTCCGGCGCTGCTGACGGTGACCGATTTATTGTCGGATTTATAGGTCAGCTTTGCGCTGCCGAGACACTTGATGCCGCTGGCGAAGCTCTGCTTCTTGGCGGAGGTTGTCTTGACCAGATTGGAGGCCGTAATTTTGTTGCTGATTTTGTTTACCGTCACCGTGATGGTCTTTGTGGCGGCGGCGTATTTGGCGGTCGCCTTTGCGGTGATGGTGATTTTAGCGGTTCCGGTAAAGTTTTTGGCGATGGTTACCTTTCCTGTGCTGCTGACCGTGACGGATTTGTGATTGCTCTTGTAGGTCAGCTTCGCGCCGCCATTGACAGTGGCCTTGATCTGTACGCTCTGGCTCTTAGTGGAGGCGTTTTTGGTGATATTGGAGGACTTAATGGTATTTTTCGCCAATGTGGTACCGGATGGATTTTGTGTTGTGCCGGACGGATTTTGTGTCGTGCCGGACGGATTTTGTGTTGTGCCGGACGGGTTTTGTGTCGTGCCGGACGGGTTTTGTGTCGTGCCGGACGGATTTTGTGTCGTGCCGGACGGATTTTGTGTTGTGCCGGACGGGGTCTGCGCCGCACTGGAGGGATCCTCCACCGTGACGGTGGCTGTGGCCTTGTAGTAGCCCTTCGAGGTCTGGACCGTGATCTGGGCGCTTCCGGCCTTCAGTCCCTGGATGGTGGCGCCTGTCACCTGGGCCACGGACGGATCGCTGCTGGTACAGGTGAAGTCGGAGCCGGACAGCGGAATGCGGCTTTGGGATCCGGGGTTCACGAGATAGCAGGTCAAGGTGGCGGAATCTCCCTTGGTGATAGTGCTCTTGGACAGCGCAATTTCCAGACTGTAGGTGTAGGATTCCGGCGTGCCCCAGATGATGCCGTAGGAGGTATCCGCCTCCCGGAAGGTCTCCGCCGCGATGTTTACCGCCGCGCTGACATTGTTATTGGCGGGCATGGCACAGCTGGAGGTATCCGCTCCGCTGCCGAAGCACTGCACCCAATAGTATCTCCCCTCATAGGAGAAGCAGCCGATGCCGATGGTGGTGTAGCCGCTGTTTAAGATATTCTCCTTGTGGCCCTGGGAATTCATCCAGGATTCCATCGCCGCCTGGGGCGTGGCCTGGCCGTAGGCGATATTTTCTCCCCGCATCAGCTTGTTGAGATCGAAGCAGGAGGAGCCGTCCGGCCTGGTGTGGGAGAAGAGAACGACGATTTCCGCAGCCCGCTGCATGGCGGTTTCCAGCAGGGATTCGTTCATCACCAGGGCGGACTTGCCGTCGGCGGCCCGTTCCTGGTTGACAAGGGTCAGGACATCGTAGGCGTAGCTATAATTTCTGGTACCGCTGACAGAGACGGTATCGAGATAACGGTAACCGTTCTGACCGAAGGCTGCCATGTTCTGATTCTTGGAGGTGATCTTCGTGGTGGTCTCAAAGGCATAGGAATGGACATAGGTCACCGAGGCGGGCAGGGTGACGGAGGCCAGAGCGGAACAGCCCAGGAACGCGCACCGGTAAATATTGATAACACCCTCATTCAGGTTCACCTCAGTAAGCTTGGAATCATTCAAAAACGCCTGGTAAGGTATCTCGGAGAGATTGCTGCTGGTAAAGGAAGTCAGAGCGTAGCAGTCTCCGAAGCAGCCATTGCCGATCTCCGTGATATTTGCGGGCAGGCTGACTGTGGTAAGGGAGGAGCAGCCCGCGAAGGTTCTGGCGTAAAGCTTCTGGAGCTTGGAGCCAAAGTTGATGGAGGTCAGCCGCACGCAGTTCTCAAACATTTGGTAGGAGGTCTCCAGAAGCCCTGCGCCGAATTGAACGCTTTGCAGGCTGGAGCAGCCGTAAAAGGTAAAGTACCCGGCCTCCGTTACGCTGTCCGGAATGGTCACAGAGGTGAGGGCGGTACACTGCTGAAAGGCGGAGTCCCCCAGGGAGGTAACGTTCTTGCCGATGGAAATCTGGGTCAGGTAAGCGTTCCTTATGAACGCGCCGGCATTGATTTTGGTGACGGAGTCCGGCACCTGATAGCTGCTGTCGGTCTTGCGGGCCGGGTAGGACAGCAGGGTTTTGCCCTGATCGGTGAACAGAATGCCGTTGGAGGCGGTGTATTTGGTGTTTCCCGATTCCACGTAGTAGGCCTGTATGGCTGTGTCAAAGAAAGCCAGACTGGAAATCTCAGTGACATTTTTTCCGATGGTGAAATCGGATATCTGGGTTCCCTGAAATACGTAGTCTTCGATGGACTGAAGCCCCGGCGCCGAGAAGGTGGTCAGACTATAGCAGTCCGCAAAGGCACCGTAGGACAGGGTGGTGATGCTCTGAGGCAGGGAGACCGTCTCCAGGCTGGAATCTCCGTAAAAGGCGTCGCTGCCCATGGAGGTGACAGTGGAGGGAATGGTCACGGAGGTCAGATTCGGCAGCTGGCAGAAGGCCTGGGCTCCGATGGCGGTGATTCCGCTTTGGATCACAATGGCGGTGATGCTGTTTGCCTGGCTGTACCATCCGGGGCTTGTGCTAGAATAGTCGTCTATGGCTCCGGTTCCGCTGATGGTCAGGACTCCGTCTGCCAGTGACCAGGCGGCGGAGGCGCCGCAGGTGCCGGACTGGGCGTCGGTGGCCAGGGAAAGGCCGGGATCTACTGTCTCCTCTCCGTAGATTTCATCGGTTTCCTCCAGGGGCTCCTCAAGGTCGGAGGGGGCGGTCAGATCTTCCGATTCCTCCTCGGGCTCCAGGAAATCCTGCTCCTGCTCCGGCAGGGTCTCCGGCTCTCCGATCCCGGCGGAATCAGCGGTTCCGGCGTCCGGCAGGGTTTCGGCCTCGGCGGCTTCGGTTTCTGTTACGGTGATGTCTGCGTCGGCCAAGTCGGATTGAGATTCAGCAGCTTCGGTTTCTGCTACGGTGATGTTCGCATTGTCCAAGTCGGACTGAGCCTCAGCAGGTTCGGTTACAGCCACGGTGATGTCTGCGTCGGCCAAGTCGGATTGAGATTCAGCAGCTTCGGTTTCTGTTACGGTGATGTCTGCGTCGCCCAACTCGGACTGAGCCTCAGCGGATATTTCTGAGCTGTCATCCTCCAAAACCAGTCCGGGCACTGCGGTTTCTGACGGCAGGGACGCTTCGGTGATTTCCAGCACCACGTTCTCCTCCGGCATCACAAAGGAGAGGGAAGAGCCGTCAAAGGCGCAGTCCCAGCGATTCTGGCTCTCCTCACCGGTCACGCTCACCTCCGAGATATGGAACGGGTCGGCGGAAACCAGGGTGAGCTCCACCAGCTCTCCGGCGGGATACTCCGCCTGCTCTGCTGTGACGGCCTCCTGATCCCGGAAAAAATCTACCGGGACGGACTCCGGAAGGATAACCGCATAGAGCGGGGAAAAGTCGGACGCGTCCTCAACGTCCAAAGAGAGCCCGGCGGGGACTTCCCCTGGGTTCTCCACCTCCAGCGCTTCCTCGATGATAAGATCAAACCCGGACTCAGCCTGGGCAAGGTCCCCCTCGGATTTCGGCCGCGATAATTCTGTCTCGTCAGCGCCCATGTCCTCAAAGAGAGACTCGTCAATCATCAAAACCTCCTGGGCGGCCACCGGACTTCCCGCCTGTATCACCAGGACGGCGGACAGGAACCGGGCGCTCCATTTTTTCCATTTTATTTTCATACACATGAACCCCCTTTTTGGTTAGAATATTTAGGAATATTGTACCAAATTTTTTGTAAAAATACCAGACTTATGGAGCATATATATTCTGATAACCGCATATTGCTACTGTTCAAGCGCCAGCCAGGATACAGCCGCCTTTTCTTTTCCGGGCAGGTATGGTAGAATGGAGCCGTCGATGAAAGAAAGCTCTTCCGGCATATTTCAGGCAGGGAAGATGGAAAGGAGGAAGAGGAAACATGAACAGAGATTTGGATCGTTTTTTGATAGCGCAGCAGATGGATTATCAGAACGCCTTGGAGGAGATAAAATCCGGGCGAAAGAGGAGCTGCTGGATGTGGTTTATTTTTCCACAGATAGAAGGGCTTGGTCACAGTGAGATGGCTCGGTACTATGCTATTAAGGATATGGAGGAGGCGAAGGCGTACCTGGAGCACCCCACCCTGGGCAGCCGCCTCATTGAGATCTCCCAGGCCCTCTTGGAGGTGGAGTCCAATGACGCGGCCGCCGTCATGGGATGGCCGGATAATCTGAAGCTGAAATCCTCCATGACCTTATTTGCGCTGGCAAAACCAGAATGTGAGGTGTTTCAGAAGGTGCTGGATAAATTTTTCCAGGGAGAGATGGATCAGAGCACCCTGGAGCGCGTTTGAAAATTCGTCGGATCGGCCATCCGGCCACAAGCGATTTCCAGACGCGCTCCGGTGCTTCTGTCAGAACAATGATATTAGAATAATGAAGTAAGAGAGCGAACTAAATTGGGAACCTGCACCCGCAGTGCGGAAAAGGTCATAAACAGGACAAAGATATAGCTGATCGTCATGCAGATCCGCAGCCCGGTGGGCTTTTTATAGCCCTCGTTCACATCCTCTCTCCACAGCAGAAGCAGGATAAAGAGCCCCGCCACCGGAGTGGCGATGGAGGTGGCCACATTTGCCATCAGAATCAGCTGAGTGGGAGAGCCGCCGTAGCTGTAGCAGATGAGCATCGCGAATACCAGGCACAGGAGACAGCCGTAGCGTATGGACTTGGATTCCAGGCCCACCTCCCGGTCGAAGCCGGCGCTTAACAGCACCATACCTCTCTGGGTATTGCCGAGGAGGGAGGAAAAGCCAGCCCCCAGGAGCGCGATTCCCATGATGTACTTTGCGGCGTTTCCCATGATCGGCACCAGGAGAGCGGCCAGCTGCGCGGGCGCGGTGATTTTTTCCCCGGTGGGGAAGAGCACGATGGCTCCCACCAGGATGATGGCGCCGGAGATCAATACGACGCTGATGATATGTACGACGGCATCGGTCAGCATCACTCCGTTGAAGAGGTCCTCCTTGTTCCACTTTTTCTCTTTCCCCAGGTAGGTGCTGTAGATGCCGGTGGTGACAGCGGCATTGGTGGAGATAAAGGCCAGCGCCGTGGCCAGGCTGCCCTCCGGCACCTCAAAGCCCACCAAATGGGATCCGAACTGCCCCCAGTCAGGTCCGCCGATGCCGATCAGCGTCGCGTAAAAAGCAAGAATCATACCCAGGATGCAGACCGTGATGACCTTTTCCACCTTGGAATACACATTTTTTGTAAAATAGCAGTAGATGACCACCGCGATCATAAAGGCGGAACCGATTTTCCAGTTCACTCCGGTGATCAGATTTGTGCCGGCGCCCGTTCCGGAAATATTGCCCATTGTGAAAAAGAGGCAGGCCAGAAACAGAGCAATGCCCACAATGCCCGAGGCCACAGGCCCGTAATATTTGCGGATGGCGTGGATGGTGGGCATACCGGTCACGATCGCCAGCCGGTTGGTCACCATCATGAATGTGATGCCCATGAAAATGATGGGGATCATGAGCCAGATCAGGGAATAGCCGTAATTTCCGCCCAGCATGGCGGAGGTGGTGATCGCCCCCGGCCCGATCACGATGCCGGTCGCGATCAGACCGGGACCGATTCTCTTGACGAGATCCCGAAAGGGCAGACGCTTGATATCCGAGCCGAATACTTCTCCAGTTTTCTTTTCTTTCAAATTCATAAAAAACCCTCCATATTTTATGAATGATCGTTATCATCCATCGCATAAAAAGGGAAGGAACGCCGCGCGGGGCGGCGGTCCTTCCCAGGCAGTAAAAGGGGATTATTTGTACTGTGTCATATCCACCTTCGGAAGCTGGCTTCTCTCAAGCCCCAGAGCCACCCAGTCCTTCTCCTCCTGATTCAGCGGAAGCACCGGCTTTCTCATCAAGGCGTTGGAGAAGATGCCTCTCTGGTACAGAGCCTCCTTCAGTCTTGCGTGGGCCTCGCCGGAGGGCTGCCCGCCGCCGTAGATGGCCTGGGAGATGTGGTAGATCCGGTCTGACCAGTCCTGGGCCTCCTTTAAGGTATGCTTGTCAGGATTCGCGAATACCTCCCGGGCCGGGCAGATCAGCTCCGGAACGCATCCGGCGAAGCCGATCAGGGCGCCGTCCATTCCCGGGAACCAGCTGACGCACAGGGTCTCATCGTGGCAGGTGATGAGGGAGATATCCGGGCACTCCTGGCGGAGCAGCCGCACGTCATGCTCGTAGATGGATGTCACCCGGGTACCCATCTTGATGCACTTTACGTGGTCGATTTCCTTGCACATCTTGATCAAGGTTTCCACCGGATAGAAGGCCTTGCTGGTGGCCGGATACAGATGGATGATAATATCAATGTCGGCGCCCTCCGCCACGTCCTTAATGTACTGGAAGGGAGCGTCCGGATTCATGCCGAACCGCAGCCACATGTGGGGCGGCATTAACAGAATGCCATCGGCGCCGGCCGCCTTCGCCTCCGCGGCCATCTCGATGCTCTCCTGGGTATTCTCGCAGTTTACGCCGGAGATGATGGTCATCACATCGCCGCACTCCTCCGCGCAGATCTCAACGACGCGCTTTCTCTCCGCCCTTGTCAGGCCCGTGATCTCACCGGTGTGGCCGTTGCACACCAGGCCTTCGATTCCCTTGCCGTAGAAGGATTTGATCCAGCGAAGATATACTCGGAATTCTTCCTCATTGATGGAGAAATCCTCATTTAAGGGTACGGAAACTGCCGGGAAGATTGTCTTGAAATTTTTTACTTTAGCCATGATAAATGCTCCTTTTCTTTTTTTGAATGATTGTGTGTTCCGCTGCTTTCCGGCATCGCGCGCCTGCCGACCGCGTTTTGTTTGCTACAAACGTTTGCATTTGTTATGCTTTGTTTATATCACGTCAAAATAATAAGGTCAATGATTCCGGCCGTTGCTGCAAATTGTTGCATATACGATGCAAGAAATTGCATAAACGGCGGACCTCGCTGTGCAAAATACACAATGAAATGGGGGCGGCACAAAAATCTGATTGCATTTTTTTGCCTGTCTGATACAATGGTAAAAAAGCAAACGATTGCAGAACAGAGGGGGAGAAGCTATGGCCACGTTAAAAGATGTCGCGAAGCTTGCAAACTGTGACGTGAGTACCGTATCCAGGGCGTTAAACAATACTTCCTATGTACATCCCGATACGAAAGCCCGCATTTTGGCGGCGGTAAAGGAGCTGAGCTATAAGCCGAACGTATTGGCCCAGGGGCTCCGGCAGGGAAAGCGCCATACCATTGGGGTTGTGGTTCCCCGCCTTTCCATGACCGTATTCGCGGAAATCCTCCAGGGGATTGAGGAGGAGGCCCGGTATCTGGGCTACTCCATTCTCGTGTGCAACACGGAGGACCATCCGGAGACAGAGAGGGAATGCCTGAACCGGCTGCGCAACGGCTTTGTGGACGGAATTATCATCGCGGGCACCGGAAAATGCGGACGCCTGCTCCGGGATATCCGGGTCAGCGGGATTGCGGTGGTCCAGATTATCAGACAGCAGGAGAAACGGATCAGCAGTGTGGTGGCGGACTATGAGGCCTGCGGGTATCAGGCGGTTCAATATCTGGTCAAAAAGGGCTGCCGGGAGATCGGGCTGATTAACGGCCCCATGAGCCTGACCCCTTATCACGACCGGTATCAGGGGTACAGCAGGGCGGTGCGGGAGAAGGGATTGAGGGAAATCTGTTCCGAGTCCGCAGAGACCGCCAATAGCTTTGAGTATGGCTTTCAATGCGCGGAGGAGCTTTTGAATAACAATTTTGATCTGGATGGGATGATTGTGGCGGTGGACATTCAGGGGCTCGGGGCGATCCGGGCCTTGAAGGAGAGAAATTTCGTGATCCCGGATGATATGAAGCTGATCAGCCTCACCGGGCACTCCGTCGGCGGCATGCTGGAGACCGCGATGACCTCTATGGAAATACCGGCCCGTGAGATGGGAAAGAAAGCCACCCGCATGGTCGTGGAGGAGATCGACGCTCCTACGGATCAAAAGCCCGCGGCCCAGCACCTTGTTTTCGATACCATTCTGGTGGAGAGGGAGAGCAGTTAAGGATTTGGAGGAGCGCTATGGACATTCGTCAGCTTCAATATTTTATCACCTGCGCCGAGAAGCGCAATTTCAGTGTGGCGGCGGAGGCGCTGTACACCTCCCAGCCCCACGTCAGCGCCGTCATCCACTCCCTGGAGCAAGAGCTGGGAGTCAAGCTGTTTTGGCGAAACGCCAGGGGAGTGACGCTGACGGAGGCGGGGATGAAAAACTATGAGTATGCTGTGAGTATTCTGAAAAATGTGGGCCTGATGCAGTCCGCGAACGCCCGCAATGCCTCCGGCCATTTCACAGTCCTCACCAACTCCAGCAGCAACATGGCCGTCCTGTTCTCCCATTTTTTTCAGGACCACCCGGACTACCATTACCGGTACCTGGAGGCGGGGGTGGAGACCATTCTGGAAAAGGTGGCTCTCCGGGAGGCGGATATGGGCTTTGTGTTTGTGCCCTCAAATAAGCACGATGCCTTCCGATACCTGCTGAAGCGCAAATGCCTCCGGTTTGAGCCCTTGGTCCAGAGCGATATGGTGGTCTATGTGGGAAAGAAGAACCCGCTCTACGGCCGGGAATCCCTGAAGCCGGAGGAGCTGGGAAATCTGAGATTTATCCAGATGATCGATGATTTTTTCTCCTTTCAGGAGCTTCTGGGGGAGGAGCCCCGCCCCGGTCAGCCCCGGCTTACGCCGGAACATGTGGTGGAGACCAATTCCAGCCACGCCATGGTCCAGATCCTGGAAAACTCCGATCTCTGTAATCTGTGCAGCTACTGGCTGAAAAACCGGTTCCGCTATTATGATTTCCAGATGATTCCCGTGGAGGGCTTCGAAAACCGGATCACCTTCGGCTACGTCCTCAACGAAAACGGGGAAATGCCCCCGATTGCCTCGGAGTTTCTTTCCTATGTGAGGCGGGTCATTGAGGAAGAGCATTGATATAACAGATTCTTATGCCTTATTATGAGAATCCGGGAATAGGCAGGTAATTCCCCCTATATTATAATGAAAGTAATATGGGGGGATTGTTTATGGAACGGATTCATTTGTCAGGATGGGAGAAAGCTTCCGGTGAGAGACGGCGTTTTTTGGGGCATTTTTTGGCGGGGGACAGGACCTCCAATGATATGACCCGGGGACCCATTGCCAAGAGTCTTCTGATGTTTACGCTGCCGATTCTTCTCTCCCAGCTTTTGCAGCAGTTTTACAATATCGCGGATACTGCCATGGTGGGGCAGCTGGTGGGGGCGGACGCTCTGGCGGCGGTGGGCAGCGGGGGGCTTTTGCTGTCTGTGGCGGTGAATTTTTATATCGGGCTGTCCGCCGGCATCAGTGTGGTGATTTCTCAGCTGTTCGGGATGGGGGATTACCAAGGATTGAAGACCTGCGTCCGCACCGTCATGGTTTCCAGCGGGATTATGGGGCTGGTGTTTACGGGGATTGGTCTGGCGGGGACGGACTGGTTTTTGCGGTGGCTGGCCACCCCGGAGGAGATTCTGCCTCTGGCGGCGGGGTATCTTCGGATCTGTCTGTGGGGGATGGCGGCCCAGCTCCTTTACAATGTCAGCACGGCCATCCTGCGGGCACTGGGGAACACGGTCAGCGCCCTGTATTATCTGCTGTTTTCCTCCGCCTGCAATCTGGTTCTGGACGCCTTTTTTATGATGGGGTGCTCTATGGGAATCCGGGGCGCGGCTCTGGCCACGGTAATCTCGCAGTATATCGCCTGCCTTTTGGCCGTGATCAAGCTGTGCCGGATGGGGGAATCCTGCCGGCTGGAGCTTTCCCGGCCTCTTCTGGATGTTCCCTGTCTGTGGGAAATTTTCCGAAAGGGCGTTCCGGCCGGGCTTCAGGCGGTGTTTATGAGTATTTCCTCCCTGGTGATTCAGACCTGCATCAATTCCTTCGGGTACAGCGCCATGGCGGGGATGACGGTTTACGCGAAGGTGGAGGGGTTCCTCTATTTCCCGCTGTTTTCCTTTGGGATCGCCCTGACCAGCTTTATCGGTCAGAATACCGGGGCGAAACGTCTGGACCGGGTGCGGCAGGGGATGAGGATCAGTCTGAGGCTGACGGTGCTTGGCAGTGTGATTCTCGGGGCGCTGCTGATGGCCCTGGCCCCCGCTGTTCTTCCCTGGTTTACCGGGGATGAGGCGGTGCTGCGCGGTGGTCTCCAGGCTATCTGCTATATTTTTCCTCTGTACTGGCTCTATGCGGTCAATCAGGTCTATATCGGGGTGCTGCGGGGCATGGGCCATACCTTTTATCCCATGGTGACCTCCCTGCTTTCCTACTGCTTTTTCCGAATCCTCTGGTGCCGGAGCCTGGACCCGCTCTTTCACGATATGCGGGTGGTCTACACCGCCTATGACGTGAGCTGGGTGGTGATGGCGGCGCTTTTGCTGGTGGGGTATCGCTTCTGCTGGAGGAGGACTTTGAGCAGGGAAGCTTGCGCGGATGGAGTTTCGGTGCTATACTAAAGAAAATACTTTAATAAAGTGCCGGGGTGCGAGATGGAGAAAAAGCAAGTAACCAATATGGAAGTGAAGAAGAATAACAGGAACCGGGTTTTCCGCTATATCCGCAAATGCGGTACGGCGTCGAACCCGGATATTTCTTATGGACTGAAGATCAGCCTGCCCACTGTGACCCAGAACACGAGGGAGCTGCTGGAGCGGGGGCTGATCCGGGAGATGGGAGAGCTGAAGTCCACGGGAGGCCGGCGGGCCAAGGCGCTGGCGGTGGCGGAGGATTTCCGGTACGCGGCGGGGATCGACATCACCCGGAATCATGTGGGGATGACACTGGTGAATTTTATGGGAGAAATTCTGCGGTATGACCGGATTCCCCTGCCCTACCAGGAGGAGGCGGACTACTACCGGGAAATCAACCGGCGGCTGGAGGAGTTTTTGGAGGGCTGCGTGCCGGAGCGGGAGAGGATCCTGGGGATCGGGATCTCCTTTCCGGGGATCGTGGATCTGAGCCGGCAGTCCATCACCTACTCCCATGTGCTGGGGGTGAGGGAGCTGCCCCTTTCCCGGGTCAGCGGCTTTTTCTCCTATCCGTGCAGCTTTTTCAACGACGCCAATGCGGGGGCCTACGCGGAGGGAATCTGCCGGGAGAAGCCGGAGCGGTTCTTTTACGTCTCCCTCAGCAATACGGTGGGGGGAGCGGTGTTTGACTACGGCGAGCCCCGACAGGGCAAGAATTTCCGCTGCGGCGAGGTGGGCCATATGACGGTGGTGCCGGGGGGAAAGCGGTGCTACTGCGGCAAGGAGGGCTGCCTGGACGCCTACTGCTCCGCCTGGCCCCTGGCGGACAGGGCGGGAGGAAAGCTGGAGAAGTTTTTCGCCCGGCTGGAGAGCGGAGGCCAGGAGGAGGCCCGCCTCTGGGAGGAGTACACCTCCTATCTGGCGGTGGCCGTGAACAACATCCATATGATCCTGGACTGCGACGTGGTCCTTGGAGGCTACGTGGGCAGCCACATGGAGCCCCACCTGGCAAAGATCCGCCAGAAGGTGGCCGCAAGAAACACCTTCCAGGAGGATGGGGACTACGTGACCGCCTGTAAATACAAGATCGAGGCGGCGGCCTACGGCGCGGCGAGGAAGGTCATTGAGGACTATATTGAATGGATCTAGGAAGATGATGGGGATGAAGGACTACTTGTCCTTCATCCCCATCATCTTCCTGTACTCCGAGGGGCTTTGACCCATCACCTTTTTAAAGACTCTGGAGAAGTATTTTTCATCGTGGAAGCCTGCCCGGAAGGCGATCTCGTAGATCTTCATCTCCCCGTCCTGCATATAATTGCAGGCGTATTCGATGCGGGTTTTGTTCAGGTAATCGATGAATCCGCAGCCCAGATACTGGCTGAACAGCGTGGACAGATAGGCGGTGGACACTCCTACCTTGTCCGCCACCAGCTTCAGGCTCAGATCCTCCGTCAAATGCTCCCGGATATACTCCTGGGCGTCCTTCACGGACAGATGCTCCGATTTGCCGCCGGGACTCTTTTCGTCCCTCTTTTCCGGCCCTTTTCCCAGATTCAGCACCTGCCACAGCCGCTCGCAGATTTCCGTGGAGCGGCAGGGCTTCAGCAGGTAGTCCACCGCCCCCAGCCGGAGGGCCTTCTGGGCGTAGGAAAAGGAATCGTACCCGGAAAGGATGATGGTCTTGGGGCAGATGCCCTGATTTTTTGCCTCCTTCATCACCTCCAGGCCGCTTTTTACAGGCATCTGCACGTCCAGAAGCATCACCTCCGGCCGGTGCCGGTATATGATATCCAGGGCGTCCATGCCGTTGCTGGCGGTATAGATATGGGAAAAACAATCCATATGGTTTTGGATATACTTTGACATCCTGTTTAAGATATTTTCCTCATCGTCGGCGATCAATAATTTTACTTTCTTTTCTTCCATAACCGTACCCTCCGGTCCTATCGCACAATCGGTATCACGATGTGTACCTTCGTTCCTTCTCCCTTTTTGCTGGTAATCTTTAACTCATAGTTGTTTTCACCGTAGCGCAGTCCCAGCCGCTCTTTGATGTTTCGGACGGCGTAATGGCCGATGCGCAGGTTTGCGCTGTGGTCCTGGAAATTGGCGTCCAGGAGCTGATCCGCCTTCTCCTGGTCCATTCCCACGCCGTCGTCCTCGATGAAAAATTCAACCCGGTCCTCCCTCCTTCGGCCGGTGATATGGACGTAGCCGTTCTCCTGCTTCAGCTCAAAGCCGTGGACGATGGCGTTTTCCACAAAGGGCTGCAAGAGCAGCTTGCTGATCTTATAGGGAAGAATCTCCTCCTCCACGTCAATTTTGTAAGAAAATCTCCGGGAAAACCGCATTCTCTGGATCTGGAGATAGCGGGTGACCAGCTCGATTTCCTTTCCCACCGTGATCTCGCTCTGCCCCTGACTCAAAAGCAGCCGGAACAGCTCGGACAGGGCCAGAATGTCCTCCCCCAGCTTTTCATTGTCCGAGTCCACCGCCTCCCAGTAGAGGGAGTCCAGCACATTGTAGAGGAAGTGGGGATTGATCTGGGCCTGGAGTACATTCAGCTCGATCTCCCGTTCCCGCAGGGCCATGACGTAGTTCCGGTCGATGAGGGACTGAGTCTCCGCCGCCATGTGGTTGAAGGCCCTTGCCAGATCGCCGATCTCATCCTGGCTGTCTATGCTTACGCGCTCCGAAAAGTCTCCGCTCTCAAATTTTTCCATGGACTCAAGCAGCAGCTGGGTGGATTTGGAAAGATTGCCGGAGATGACGGCGGACAGGGGCCAGGTCATGACGAAGAGCAGGAAAAACATGGTAAGGGGCATCAGCAGATCTCCCCGCATGTGGATCCCCCAGTTGCTTTTCGGGGAAATGTAGCACACCAGCAGATTGTTTGTATGGTTGGTTCCGGAAAACACATAGTATTTTCCCATGGAGATCCTTTCCGCGTTCCCGGTCAGCTCCTCCTCCGAGAGCTGGTGAAGCAGGCGGAGGCTTGTCTGATCCACCTCCCCCGCGCAGATCAGCTCCTGGCCCTGGCTGTTCAGGATCACCACTCCCTCGTTTTTATTCTTGATGACGCTGGCGGCGATTTTTTCGTATCTGGACACCTCCACCCCGATGGCCAGCACCCCGAGAATATTCTTTTTTGACATGTCAAACAGCATCCGGTAGGCCACCATCTTGTCGGATTTGTTGGAGAGATAGTTGGCGTTGTTTCCGGAGCTGATCCGTTTCCAGACGATATCTCCCCGGGCCTGAAGCATCTCCTCGTAGACCGGGAGCTGGCGGAGGTGTCCGATCTCCAGGTCGTGGACGCTGGCGTCCCGGCTGATATAGTAGGGGGTCAGGCCGTTTTCCGGGTAGAGGATGAGGGTCTTGATCTGGTTTTTGATGGCCAGAATATCGGACACAAAGGACAGTGGGGCGTTCTCTGTCCAGAATAGCCCACTGTCCTCGTATTTTTCCTTTTTGTTGGTCAGGATCTGGTGCACCTCCGCGTTGACGGCGAAATAATCCGAGATATCCAGCACATCCTGCTGCATATAGTCGATGTTGTCGCAGATGGTCTGGGTATCCCTCTCGTAGAGGCTGGCAGTCTCCCTCTGGATGTTTTTGTAGTTCCAGATATAGACCGCGACGATACCAATGAGCAGGACCGGAAGCAGCGTCAAATAGATGGACAGGATGATTTTCTTCCGCATCCTCATATTCCGGTACTTCATTTTTTGCAGTCCTGTCAATTTTTCCATAGGTATCCTTTCCTTTCCGGCTTAACCCTTTACCGCTCCCATGGCTACGCCCTCGGTGATGTGGCGGTTCAGAATCAGGTACAAGATGACCACGGGGGCCGCTGTCAGAGCCATCACCGCGAACTGAACCGAGTAGTTGGAGGCGTACATGCCCGTGAACTCCAGCACGGAGAAGGGCAGTGTCTTCCAGGCGTCGCTGCTTAAATAGGTCCGGGCCATCATAAATTCATTCCAGTTGTTCAGGAAGGTCATGATGGACACCGTCACAAGGGAGGTCTTCAGCATGGGCACCATCACCACCCAGATGACCCGGTAGATGCCGCAGCCGTCGATGACCGCCGCCTCCTCGATTTCCTTCGGGATACTCTCCATGAAGCTCCCTGTCAGGAACAGTCCCTGGGGCAGAGAGAAGGCCACATAGGGGATCAGCAGCGCCCATATGGTGTCGGTCAGGCGCAGTTTGTCATATATGATGTAGTTCGGAAGCAGGGTGGCGTGAATCGGGATCATCATTCCCAGGAGGATCAAGCCCCTCACCGCCCCGGACAGCTTCCAGTGCATTCTGGTACACGCGAAGGCCATCATGACAGAGATCGCCAATACCAGTATAACTGCCAGCGTGTTGATAATCAAACTATTAAAGAGATAATGAAGAAAATGTCCGTCGACGAAGGCGGTCACATAGTTATCCCAGCGGATTTGCTCCGGCCAGATCAGCAGTCCTCTGGTGAACATCTCATTGTTGCTGGCAAAGGAGAAGTCCAGCAGCCAGATCAACGGAAAGATCTGGATCACCGCAAAGGCAAGCAGGATCGTCCACATCACAATTTTTCCCGGTGAAAATTTTTTCTTTCCCTTTACCATGCTCTAACCCTCCTTTGGAAAAATTCTGTTCAGTATCCGGGTCGCCAGGATACAGATGATAACGAATATGACGCTCAGGGCGTTGCCGTAGCCGTAGCGGAAGGACTGAAAGGCCTGCTTGTACAGATAGTTGGCCATGAACTGGGTCTCGTTTCCCGGTCCGCCCTGGGTCAGAAGATAGACGGTCTCCATCTGCTTTAAGGCGGAGATGACGGCCAGCGTCACGTTCACCTCAATGACAGGTACCATCAGAGGCAGGGTGATTTTTAAAAAGGTCTGCCGGTTGTCCGCCCCGTCGATGGCGGCGGCCTCGTAGAGCACCGGATCAATATTTTTGATGCCGGTGTAGTAGATCAGCATACCCCAGCCAAAGCCGTGCCAGATCAGCACCAGGAGAACGGACCAGATGGCGTTTCCCGTTCCCAGCCAGTTCACGCCCTTCAGGCCCAGCAGGGCGGCTATTTTATTCAGCAGTCCGAAGTTGGGATTGTAGATAAATTTCCACAGGTAGGCGATGATGGCCACGGAAATGACATTGGGAAGGAAATAGACGCAGCGGAAAAACCCCTCCGCCTTTCGTCCCATCCGGTCCAGAATGGCCGCCGTCAGGATCGCCAGCGGATGCTGAATGCAGATAAATCCCGCCGCCAGCAGCAGAGAGTTCAGCAGGGAGGTCCAGAAGTTTTGATCCTTCACCAGCTCCCTGTAGTTGGCCAGTCCGATGAAATTGTAGGCTCCCAGGCCGCTGAAATCGGTAAAGCCATAGTAGACGCTCAGACAGATCGGCGCCAAAACTGCGAAAACGAAGGTCAGCAGTCCGGGAAATACCAGTGTGAATATGACTTTTTTGTTGCTATATGCTTTTTGCATCGCGTATTCCTCCTTCACCTGTTGTATGGAGAATGCGGCCGTCCTCTGCCGGAGGACGGCCGCATTCTTAAAGAGGTCGGCTATTTCACCAGCGCGGACAATCCATTGTAGAATTCCTCTGTGGTAATAGAACCGATCGCAAGCTGCTGTACGGTATCTTCGCAAACCGTCTTGTATTCGGATGTTCCGAGGTCACCGATGGAGGTGCCGGAAATATTGGAAGCGTTCGCCACCATATCCATCAGCTGCTTCTGAATCTCTGTCTCATTTCCTGTGGCGAACTGGGAGAAATCCTGGGCGGACATGCATACGCCGTTCTCCCATGCGATACGCGTCCAGTTTTCCGGCAGGAACATATAGTTCAGCAGGTCAAGAGCCGCTTCTTTGTTCGCGGAATTTTCCGTTACGGAGTAGCCGCCGCCGTTCCATGCGGTCAGCGCTGTGGGATCCGCGTTTCCGCCCTCCACCACAGGCAGGTTAAAGCAGCGGATGTTCTCCCGGATGTCGTCGGCGATGTCCTGGTTGGTGGCGATGCTCATATCCCAGCTGCCCATGTAGTACATGGCCGCCTGCCCGTTGGTGAACAGATTCTGCGCGGTGCCGTAGTCGGTGGCCTCAAAGCCCATCTGGAATACGCCCCGCTCCGCGGCCTCCCGGAGCTTATTCGCGGCGTCCTGGAAGGTGGCGTCAGAGTAGTCGCCGCTGGCGATGGCGTCCAGGGTCTTCTGCATCAGGCCGGAGCCGTCTGTCTTCTGCATAATGTCGTACAGATAAATGTACAGAGGCCACTTGTCTCCGCCGTCCATCGCCACCGGGATGATGCCGGCTTCGCTGATGGCGTCTGACAGTGTCAGGAATTCGTCATAGGTGGAGGGAACCTCCCAGCCGTTGTCCTCAAACATCTTCGCGTTGTAGTAGACGATGATAACGTCCGTGTTGCGGGGAAGACCGTACAGCTTTCCGTCGGAGCTGAAGCCGTCTGTGGATCCGCTCAGGAATCCATAGTCCGCGTAGTCCTCCGGATTCAGCTCAGCCAGAATGCCGGCGTCGATGACCTCATCGATAAATCCGGGCTGCCCCCACACGCTTACCAGGTCGGGCATCTCACTTCCGGCGGCGTAAGCCTTAAATTTGGTCTTGTAGGCCTCGTCGTCCAGCGCCTCCACCTCGATGGTTACATTGGGGTGCTCCGCCATGTAAGCGTCGAAGATGGTCTGCTCCACCAGGCCCTGATCGGAAGTCCTGTCCGGATTATTGGAGAAGACCTTGATGGTAACCGGATCCTCCTCCGCCATGGATGCCATGGGCACCATGGAAACTGCTGTGGCGGCTGCCAGACAAACTGCCAAAACCTTTTTGATTTTCATGATTCATTCCTCCTGTTCGTTTTATGATTTTCGGTTGCGGTATAGCTGAAAGTATAACAGCTTGCTTCGTCAGAATTAACACATAATTTTTCAAAATAGTGGATGATGTTTTAATTTTTCAAAAAAACATACCAGGCCATGGGACTGTTTTTGGTGAAACTTTGTAAAATTGTACAGTGTTTCTAAAAATAGGAGGTGTAAAAGGTGTGATATTTTATTTAAAATAATTTTATACAAATCACGAACAGGAGGTCTGAGGATGAGAACATTCATTGTAAATAAAGATGGCTCCACAGAAATTGCGGAGGTGCCAAAGCCGCGTTACGGCCGGAGGCAGGCCCTGGTGAGGACCATCGCCTGCGGGATGTGCGGCACAGACGTCAAGCTGCTCCACCACGCGTTCAAGGGAATCCCGAAATCCGTATACCCCATCATGCTGGGGCATGAGGGAGTGGGAGAGGTGGTGGAGGTGGGCAGCGAGGTGACCAGCTTCCGCCCGGGAGATAAGGTGATTCTCCCCTTTGTGGACCCCGACCCGGAGCTTTACCCGGGAATGGGCTCCGCCTGGGGGGCGATGAGCGAGTACGCCGTGGTCTGCGATCCGGCCGCCTGGCCGGAGGGGGAGGCTCCCGCCTGCGCTTACGCCCAGGAGGTGCTGCCGGAGGATGTGGACCCGGTGGACGCGGTGATGATCGTCACCTTCCGGGAGGTGCTCAGCAGCATCCGCTACTTTGGGATCCGGCCCGGGGACAGCGTGGTGGTCTTTGGCTGCGGGCCTGTGGGCCTTACTTATATTAAGTTCCTGAGACTCTGCGGGGTGGAGGAGATCACGGCCATAGACATTGTGGATGAGAAGCTGGAAAGCGCCCGGCAAAATGGGGCCGCCCACACGATCAACAGCCAGAGAGAGGAGGCGGAGCGGCGGGTACTGGAGCTGTATCCCGGGGGAGTGGACTACGTGCTGGACGCCATCGGCGCTCCCTTCGTGGTCAATGCGGCCATGCCCCTGATCAAGGACCGGGGGACGGTGCTGTGCTACGGTGTCCCCGCCACGGAGCAGATCACCATCGATTTCAGCAGGGCGGATTATAACTGGCGGGTGATTTATCAGCAGATGCCCAGAAAGGAAGAGGAGGGGGCGGCCCACGAACAGGTTATGGAATGGATCCGGAGCGGAGAGCTGGTGATCAAGGATTTCATCTCCGACTACTTCCGGTTTGAGGATTCGGTGGAGGCCTTCCAAAAGCTTTTGGACCGCCAGATATCCAAAAAGGGAATTATTGTTTTTTAGATAAGAAGGAGGAAGCTATGATCGAAAGTAAATTATTCTGTGTGCTGCCGGATTACATCTGCACCCCGGACGGGATGGCCGTGGACCGATACGGCAATCTTGTCCTTTCCTGCCCCAATTATGCCCAGGATGACCTGTCCGGCTGCGTCGTGAAGATCGACCGGGAGGGCAGGGTGACAAAATGGTTTGACGTGCCGGTCCATCCGGAAACCGGCGTGGCCAGAAACATGGGGATCGCCTTTGACGGGCAGTGGAATGTCTATCTCTGTGACAACCAGGGCTGGAGCGAGCGGGAGGACCTTTTATTTAAAGGGCGGGTCCTGAAGATCACCGTGGACGACGAGGGAAATATTTCCCGCTGCGCGGAGGTGGCCAAAAACATGGAGCATCCCAACGGCATCCGCATATGGGGAGATTATATGTACGTGACCCAGAGCTATCTGCACCCCGTGAAGCGGGAGGACGGAAAGCTGGTGAGCTGTGTCTACCGCTTCGGCCTGGAGGAGGAAAACATCCACATCACAAATACCCTGGAGGATCCGCATATTTTTGCCACCTTCGTCACCCAGAATCCGGACTGCCAGTACGGTGCGGACGGCATTGTGTTTGACAAGGAGGGAAATCTGTATGTGGGCAATTTCGGCGACGGGGCCGTCTACAAAATCACCTTCAACGAGGACGGAAGCCTGAAGGACAATCAGATTTTTGCCCGGAACCCGGACCAGCTTCAGAGCACCGACGGTATGTTCTTCGATGAGGAGGGAAATCTGTATGTGGCGGATTTCTCCGCCAACGCTATCGCCAGGATCCGGCCGGACGGGCAGGTGGAGCGGATCGCCCAGAGCCCGGACTGCACCGGAGTGGACGGAGGGCTGGACCAGCCCGGCGAGCCCATTGTGTGGGACGGGCGGATCATCGCCTCCTGCTTTGATCTGGTGACGGGACCGGACAAGGTGAACACAAAGCACGAGATGCCGGCCACCCTGGTGGAGCTGGAGCTGACAGAGTAGCCGGGGCGGTACGGCTTGAGGGAAATGATATGGCAAATTATCTTTTAGCACATGACCTGGGCACCAGCGGAAACAAGGCCGTCCTCTACCACGAGGACGGCACGCTGGAGGCCAGTGTATTATACGAATATCCCACCTCCTACCCCCATCCCGGATGGGTGGAACAAAACCCGGAGGATTGGTGGGTCGCGGTCTGCCGGTCCACCCGGCTTTTGCTGGAGCGGGCCGGCATCCGTCCCGGGGACATTGCCGCAGTCTCCTTCAGCGGACAGATGATGGGCTGCCTGATGCTGGACGGGCAGGGGAAGCCGCTTCGCGGCATGATGATCTGGGCGGACACCCGCTCCGTCAAGCAGGAGAGGTGGATGCGGGAGCAGGTGGGCCTGGAACGGGGCTACCACATTACGGGGCACCGGCTCAGCGCCTCCTACTCCGCGGCCAAGCTTCTGTGGGTGCGGGACAACCAGCCGGAGCTCTATGAGAAATGCTGGAAAATGATTCACGCCAAGGACTACATCGTCTACCGGCTGACGGGAAATCTGGTGTCCGATTACTCCGACGCCTCCAGCACAAACCTGCTGGATATCACGAAAAAAGAGTGGTCCCGGGAGCTTTTGGATGCCTTTGACATTCCGGAGCGGATGCTGCCGGAGCTGCACGCCTCCGCGGATATTGTGGGGACGGTGACGCCGGAGGCCGCCCTGTCCACCGGGTTGGCGGCAGGGACCCCCGTGGTGATGGGCGGCGGGGACGGAAGCTGCGCCTGCACCGGGGCGGGGGTGGTCCGGGAAGGCAGCGCCTACAACGTGCTGGGCTCCTCCTCCTGGATCTCCCTGGCCTCCAAAACGCCGATTTTTGACGAAACCATGCGCACCTTTAATTGGGTTCATTTGGATCCGGAGCTCTACACTCCCTGCGGCACAATGCAGGCCGCCGGCTATTCCTACAGCTGGTACCGGGATACCTTCGGCGGCTATGAGAAGGAGGCCGCCGGGAAAACGGGGGGCAGCGCCTACGAGCTTTTAAACCAGGGCATCGAGGAGTGCGAGCCCGGAGCCGGAGGCCTGCTCTATCTGCCCTACCTGCTGGGAGAGCGGTCGCCCCGCTGGAATCCCGACGCCAGGGGAGCCTTTCTCGGGATCAACATCACCTCCGGGAAGGGCTGCTTTTCCAGGGCACTGCTGGAGGGAGTGGCATTTAATTTGAAGGTAATCCTGGATATTCTTCAGCAGAAGCATCCGATCGATGAGCTGACCGTGATCGGCGGAGGGGCAAAGGGAGCCGTATGGACGCGGATTCTGGCGGACATCTGGCAGAAGCCGGTGGTGATTCCCAGATTTCTGGGGGAGGCCACCAGCATGGGCGCCGCGTTGTGCGCCGGAGTGGGGGTGGGGATCTATCCCGACTATCAGGCGGCGGAGAAAATGAACCCGAGGGAGCGGGTGATCCTGCCCAGGGAAGAATACAGAGAGCGGTACGACAGGCTTTACGGGATTTTTAACCGGGCCTACCAGGCGATGGTTCCCGTCTATGAGGAGCTGGCCAGGTACCGGGAAGAATTTGTGTAAAAAAGGAGTGAGGGGAAGTGAATCATCGAAGAGAGCTGGCCGGACGGGCGCTTCTGGCCATGCAGAGACACTCCTGGGAGCAGGGAGTGGCCATGCAGGCTTTTTTGGAGTGGGGCCGTACCGATACGGTCATCGCCATGGCCCGGGAGGCCGTCTACCGGGGCCGTCCGGACGGGCGGGCCGCCGTCATGGGAAATGACGAGGCCGCGACCGATCCCTGTTCCGTGGGGGAGGGGCTGATTTATGCCCGCAAAAAAACGGAGGATCCCCTTTTGCTGCGGGGGGAGAGGGAGCTTCTGGCCTGGGCCCTCCGGGGGGCTCCAAGAAATGAGGAGGGAATTGTTTACCATCTGATCGGCAAAAAGCAGTTCTGGGTGGACTCTGTCTACATGCTGCCGCCCTTTCTGGCCGCCGCGGGATATCCGGAGGAGGCGATGAGGCAGTTCTGGGGCTATGTGTCCCGCCTCTATGATCCGGCGGCCCATCTGATGAGCCATATGTGGGATGACGGGAGCAGGACCTGGATTCGAAGGGCCCACTGGGGCAGCGGAAACGGCTGGACTTTAGCGGCGCTGGCCCGCTTGATTCCCATGATGAGGAGGGCGGGCTGCGTTGAGGACGCGGAGCGGCTTGCGGCTCTGGGGGAGGACCTGCTGGAGCATTTGGTTCCCCTGATGGGGGAGGAGGGGCTGTTTCATGATGTGCCGGACGATCCCTCCACCTTCGCGGAGACCAACCTGTCCCAAATGGCGGCCTACACCGTATACCGGGGCCTGGGGGATGGGTGGATCAGCCGGGACAGCGCCCGGGGCCGGGAGTGGAGACAGGCGGCGGACCGGATGCGGGCGGCGGCCAATGAAAAGATGGATGCTTACGGCTTTATCGCGGACGTGTGCGGCGCGCCGGACTTTGACCGGCCGGGCTTCTCCCCGGAGGGACAGGCGTTTTACCTGCTGATGGAGACGGCCGCGGAGAAGGTTTAGAAACAGGAGGAAAGGAAGAGTGGAAAACTTTATATGGTACAATCCTACAAAAATTATTTTCGGGAAGGGAAGGCACAGGCAGGTGGGGGAAATCACCGCCGAATACGCGAAGAAGGTGCTTCTCGTCTACGGCGGAAGGAGCATCAAGGCTGCGGGCACCTATGACGAGGTGGTGGACTCCCTGAGGGAGGCCGGCGTGGAATTTGAGGAGCTTGGCGGGGTGAAGCCGAATCCCAGGCTATCTCTGGTACGGGAGGGCATCCGAATCTGCCGGGAAAAGGATATCCGCTTTTTGCTGGCGGTGGGCGGCGGCAGCGTGATCGATACCTGCAAGGCCATCGCGGCCGGCGTGTGCTACGAGGGGGACGTGTGGGATTTCTACGGAACCTCAAAGACGCCGAAAAAAATGCTTCCGGTGGGCGCGGTGCTGACCATCCCCGCCGCCGGGAGCGAGAGCAGCGACGGCAGCGTGATCACCCGGGAGGATACGCTGGAGAAGCGCTCCTGCTGCTGTGATTTGATGTATCCCAAATTTGCCATTTTAAATCCGGAGCTTTGCTACACCCTCCCGGACAGCCAGATCCGAGCCGGGGGAACCGACATTCTGGCCCATATCATGGAGCGCTTTTTCGTTCCCAATGAGCATACGGACCTGTCCGACCGCCTCTGTGAGGGGGCCATGAGGGCGCTGATCCACAACCTTCCAAAGGTGCTGGAGAATAAGACGGACTACGACGCCTGGGCCGAGGTGATGTGGACCGGCAATGTGGCCCACAACGGGCTCCTGGGCAAGGGCCGCATGGACGACTGGGCCAGCCACGGGATCGAGCATGAGCTGAGCGCCATCTATGACATTGCCCACGGGGCCGGCCTGGCCATCGTGTTCCCGGCCTGGATGCGGTACGTCTACAGGGAGCACCCGAAGCGCTTTGTACAGTTCGCCCGGAATGTGTGGGACATCGATACGGAGAAGCTGGAGGAGGAGGCCGCCTGCCTGGCGGGGATCGACGCCTGCGAAAATTTCTTCCGGGGCATCGGTCTTGCCACCCGCCTTTCGGAGGCGGGGATCGGCGGCGAGAATATTTTGCTGATGGCCCGGAAGGCCTGCGCCCAGGGAACACTGGGAAGCTTCAAAAAACTGGATACGGATGATGTGGCGGCGATTTTGACCTCCGCCCTATAAGAAAGGAGAGAGAACATGACATACAAGGATTTTACACCGGAAAAGCTGGCGGCTTATTTTGATCACACCCAGTTAAAGACATTTGCCGTGAAAAAGGATTTTGAGATTTTATGCGATGAGAGCAGGAAGTACGGCTTCAAAATGGTGGCGATTAACTCCGCGCCCGTCGCCCTGTGCAAGGAGCTTCTGGCAGGCGCGCAGGTTCACGTGGGGGCCGCCATCGGTTTCCCGCTGGGACAGACCACCATTGAGGTGAAGCGGTTTGAGACCATCCAGGCCATCGACGACGGCGCCGACGAGATTGATTACGTGATCAATCAGCGTGAGCTGAAGGATAAAAATTACGCCTATGTGGAAAAGGAAATGCGGGAGATCGTCAGCTACTGCCGGGCCCACGGCGTTACTTCCAAGGTGATCTTCGAAAACTGCTATCTGACACGGCAGGAGAAGGAGGAGCTGTGCCGCGTCGCCAGGGAGGTGAAGCCGGACTTCGTAAAGACCTCCACCGGGTTTGGCACCGGAGGCGCCACGCTGGAGGATGTGATTTTGATGAAGCGCCTGGTGGGAGATGAGATCCAGGTGAAGGCGGCCGGAGGCATCCGCACCCTGGATACCGCCCTGGAGATGATCGACGCGGGCGTTGCCAGAATCGGCTCTACGGCCAGCGTGAAGATCGTGGAAGAGCTGATCAGCCGTTTATAGGAAACAGGGTGAAAATGAAATGACACAGATCAGGATTTGCGTCTTGGACGCGGATAACAATATCATAGCCTCCTGTGAGGCCCGGGAGGGGGCGGCGCTTACCTTTCGCCGGACTTATGAGCAGGGGGACAGGATCCTCATCGAGAGCAGCGAGCTTCCCGTCATGCTGCGGGTGTCGCTGGACCCGGAAATAAAGGAGAGCAGGGTGTGGCTGGCGGACGGCCCCATGGAATTTCCGATCCCCCTGGGGGAAGCCCACCAGGCCTACCCGGACCGCTCCTTTGTCGGGGAAAGCCATACGGTCACCGCAGTCAGAGCGGCTGAGGAGGAAGTCCTCAGCTACGGCCTGATCAGCGAAAATCCCCTGGACCGCCGGGGGGAGACTCACTACTATCCCCACTGTGCGGCCAACGCGGAGACGAGAGGCGAGGCCGTCTTCGCCGCCCGCAATGTCATTGACGGCAGCCTGGCGAACACCAGCCACGGCGTCTGGCCCTACACCAGCTGGGGAGAGGATGAAAACCCGGAGGCAAGGATCCGCATTGAGTTTGGACGGAAGGTGCTGGCGGACAAAACCGCCATTTTGATCCGGGCGGACTTCCCCCACGACAATTACTGGACCAGCGCCACCATGGAGTTTTCCGACGGCACGGAGCTTGTGCTTCCACTGGTCAAGACGGGAGAGTTTCAGACCTTTGACTTTCCGGCCAGAGAGATCACCTGGGTCATGCTGAAGAACTTCGTCCGGGGCGAGGACCCCTCCCCGTTTCCGGCCCTGACCCAGTGGGAGGTGTACGGAAAGACGGTCCTCAGGTAGCGTCCTCCTTCTGAATAGGAAAAACTGCTTTTTTCTTTCTTTATTATATAGAAACGGTTGACAGATAAAGAAAAGAGATGTAATATAAACACATAATAAAACTATTTAATAAAGATTCAACGAAAGCGGTAAAAAGGAGAAGGAAGCTATGGAACACAAAATGAAGGTTGCGGTAATGCTGGGGATTGGGAAAATGGGTTTTGAGGAGCGGGAGGTTCCGAAGCCAAAGGATGACGAGGTACTGGTTAAGCTGGAGTATGTGGGGATCTGCGGCAGCGATCTGCACTATTATGAGTCCGGCGCCATCGGAGACTATGTGGTGGAGCCTCCCTTTGTGCTGGGGCATGAGCCCGGCGGCACCGTGGTGGAGGTGGGAAAGAACGTGACCCATCTGAAGGTGGGAGACCGGGTGGCTCTGGAGCCGGGAAAGACCTGCGGCCACTGTGAGTTCTGCAAGACAGGACGGTACAATCTCTGCCCGGATGTGGTATTTTTTGCCACGCCTCCGGTGGACGGCGTATTTCAGGAGTATGTGGCCCATGAGGCGGACCTGTGCTTTAAGCTGCCGGATAATGTGAGCACGATGGAGGGCGCGCTGATCGAGCCCCTGGCCGTGGGCTTCCACGCCGCCATGCAGGGCGGAGCCCGAGCGGGGCAGACCGCCGTGGTGATGGGCTCAGGCTGCATCGGCCTGGTATCCATGATGGCGCTGAAGGCCATGGGCGTATCCCGGGTGTACGTGGT